>DCFV01000087.1 GCA_002314435.1 Acidobacteriaceae bacterium UBA1795 | reverse complement strand
TGCTGGGGCTGGCCTTCTTCTCGTACTCCGACCGCAGCGCGCAGGGCATTCTCTACTACATCTTGACGTATGGTTTGACCACAGTCGGGGCCTTCGGTGTGATTTCTGTGGTGGAGAGCGCGACGGGGAGCGACAAGCTGGATGCGTTCCTGGGCCTCTCGAAACGCAACCCGCCGCTGGCAGCGGTGCTGTTGGTGCTGTTCCTGTCACTGGCTGGAATTCCCCCTCTGGTGGGCTTCTGGGCCAAGTTCAATTTGTTTGCCGCTGTGCTAGGTGTTTCTTCAAGCGGCGCTGCACTGGGGCTGGTGGCGCTGGCGGTGGGCTTGAGTGCGGTTTCGCTCTATTACTATCTGCAGGTGCTGAAGCGTGCCTACGTGATGCCCGCAGTGGATGAGACTCCGGTGACTGCGCATCCTGTGACCATGCTGGTACTCATGGTGATCGCAGTGGGTGTGATCCTGCTGGGGTGCTTCCCGACCCTGCTGCAGAACTGGATGGCGAATTTCTACGTGACCATGTAAGAGCCGTGCGGCGGTGCCTCTTGGTACCGCCGCCGCCTTCAGATCTTTCGTACTGCGGCTTCCTCCAACTTGATGTCGTCATGCTGTGCGCTGCCAAAGCTGCGGAAGCGGCGACATGTGCGCAGGTCGAATGCCGGTGAGGCCTGCGGCGTGCGGACGCGAAAGAAATCGGCACCATCGACGTCGTGAAGCCAGAAGGCAGGACGGGCGTCCGGGGTGCGCACGGCAACTTCGAAGTTGCTGATCTCCAGGTTGCGCACATGACGCGCAAACAGGCCCGTTGCTGGCAGGGCGCCGAACATCTCCGGGTCAGGATAGGCGGCTTCGCGTTCCTCAGGAATGCGCGCGGCCATGGCTGCGTCCCCTCCGCCTGCCTGCTTGATAACTACGTCGCTGATCTTGATGTCTTCGAGCGGATGTTCCGGCACGCCGGCCAGAATTGCCGGCAACTGTGAGGTGTTTGTACAGGTGATGTTGCTCAGGAGCACTCGCCGGAGCACGCCGGGTTTGGCGTCTTTGGGGCCGCGCATCCGCGTGCCCAGGCGGAGAAAGAGCGGCGCGCTGCGCAGGTCACGCATGGTCACGTTGGTGACGGCGATGTCTTCGACCAGCGCGCCGTCCTCGGTTTCGATCGCAAGGCCCTTGCAGCTTTCGAAGATCCAGTTGGAGATGGCGACGTTGCGGAAACCGCCGTTCGATTCGGTGCCCATCTTGATGCGGCCTGTTGGCCATACGCCCTTGTCTGTCAGCGGCTTCCAGGTTCCGTCGAGCGCGGAACCCACTTCGTAGCCACCGGTTACGTAGCAATTAGTGATGGTCAGGTTTTCCGTGGGACGCGCATAGCCGAGCGCGAAGGAGCTCTTGGGGCAGATGCCGTCGTCCCAGGGCGAATTGACGGTGCAGTTGGAGACGCGCACATTGCGGCAGCAGTCGATATCGATGCCGTCGCGGATGGTGTCGATCAGCAGGTTGTCAATGGTCAGGTTGTCTACGCCGGTTGCGAGGATGCCGAACCAGCCGCCCTCAAGGATTCTGAAATCGCGCAGCAGTACGTTGCGGCAGTTCTTGAGCGCAATGGCTTTGTTGCCGACGCCGGGCTTGTTTGAGTCGGGCCGCGTCTTTTCTGTGTCCCAACCGCGGCTGAGGCCTTTGCCCCAGATGAGGCCTGGCCCGGTGATGGAGACGTCGGTGAGGTCTTCGCCCCAGAGCAGCGAGTTGTGCCAGTGATTGTGGCCGTAGTCCTGGTAAGGTTCCCAGGCACCTTGCGGCTCGGCTTCGTCGTAGCCGCCGTTTGCTGTGCCGTCGAGCGGCGTGGGGCCGGCGAGCAGCACTGCACCCTGGTCGAGATAAAGGGCCACCTTGCTCTTGAGGCGGATGGAATAGCTGAGGTAAACGCCAGCGGGGAAGTAGACGGTGCCGCCGCCAACGGAGGCTGCGGCAGCAATGGCGCGGTTGATGGCGGGTGAATCGGTGGCGGAGCCGTCGCCCAGGGCACCGTGCGTGCGCACGCTGACCCAACCGACTGGCGAGTTGCCATTGGATGCTGCCGCGGTGGCAGCTCTACCGGATGACGGCGCAAGCGCAGCTACTCCCGCACCTGCGATCTTCAACATATCCCTGCGTTGCATGGTGACCTCACCCTGTGCGGAGAGCAGCTTGCGCAATCTCAGCTTCTGGCCAACTTAAGACTATAGTGGACCAGGTGCAGGACAGTGAATTGCATCGGAATGGGAATTGCGGGGCGGGCAGGCAGCAGGCCCCGCAGTGAATGAAGTGTCTACCAGCCGAGAACGTAGGCGAACACCAGCGGAGCCACAATGGAGGCATCGGACTCGATGATGAACTTGGGCGTATCCTCGCCGAGCTTGCCCCAGGTGATTTTCTCGTTGGGCACCGCGCCGGAGTAGGAGCCATAGCTGGTGGTGGAGTCGCTGATCTGGCAGAAGTAGGCCCAGAGCGGCACATGCTCGCGCTGCAGATCCTGGTGCAGCATGGGCACCACGCAAATGGGGAAGTCGCCCGCGATGCCGCCGGCAATCTGGAAGAAGCCAAGCGGTGTCTTCGCCGTGGTATTGGTGTACCACTCGGCCAATTCCATCATGTATTCGATGCCGGTGCGCACGGTGTGCACGTTCTTCACGTCGCCGGAGATGCAGTGGCCGGCGTACATGTTGCCGAGGGTGGAGTCTTCCCAGCCGGGTACGAAGATCGGCAGGTTCTTCTGCGCAGCGGCGAGCAGCCAGCTGTTTTTCGGATCGATCTGGTAGCTCTTTTCGAGGTCGCCGGACAGCAGAATCTTGTACATGAACTGGTGTGGGAAGAAGCGCTCGCCAGCCTGGTCGGCGCGTACCCACTCCTTGAGCACTTCGTTCTCGATACGCCGCATCGCTTCCATTTCGGGGATGCAGGTGTCGGTGACGCGGTTCATGTGGCGCGAGAGCAGGGCGGCCTCATCGGCGGGCGTCAGGTCACGATAGTGCGGCACGCGCTCGTAAAAGTCGTGCGCCACGAGGTTGAAGACGTCCTCTTCGAGGTTGGCGCCGGTGCAGCAGATGCCATGGATCTTGTCCTGGCGGATCATTTCAGCGAGCGAGAGGCCCAGCTCCGCGGTGCTCATGGCACCGCCGATGGTCACGAACATCTTGCCACCGGAGGCAAGATGTTCGTTGTAGGCCTGTGCGGCGTCCACCAGCGCCGCGGCGTTGAAATGACGGTAGTTATGCTTGATAAACGAGGTGATCGAAGACATTGTGCTTTTGATACTCCCGTTCAATACGCTAACACAACAGAATCGCAGGACTGTGAATGAAGCGCCCGCGCGGACCTCGCGGTTGGGTCTGTTGCCGAGGCCTTATCAAAGGCATGGGAGTGTGGCGAAGGAGGCGTGGCAGTCACTTTGGAGACACGTCCCTGTCACTTCCTGCTTGACGCAGCAGTGGGGCAATGGAAAACTGCGCGCAGGTGGCGTGCGCGGCCCTGGGGCCCATCCTGATTCTGCGCCAAGGCCGGTCCCCCTTGTTTACGGCTAGGTGTATTGGAGTTCCCAAGGAACTGTGAACACGACGATTATTAGTGCATTCAACCGGAAGACACGACGGTTGGTCGGTGCCGAGTTTGCCGCGGTGGACGCGGTCCATGAACCGCTGCGCGTGATCCATATCCTGATGGAAGGGCTTGCGCCTGAGGCGGCGGGCGGGTTCTGGTTCGTCGATTTCCAGGGAATTCCCGTGGCGCGTGCACGTTCGCCGTATGGGCTGGTGTATCTGGACGAGAGCCACCATGTGTTGCAAGCAGTCGAAATCTCCCCGGACAGCATGTTTGCCCAATGTCCTGGTGAGCCTGCGAGTGCGCTTGTCGTGCTGCCGGGAGCGATTGCCGCCTCGCAGACGAAGGCGGGAGATCAGCTGGCTCTGGACCTCGTGAAACGGACGACGGCCAAGTTCGCTCCCGCAACGGTGCCGCAGTCGGTGCCGGTCGACCCTAAGGTTTCACGCGTCGTTTCGATCGGTGATGCACCAGGCTTCAAGGGGCCCGCAGAGACTGCGCAACCGGCGCTTCCTTCCGGGTCGCTGCTGAAGGGCGCGGCTTCTTCGGTTCCACAGCCTGTTGCGAGCGGCACAAAGACAGTCGCTGAAACGGTCCTGGCCGTTAGACAGGAGCAGATAGCAGCGGAGGAGGCGAAGCCCGCGAGATCAGTAGCGATGGTGCTGGTTGCTGAACCACGGGTCGAGGTGGAGGCGGCAGCGCCAGATTCATTGGCTAAGTCCCCGTCGGCGACACCGAGCGCGGCGCGAGCGGCTGCGAATGGCGATCTTGCGCAACGGAAAGCGACGCCAGTTGAAGGCGCCTCAGTTGCGGGGCTTGCGCAATTGCCATTGTCGCAGAGTGAGGATGAACCAAAGGTACGCGCGCCTGAACAGAGCTTGCCGACGCAGCTGGTTCTGCCCTGGAAGGTATGGCTTCTCTATTTCATCTTTCCAAAGCTGGATCCGGCCAACCGGTCTGCGATCGATACGGCGCGGGCGGATTATTGGAAAGCGAAGAAGAAGCGACGGAACAAGCCCGCGCTCTATATTCGTGTGTTGAGCTGGTTCTATCCTGAACTCCATCTGGAGACACTGGAAGAGCGGCGGCGTGAACAGCGGCGCTCGCCGCGCGTGGCGGCGCCCGGATTGGTGGGCTACCACTTCACGGGCGGAGCCGCAAAGCCGCACGAGATTCGTAACCTCAGCGTGGCCGGATTTTTTATGCAAACCGATGAACGCTGGCCGATTGGCACGATCGTTCGCCTCAACATGCAGCGAATCGGAAGAGACGAAGACGAACCGGATGCCGCCTTCGCTGTTCACTGCAAGGTGGTGAGCGAGTGTGAAGGCGGCGTAGGGTTCGAGTTCGTGATGCCCGGACTCTTCAGCTGAAACGCCACAGTGTTTACGGCTTGTTCACGCTCAACAGCTCATTCACCTTTGCGATGACCTGGAACGCATCGGCGATGTAGACCACGTCTGCCTTGCCTCGCGTCCAGCCGCAGTTCGGGTCCAGTGAAATGGCACGGCGGTCGCCGATGAAGCGCCAGCCGACGACGTGCGGTTCTTCGCCGTGGCAGCAGGTGGAGAGGCCTTTAGCGTGGCGCGGCGTAGAGCCGGTTTGGCCGATCTGGTTCATATGGGTGAGGAAGGGAAGGACAGGCTGGCCTTCGCCACCCTGATCGACGAGTGACTTGGAACTGCCGAGCGAGGCACCGCTGTTGCCGAGGAAGCCGAGAATCAACTGGCCGGCTTCTGTCGCATGAACCTGGCCGTCGGGCTGCTTCTTGGTCCAGCCGGCGCCCGCTACTAAGAGGAGCTTTGCGTCGGGGCGAATGGTCTGTTGGCCTTGCGAGGCCGCGCGAACTCCAGTGACGTAGGTGCGCGGAGCGGGCAACTCCACGGCAACGGATTCCACCTGAACCGTGCCTGGTGTGCCAGTGAAGGCCGTTTGCGTGCCGGGCTCCAGCAGCAGGAACCACGGGCTTGCTTCGCGATGAAAGACTCCTTCGACACGCTGGCGATAGAACCAGCGTGTGGCCTCGACGGTGCTGGAGCCACCTAGCGCAGTGATGTGTGTGTCGATGACTCCGCCCAGGCGGTGAGCCACGCCTGCGGCGATGCGCGCGAAACGCGAGCTGCCCGGCGCGAGTACGAGAGCCGAATCGGCGGCGCGACAGAGCGCTTCACAGGCTGCCGCGTCGCTGGCGTAGCGCGCTTGCGCGAAGGCTTCGCCGGTTACGCTGAGAATGCGCGCTTCAGTGGCGGCAAGTGCGGAGGCTGCGGCGACTGCGTGGACGGCGATGACGCCGATGACGAGGGGCGCAGAGAGTTGTTGCGCCAGATCTTTGCCGGCGGTGACGGCTTCAAGAGATGCCTTGGTGAGCGCTGAGCCGCTTTCGTCGGCATGCGTGAGCACAAGAATTGGTTTCATCACTCTGCTCCAATCCACGCGACAAGCTCGCGCGCAATGTCTTCCGGGGTCATGTCGCGCTCGACGCGCGTGGTGCGCTGCTGGCTGGGCAAATGCACGTCAACGTATTGCAGGCCGTTGGCGGCGAGAGTGGCGGGCTTCGCCTTTTGCAGCGCGGGCATCAGCGTGCGCATGTTGGCCATGCCGACCTGGGGATTGTTACGCGGCTCTGCAAGACAGCCGGTGGCCCAGCCAAGTACGGCGGGCGCACCGGCGCAAGTCGATACCTGGTGTTTGCCGCCCTCGACGCGCTCGAGCACTTCAAACGAGCCGTCTTCACGGACATCGATCTGATCGACGCCCTGGAACTGGTCGGTGATGCCAAGCCGCTCGCCGACAAGCTGCAGCGTAATGCCAGCGCCGCGTGAGGCCGACTCCCAGCCGCCGAACAACAGCAGGCGGGTGCGGTCGAGGCCGGGAAGGGCGGCGATTGCATCGGCGAGAGCGGCGGCGGTGGCGTGGGCGTCAGTGAAGCCGCCGATGGGGCCGTCGATCGGCACCAGTTCGAAAGCGACCTTTTGCGCGATGGTCATCATGACCTGCTGTAACTTGGCCTTGGGGCCGAGCGAGACGAGCCACAATTTGCTACCGGGTAGTTTGGCGGCGAGATGTGCGGCTTCATATAAAGCGCTGGCGGCCCAGGGGTCGAGGACCGCGGGCAGCACCATTTCGTTCTTGAGCCCCGGGCCGTTGGGTCCGGTGACGGGTTCGAGCGACTGCAGCGGATCGGGAACGATGCCGGCGCAAACTACGATCTGGTAGGTAGTCGACATATTTTTTCCTTGAATCAGTGAGCTTGAGCGATGGCAGGAGCATCAGTTTTCTGCCGAGTGAAGCCCTCCGGAGCCGGCGCGGAACTGGATATTGCTCTGCGTGCCGGCGGGTGCGTGCGCGCAATTCCACAAGCACGCACCGCAGTGGATGCATTTCTCGCGTTCGAAGGCGGGCAAGCTGTCGGGACCGAGGGTGATGGCCTGCCCGGAGCACATGGCGATGCAGGTCTTCTCGTTGCAGGAGATGCAGAGGCCGGTATCGCGGAAGACTACGTGATCGGCAAAACCGGGCATGGCCTGCACTTTTCCGCCCAGAAGCAGCGCGTCCTGATGCGAGACGAGCAGGCGGCCATCGAAGGGAATCTCAGGCCAGCCGCGCGCGCTCATCAGCGCATCGTGCAGCGGGCGGCCATCGTCCATGGCCAGCATGGCAGCCGCTTGCTGAGAGAGATCGTCGGTGGTATTTCCGGGGTGAATCTGCTTGTCTGTGGGAGGGATGTGCGCACCCAGTGAGAGCCTGCCACCCGTGAGCCCTGCCAATGCCATGCCTATAAGGCCGCGCACGACGCCACCATGGAAGCCATTGCGTGCGTTTTGTGCCTCACTTGCGCGGCGCTGGACTTCGCTCGAACGGCGGCGTGCCTCGTAGGTGGCGGCGAGGTTCTCATGTGTGAACGGCTTGCCGGTGCGCAGCAATTCAACGACGGCTTCGGACAGTTGCACGCCGGTGCTCCATGCTTCATCCACGCCGGAGCCGGTGAGCATGTTGGTGGAGCCGGAGCCCTCGCCGATGCGGGCGAAGCCGTCGCCGGTTAGGAATGGCTCGCCGCGCAGGCCGGACTCCTCAAGCGACTTGGCGCCCCACGAGCGCAGCGTTGTTTCCTTGAGGTGGCGCCACAGAGCGGGGTGCTGAATGTAATGCTGCAGGTAGCGGTAAGCCGTGCGAGCGGGGTCGCTCATCCACGATGGGACGAAGATGCCCACGGAGACGAGCCGGTCGGGATGCACGTAAAGGAAGCCGAAGATCTCCGGCTCGGGATACCCGAAGGTGTGCCACACGGTGCCGGGCTGGAGTGGTGAATCTTCTGGTGTGTGGGGGGGCAGTTCGAGAACGAACTTCATGCCGAGCGCCCACTCACGATGCGCGTGGCCCGCGGGCAGGCCGAGGCGCTCGTCGAGCTGCTGTCCCAGGGCACCGACGGGGCCGTCGCCCAACACGGTGAGCAGCGCGTGCACATCCATGCCTGGCATGAAGCCATCGGCGGGCACGCCTTGCTTGTCCACACCCTGGTCGGCGAGGCGCACGCCTTTCACGGCGCAGCCCTCGAGCAGCGGTGCGGCTACGGGTGTGCCGGGCCAGATCTGTGCGAAGCCGGAGGCCATGACCTGCGAGGCGACCCACTGGTTAAATTGACCGATGGAGAGCACCAGCCCGCCGTGCTTCTGCAGGAAGGCCGGCGTCCATGGCAGCTCGAAGGCGTGGTCCTTTACGCCGAGCAGGGAACAGGCGCTGCGCAGTACGGCATCGCCCAGCCGCAAGGTGGCGGAGCGGCGGCTGGCCCCGATGGGGTCGAGCAGGTAGAGCACGCGCTCACGCTGCACCTCGGTCGCCATGGGAATTTCTGCTGGAACCAGCGAAGGAAAGCTTGCGCGGATGGCCTTGCCGCGCGTAACGACGCCGCTGACGCCCGAGGCCAGATCGTCGGCACGCTCGTAGCAAAGCACCTGCAGCGGCAGGCCCGGCGCCACGCGGCTCTCAAAGGCTGGGTCGGCGGGATTCTCACCCCAGGCATTTGTGAGAGTCGTCAGGAAGCCGCCCATCGCTGGTCCGAAGCCCACGCAAGCGATGTCGATTTCCATCGTCTGCCGCTCGACGGCGGCGTCCGCTTCTTGAGTTTGAACGGCAACGCTCATGCGGGGTAATCCAGAGCTTCAGGAATCATGACCTTGCTCACGGTTTCGGCAGCGCGGTCCTTGGCGAGGCGTGAGCCGCTGAGGCAACTGCACAGCCGGTTCTGAAGGCGCAGAAAGTCGTTTGCGCCGGTGCAGGCTGCGCAGGGGCCAGCCTTGTCAGGATGTGCGCCGTCGATTGCCACTACGTCGGTTGCCATGGCGGAGATGCCGGGCATGGTTTCTTCGAATGCTTCGAGTTCGTCGGCGGAGAAGCAGGTACTGCAACCAATGCCGTCCCAGCCGGGATGCTCGCGATAACCGAAGACGAGTTCTGCACAGATGCGCGATACCTCGCCAGCAGCCTGCGCTGCTTGTGTGTGGCACAGGTCGCTGAGGAATTGCACGGTACCCTCGAGACCCTCGGCAGCCACGGCATCGCTTGCGCCGCGCGCTTCGAGCTCAAGCACATCGAGAATCTGTGTACGCGAGGCGAGCAGCCAGCAGAGTGCGTCGGCCATGGGGAAGGTCACGCCCTGGCGCTGGCCGTGGTAGAGCCTTCCTCCGGAGGCGTCTGTGGCGTTCTGCAGGTAATGCAGGGTCCAGAGCCACATTTCGATGGCCGAGGCCAGGGTGCATGCTCCAGTGCCCGGGTGCGTGGTTGCAATGTGGCGCATCTCGCGCTTCCATGCGCGAAGCTGGGCGAGAA
Source organism: Acidobacteriaceae bacterium UBA1795 (assembly GCA_002314435.1). Classification (GTDB taxonomy): domain Bacteria; phylum Acidobacteriota; class Terriglobia; order Terriglobales; family Acidobacteriaceae; genus Telmatobacter. The sequence continues at coordinate 11,606 of DCFV01000087.1, read as the reverse complement.
AGACCTCGGAGGTCATGGTTACAGTGAGCTGGCGGCGCTGCACGGCCTCGGGGCCCTCGTAGGTGGCTTCGAGCTGCGCATCCATCCACTTGCTGGCGAGGAAGCCCGGGCAATCCTCGGTGATGCCGTAACCGCCCATAAGGCTGACGGCTTCTCGCATCATGTTGGCGCCGTGGCCCGTGTTCCAGAGCTTGGTGGCTGGGCAGAGCACGTTGGCTTCGGCATCTTTCAGAACGAACTGCACGAGCGGGTCGGCGGCGAGTTCGGCGTGCCGTGGATCGTCGGCACGGAGGCTGAGCAGTTCGATGGCGCGCTGCTCGCTGTCGCGCAGAGCCTTGAGTTCCGCGCGTCCGCCGGTGACGCCGCGCTCGGCGAGGATGGCGGTCTTCTGCTTTTCGATGGGATCGAGTTCATCGAACAGGCGCGCTGCCGCGAAGCCGAGCGAGGCGGCTGCCTCGCCGGTGGCCCACACGTCTACGAGCCGGTGCAGTGCGTCTTCACGCTGCTGGATACCTTGTTCGTAGCGCACGGTTCCGGGCTTTGCGCCTTCAGCGCCGCGGAAGCGTCCGCGCTGATAGCGGATGACGGGTTCGACGGCTGAGAGGAGCTTTGCCGCGGTCATGAGTCCTACGGTGACGCGCGTGCGGCGGAAGACGGCCTCAATTACCTCGGCGTGGGTGAAGTTGGGCACGATCACGCCGTCCTTCACCGTGTAGCCGCCGACGATGCGGCTTGCGGGCACTTTCAGATTGAAGATGGGATCACCCGTGGATGAGAGCTGATGCACGAGTTTCTTGGTTGCGGTGCCGTGATCGAAGGTTCCTTCATCCGTATCTTCAAGGATGATGACGCAGCTGCTTTTGATGCGCTCGTCGTCGGAGTTGACGGCGGCGGTGACAAAGTTGGCGAAGGCGATATTGGTGATGAAGCGTCCGCGCTTGTCCACCTGCAGCATGGGCTCGGAGCCATCCTTCCACTCGGCGATGCGCACCTTGCCACTGAGCATGCCGGTATCGACGCCGACGTAGGGAATGGGCTCGGTCAATACGAAGGCGCCGCGCCAGGGTTTGCGATCTTCACCGGGCTGCGGCGGAGCGGAGAGGCTCATGTAGCGCTGCGCCTGCTCTGCGGTGCCGCGCTCATGGATGGGCGCGAGGGCAAGGAAGCCGGCTAGGCTTGCGGTGGCCGCGCCGCCATCCACCCAGGAGAGCTCAAAGGCCGCCAGGGAGAGCGCCAGATTCTTTGGTCCGGATATGAATCCGCCTTCTTCTGGCTCCATGAATGCGGCGGTGATGCCCGCGCGATCGAAGGTCAGCAGCATCTCATTCTTGGCCGGAGTCCACTCGTGGCTGTTGCGCTCGCCCGCGGCTACCATTTGCGCGACGGGGCCGCGCGCCACGCCGCGCGCGGACTGCACCAGCATCTGAAGGTCGAAGCGATCGGCAAAGCGCCATTGAATCTGACGAATGGCATCGCCGGGGAGGGTGAGCATGAGCTTGGGTTCTGAAATCGCAGACGTGGCCATAGAAGGTACCTCAAACGGCGGACCCATTGTTTCTGAAATAGAACACAGCGGCATGTGACTCGCATCACGAAGGCGAAGTTACGCGCAGGTCCTTTGTTGCGTGCGGGTTGCTTGCTGTGTGTGGGTTCGCGGCGTGTGCCGGAAGGCGTTTGGGAATAGGGGAGGCTGTGTGCGCATTGCGGTACGGTGTGATTGCAGTCACTGCCGCATAATTAGACACAGGCGGAGTCTGTTGCGTGAACTCCTGTAGAAGAATTATTGCTCTGAACTTTCTGCTTCTTCTCTTATTAGGAGCAAGTGCGGCGCGCGGTGAGCGCAAGCCGAAGAATGAAGATTGCCTGACCTGTCACGGCGACGCAACCTTGACGAGCGATGTCAACGGTAGGCAGGTGAATCTGCATGTGGATGGGGGTAAGCTGAATCACTCCATTCACGGCAGCATGTTCACGTGCGTGGATTGCCACAAGGACGTGAAGGGGCTGGTGCACGAGGCTACGCCGAAGAAGATATCCTGCGCGGACTGCCACAGCGACGCGCAGCAGGCCTATAGCCACAGCCAGCATGCCAAAACGACCAAATCCGGTTCGCCGGCAGCGACCTGCGTGGACTGCCACGGAGGTGCACACGAGGTCGTTGGGGCAGACGACGCGAAGTCGCCGATAAACCGTCTCAATATTCCTGCAACTTGCGGTAAGTGCCACGCGCAAAAGTTCCTGATGGAGTCGAACGGCGTGAGTGCGCAACCGTCTGTTTCCTATCAGGACAGTGTGCATGGGCGTGCCGTTGCAAAGGGCTCGATGAAGGCGGCTGTCTGCACAGACTGCCACGGATCGCACGAGATTCTGGCCGCGAGAGACTCCAAGTCGCCGATCTCCAAATTCAACGTGCCGGGTACCTGTGGTAAGTGTCACTCACAGGTGCAGCAGACCTACATGGGTAGTATCCATGGTCAGGCGATTACGCGCGGCAACAGCATGTCGCCGGTCTGCACGGACTGCCACGGTATCCATTCGATCCAGTCGCACAAGGACCCTAATTCGCCGGTCGCCGAGCAGAACCTTTCGCGCGATACGTGCGCGCGCTGCCACGAGGGCGTGCGGCTGTCGAAGGAGTTCGGCGTGCCGGGCAACCGGGTATCGAGCTATATGGACAGTTATCACGGTCTGGCTACCGAAGGCGGATCTGTGGTGGCAGCTAACTGCTCCAGTTGCCATGGAGTGCACGACATTCTGCCGTCGAGCGATCCCCACTCTACGATCAATCACGATCATCTGCAGGAAACGTGCGGCAAGTGCCACCAGGGTGTGACGCAGAAGTTCATCTACGCACGCGTGCATCTGGAAGATACTGCGCATTCCAAAGACCTGGGTTCGACCGTAGTCCGCTGGGTGCGGATCATCTACATCACGCTGATCATTCTGGTGATCGGCGGCATGTTCCTGCATAACGCGATCATCTGGCGCAGCAAACTGATCGCGAAGCGGAAGATGCAGAATCCGCTGATGACGCGTATGACGACGAATCAGCGCTGGCAGCATCTTTTCCTGCTGACAAGCTTTATCGTGCTGGTGATTACGGGATTCGCGCTCAAGTTCCCTGAGTCGTGGATTGCCGATGTGCTGGCGATGAGTGAGCATGTTCGCAGCATTGTGCACCGCGTTGCGGGCGTAGTGCTGATCAGCGCCGGAATTTATCACGTCTTCTACCTGGCGCTGGCGCGCGAAGGCCGTCGCATGCTGCGCGATATTATGCCGTACCCGAGAGATGCGTTCGACGTATGGGGCACCATGCTCTATTACCTTGGCCTCAGCAAGAAGAAGCCGGCGTTTGGGCGCTTCAACTATGCGGAGAAGGCAGAGTACTGGGCCCTGGTGTGGGGCACTGTCCTGATGGGCCTGACCGGCATCATGCTCTGGGCGAAGGTCTCGGTCGGCAACCTGCTGGCGCGCTGGTGGGTGGATGTGGCCACGGCGATCCACTATTACGAGGCGATTCTAGCAACGCTGGCTATCGTGGTGTGGCACTTCTACCAGGTGTTCTTCGACCCAGATGTGTATCCGATGAACTGGGCATGGTGGGATGGCAAGATGCCTGTGGAGCACTATAAGCATGAGCACGCGCTCGATACTGAGTCGTTGGCGGAAGTAGAGGGAGTCGACCCCGACGCGCTCAAGAAAACTGATTCACAATGAAAAATGAGGGCTTTTCACACCGCCCGAGCGGAATTTCTCTCGCAACGCCCTCCGCTCGGGCAGTGTGAAGAGGGACTACTTCAGCGAACGAAAATACGAGACCACTTCCTTGATCTGCGCCTCGGTAAGTTTTCCCGTGTATGCGGGCATCTTTCCCTTACCTTCGGCGGTCACTTTAATCATCTCGGCTTCGCTGTGCTTCTGCACCTCGGGGTCGGAGACGGGCTTGACTCCGAGGGTCTTAGCAATTCCCTCGTTGGGTGTGCCGCTGGATCCATGACAGCTTTGGCACTTAGCCTTATAAGTTGCCTGACCTGCTGATTGTGCAAAGCTCACGCAACTGGCGATGCACACGCCTGCTACCAGAATCGTCAAAGTACGAGTCATCTTCCTCATTGCATTCTCCTTGATCTTGTTCAGCACCAGAACCCGAAGCGTCCCCAGTTTCTTACTTCAAATAGAGATGGCTGAAGTTAGTGTTCTTGCTCACATAAGAGCATTTTGGAAAACCGGAATTGCTGTTCGCGCCGTTGAGTGCGGTGATAGTAGCGCATCGAACGAATCGAAGAGTCTCCACCCTTCCTAGGTGGTTATCACACTTGCCTGCCGGAGGATGTGATCGCACCCACATTCCGTTGCATTGTAGATAGATTCCAATTCGACCTACATGTGACCATCATCACTGCGAGTATTTTCAAAAGAGGCTTTCCTCGAAAGAGCAAAACCAGCAAGAGGTTTCCGCCGAAACAGGAGAATTCCTCTGCGGCGAAGTATGAGCGAAAGAGTGTCAGCTCTTTGCAGATGGAGAAGTCTGCGCATGCGAAGTTCCGCGCGATTCAATGCCAGTTGTGAGGAGGTTCTGCTTCGCCTCTTCCGATCGTTCACTGCCAGTTCCGAGGTTGTCCGGCACCGCGGGGCATTTATCAGTTTCGTTGTGGCGCTCGCGCTCTTTGCCGCGCCGCACAGCCTGCATGCGCAGAGCGATTGCCTGGCCTGCCACGGGGATAAGTCCATGCAGGATGCTGCCGGTCACAGCATCGCTGTCGACGGCAGTACGTTTTCCGCGAGCATTCACGGCAGTATGAAGTGCAACAACTGCCACGCCGACATCAAGGAATATCCACATCCGGAGCACATTGCGCGCGTGGAGTGCAAGAGCTGCCACGCGGATGAGGCATCGTCATTGGCGGGCAGCGTGCACTCTTCCTCGAAGGATCATCCTTGTTCGAGCTGTCATGGCGATGCGCACTCGATCTTTCCGAAGTCAGATTCGCGTTCGGCGGTCTACCCCCTGAATATTCCCAAGACGTGCGGCAATTGCCATGGGACCGATGGGATGGCGCGCAAGCACGGGCTGCCCAGTGTGTATCCGAACTACATGGATTCCATTCACGGGTTCGCCTTGAGCAAAGAAGGCCTCCTGGTGGCGGCCAATTGCCAGAGTTGCCACGGTTCGCACAAAATCCTGAGCCGCAAAGATCCGCAAAGCCCCACCTTTAAAGCGAATATTCCCAAGACCTGCGGAACCTGCCACGCGAAGATTGACGCGGATTATGAAAGAGGCTCGCACGGGCATGCAGTTGCATCGGGCAATCTGAAGGCGCCAGTTTGCACGGACTGCCACACGGCGCACGCGATCCTGCAGCCGACGGAATCCGAGTTTCGCATGCAGTCGACGCCCATCTGTGGGTCTTGCCATAAAGACAAACTGTCGACCTATCATGATACTTTTCACTCGCAGCTTGGCTCTTTGGGCGGATACGTGGAAACAGCCAGGTGCTGGGACTGCCACGGAGCGCACGAAATCTATCCGACTGCGGACCCGCGATCGCCCGTTGCCAAAGCCAATCTTGTGGCGACGTGCGGCAAATGCCACGCGGGAGCCAATCTGAGCTTCGTGCAGTATCAGCCGCACGCCAATGCGCATGATCGAAAGCTGAATCCGGCCCTGTTCTACGTTCGGCTATTCATGAACCTGCTTCTGATCAGTGTGCTCACTTTCTTTGTAATTCACACTATTCTTTGGCTGATCCGTTCGCGGTTCGATCAGGTGCGCAGGAATGGGTCCAATGGAGGGAACAATGCCTGAGCTTGAGCAAACTGCGGTGTCAGCCGAGGCCGAAGTGCCCAGCGAAGGCCGTTACTACCGGCGCTTCACAAGCAAACAGCGCTATCTGCACGCTGTTCTATTCTCCACCTTCCTCGGACTCGCAGCGACGGGATTGCCTCTGCGCTTCAGTGAGAGCATTTGGGCACGAGGCGCAGCGCGCGCGGTGGGCGGATTTGGAGCGATTCTCTTCTTCCACAAGTTCTGCGCACTGGTGCTTACGATCGCATTTCTCATTCACGTAAAGGAAGTCTTTGCGCGCGGTCTCTACCATCGCGAAAAGGGGGTCTTCTGGGGCGCGACTTCGATGGTGGCGAACTGGAAGGATCTGAAGGATATGCTCGGGCACTTGCGCTGGTTCGTGGGTCTTGGTCCGAAGCCGAAGTTTGATCGCTACGCATACTGGGAGAAATTCGACTATTGGGCAGTGTTCTGGGGAATGATCGTCATTGGCTTTTCGGGATACGCCATGTGGTTCGCTCCGTTCTTTGCGCGCTTCCTTCCGGGCTGGGCGCTCAACGCCGCGCTGGTGATTCACAGCGAGGAAGGACTGCTGGCAATTCTGTTCATCTTCTCGATCCATTTCGTCAACACGCATCTACGGCCCGACAGCTTCCCCATGGACATGGTGATTTTTACGGGCGTGGAAAGCGAAAAGGAGTTCCAGCATAAACGCCCCCTGGAGTACGCGCGCCTGGCGAGGGAAGGGAAACTCGAAGAACGGGTCGGCAGTGCTCCGGCAAGCTGGTTCGTGAATTTTTCGCGGATCATCGGTTTCACCGCGATTGCAATCGGGCTCACATTACTGGTACTGACACTGAGCGCGTATTTCTATTGAGTTTGCTTTTGTTCACGAAGTGACAATAAGAGAAAGCCAGAATTCGGCAACGAATTCTGGCTAGATTGAATCGATTGGTAGCACGCCTCTCTTTTCGCGGGTGGATTTGAAGGGGAGTTACACGCGCCAGTCGTCCGCGCGCCAGCTCTGGATGCGTTCCTTGATCTGCTTGCGATTGAGGTTGTGTTCGAGAGCCTGTTTGGCCAGTTCTACCACTTCTTCGTCGGACGCAAAGCGAAGGCCAATCAACTGATCTTCGTTGAGGCGGCAGATCTGCGCGTGCCACTCTGCCGGAGCCAAAGCCTGCAGGCGCAGGCGTTCTTCGAGTCGGATCACGCGATCCTGCACCTTGAGCGGGTAGAGCCGCAGGCGGAACAGGGCGATGAAGGCGACGAAGGAGAGAACGAGGAACCAGGCGGACCAGAAGCTGGGGTGTCTTACGGTGAGCACGATGGCTACGACGAAGTTGACGAGCAGCGTGCCGAAGAGCACAAAGTGAAATTGAGGATCGAGGCGTGCGTGATGCTTAAAACTCTGTGGGGTTTGCGTCATGTTCAACCGGCAACTCTCTCAGGCCGGGAGTCGGTACCGCAGCAGCCGATGTCACTTCGGCTCCGACGGTGACCGCAGCGGGAGTGGCCTGTGTCCCCGCGCTTACCGGATTCTGCTGATCAGCAGTTGGAGCTGTCAACGCATCCAGATTATCGGGACTCAGTATTTCGTGATTCTTGGGGATGAGATTGTGGTGCCCGCGCACCAGGTAATCGACAAACAGGCCCCCGGCGAGATAGGGATTCAGGATGGCGATGGGCACGGCATACCCGGTAGTCACCAGAGATTCCGCAATGCTCTTGTTGGAGTGGCTCAAGCGCCGGTTGCCGGGCACCTGGGGAATCTCGAAGACTGCGAGATTGGTTTCAGGATGCTTGCGGGCATAGCGCTCGAGCTTATACGTAATCTGCTTGGGAGTGGTCATACCCGCGTCCGGGAAAATGCTGCGGGAGAAGGTGCCGGGAAAGTAGTGATTCATGATTACGCGCGCGAAATCGGCGCAGTTATTGAAGAGCAGTTTGAATTCAGAGTGGTTCTTATCGGCGTTCATGCGGGCAATGAATGCATCATCCTGTGCCGAGGTGGTGTCGAACCGGAAGGCATAGATGCGGCGCTCGTAGGACACGCCGACGAGTTCAGTCCAGCCGCCATGGAGGAAGCCGCCGGGCCGTATGTCTTCTCCAAGAGAGAGCAGGTGCGTCTCATGATATTTCTCGCGCAGGCGCACAACGAAGGCGTGGTCCACGCGGTCTGGGACCTCATTGATGTTCTCAACGGAGTAAAGGTAGGGCACCAAGGGAATCGCGACCCAGTCGTAGTCGGCGATGCCCGAGTACCGCGCGATGACCGTCCCCTGTTCGCCTGGGGTGCAGCGGCGGAGCTTGACGGGGGTTTCAGCGCAGATGTTTTCGAAATAAATGGCTGTGTGCCCAGTGGGGTTAAGGGTGCCAAAGAAGCCGTACGGCTCCTCCATCAACAAGGCTGCCTGGGAGTGGCCTTGCGGGCGGGCAATCGAAAACAGAACGATGGCCACGAGAGCAAACGTTGCTGTGCGTAATGTGCGCATAGACGACATCTCCCCATGGTCGGTTTGTTGGTCGCTCATCGAGTAACGGATAATTACGAAGCGGTTCCGGCAATGTCCTGTGCCGGAGGCAATTGGTTCGATCCGTGAAATTGAAAAAACACTCAGGCCGCTAGTTAGGCGATCCGCACGGATGGCAAGAAAAGGAGTGCAGAAAGTACTGATCCCATTTGACACCAAAAACGGCTGAAATGTTGTGCTTGTTTTGTGAAAAATGCTTCAGCGACGACTTACTGACACTCTTTGGCAGACTCTGATAGCGTCTTATTTTGTTGTAGATGGAGCTATACCGCCGCTCCACTTGGATCAACAACGTCATTTTGAGGTGTATGAATGAATTGCCGAAGATTTTTGTTGCTCCTTCTGGTATTTCCAGCAGTTGTATTCGCTCAGGTTCATGTCCCCACCGTGATCGGTAGCCACATGGTGGTCCAGCGTGACCTTCCCGTGCATGTGTGGGGCACGGCCGCGCCGGGCGAGAGTGTTGCTGTCACCTTTCGCGGCGAGACGCGCACCTCGCAGGCGAATCGAATCGGCGACTGGAGTGTGTATCTGTCTCCGGGGGCAGCCGGAGGGCCCTTTGATTTGTCTGTACAGGGAACGCCTTCTGCAGGCAGCGGCGCTGCGCAGGAATTTCCCATCGTCTTTACGGACATTCTGGTAGGCGATCTTTGGCTTGCCTCGGGCCAGTCGAACATGGAGTTTCCCCTGAGCCGCGCAGCAACGGCCGCGCATGATTTGCCGCACGCGAGCAACCCGCGCATCCGGCTGCTGATGGTGAAGAAACGATCCTCACAATTTGCCGAAGAGGATGTGGATACGGATGGCTGGGCGGTCTCGAATCCTGATACCGCGAAGGACTTCTCCGCGGCGGCATGGTATTTTGCGCGGGACCTGGAGCAGCGCGAGCATGTGCCGGTAGGCGTGATCGATGCCACGTGGGGTGGCACGGTGGCCGAGTCGTGGGTGCGTCTGACGGCACTGGGCGAGGATGCCGCGCTGATGCCGTTGTTCGTTTCGCGCGGCAAGATGACGGATAACGGCGGGAAAAGAGCAGAGCGCGAAGTAAAGGACGATGAGCGCCAGCGCGAAGAAGCTAAGGCCGCGGGGCAGCCCATACCGCAGTTTCCGTGGCATCCGCCACTGGAGAGCTGGGGGCCGGGGCTGCTGTGGAACGGAATGATTGCACCGCTGACGCCGCTCGCGATCCGGGGCGTGATCTGGTACCAGGGCGAGAGCAACAGCGCTCTGGAACGTGCACCGCTTTACCACAGGATCTTCCGGGCACTGATTGAGGACTGGCGACGCCAGTGGGCGGTTGGCGATTTTCCATTCCTCTACGTGCAGATCTCCAACTACAAGTCGACGCCGCTGGAGGACTGGGCCGCGCTTCGCGAGCAGCAGGTTGACACGCTGGAACTGCGCAACACGGCGATGGCTGTCACGATCGACATTGGCAACCCGGACGATGTGCATCCTACCAACAAGCTGGAGGTGGGCTTGCGCCTGGCCCGCGCTGCCCGCGCCCTGAGCTACGGCGAGATGGTGGAGTACAGCGGGCCGCTCTTCCGGCAGGCGACGCCGCAAGGGGCTGCGATTCGGGCATGGTTTGACCATGCACATGGGTTGCTGGCGAAGGGTGGGGAACTGACTGGTTTCGAGGTAGCTGGCGCGGATGGGAAGTGGGTGGCGGCAACGGCCAGGATTGATGGCGAAACCGTGGTGGCAAGCAGTCCGGCGGTAACGGCGCCGACGCTGATGCGCTACGGCTGGGCCAACAGCCCGCAATGCAATCTGTTCAATGGCGAAGGATTGCCGGCCTCGCCTTTCCGCTCGATGCGATAGCGGATCAGCGGATGGTTTCGAGGCGGTCGGCCGGGTACTGACAGATGCCGCAGTTGTCATCCGTCTTGTGCTCGGATGTGCATGCGCACACCGGGCACACAAAGAAGTCGCGGGCTGAGCGGATCCATGACTCCATCTGGTTCGTTTGGAAGAGATCGAGTGCTTCAGCACAGAGCCGCGCGTGTCCCTTTTCTGCTTCAAGCGACCACTCGAAACAGCGGGCGGCATTGGAGTTGATGGCGGCGCGCGCCTCGTCGATGAACGCCGGATACATGGCTTCGATTTCGTACTTCTCACCGGAGAGCGCGATCTTAAGGTTTTCCAGGGTGTCGTGCACGCGGCAGGCGATAAGCTCGGCGCGGGCCTCGGCGCCCAACTGGCGCAGCACGCGGGCCTGGTTGTGGGCGTGGATCTGCTCGGCGCGTGCGGCGGCGCGAAACAGGCTGGCGATGCCGCTGAAGCCGTCTTCGTCCGCCCGGTCGGCAAAGGCAAGGTAGCGCGCACGGGCGTTGAGCTCGCCCTGATACGCGGCAAGTAGATTCTCGATGGTGGGCCCGACTCGGGGTGCAAAATTGGCCGTGCTCATACTGGTTTCTCTCCGGGAACTGCACTGAGATTAGGGCCAAGTTGAGCGAACGGCTGTGATTTAACTCACACTTCGGGGCAATTAGTACCGTTGTCGTCAATGGAGCGAAGCGAGAATCCGGCTCAGCCAGGGGGAGCCGGCGACTGCGTGTAGCGGATCATCTCCACTGGCGAGGTGACCACGAGGCCTTCGTCGACCATGGTATCCAGAATGGGCAGCAGATGCGCGATCTGCTCTTCGGTGTCGATGATGCTCAGCTGGATGGGAGCATCCTTGGAGAAAGTCCAGTGGCCCTTGCGCCGGACGCGGGAGCCTGAGCCGTACCCCTCAATGCCGCGGAAGACGACTGCTTCGGCGATTGCCAGTTCGCGGCACTTGGCCAGAATGGCTTCGTACAGCGGCTTGCCCTGCCAGCGGTCGTCTTCGCCGAAGTGGATGCGCACAATGCGTCCGCGAATCTGTTCCTTCATAGCGATCTCCTTACTGCGCGGGTGAGGCTTCCGTGTCAGCTGCGCGCCAGGCGTACTTGATGATGTCTACGTCAGAGAAGACGACCAGGCCTTCGACGACCATCTGGTCCACGAGCGGCAGAATGGCTTCGAGCTTCTCATGTGTGTCGACGGCGCACAGCGTCACGGTAGCAGCCGGCGTTTTGTCTTTGACCGGGCGCCGATGGGCACTGAAGCCTGCAATTCCGCGGTACACGGTGACGCCGGCGATGTCGTTTGCGCGCATGGCCTCGAGCAGAGCCTTGTAAAGCTGCTTGTCGCGCCAGCGGTCGTCTTCGCAGACGTAGATGCGCATCATCTGCGCGCGGCCTTCCATCTTCAGGTGCGCGGGCGGGGCGGGGCGGCTTTGCCCGGACTGCTGCGCAGGC
>DCFV01000219.1:864-3476 GCA_002314435.1 Acidobacteriaceae bacterium UBA1795 | reverse complement strand
TCGCTCGTCGGCTGCAGATGGAAGAAGTCTCCGCCCACTTCGGTGGCCGGCGTGTAGACCGAGTCCACCTCGTACCCAGGCGTCGCCACCTTCTCCAGCGGAATCATCAACTCCTGTACGCTGCGCGCTGCCTCCAGTTCGCTCTGCGCCCGCTCGCGGTCGTGCTGGATGCGCAGGAAGCGCACAAAGATGATGATCACGATGCTTAAGAGTCCAACAAAATCTGCAATCGAGGCAAAGTGGATTGGCACCGGGCCCGCCTGGATCGTCAGCGGAGAGCGATACGTGTAGCCCATTGCTTCTGTCATGCCGCTGGCCAGCAACGGCTCAACAATGCCTACAATCGTCAGCAGCAGCGGAATCAGCAGCAGGCCTGCCTCAAAGTTGCGCCGCAGGGTGGCCGCAATCAGTGTGGAGAAGATGAAGACCGTCCAGCCGATCATCCATAACAAGCTGCCCAGGAAGATCACCACGATTGCCGTTACCAGCCGCCAGTCGTGGCTCCCCAGCATGAACAAGGCCGGCCCCACGCCCGCCAGAATAGGGGCTGAGAAGCGCAGGACCCAGGTGTACCACCGCGCCTTCAGCGACAGGAACGAAATCAGAAACTCAAAGTAGATATAAGCCGAAACCACCACCAGTTGCAGTACCAGGGCCCCGTACCAGATCTGGTCGATGCGCGCCAGGCTTCCCGCCAGGTCGATCATGCCGATCGGTGCCTGCAGCAGTTCGTGGAACGCCAGCCACAGGTACTCCACATGCCCTCGTTGCGTGAAGAAGAGCACGAGCAGAAATGTCGCCAGCACCGTCAACAGAACCGCGTTTACCAGCCGGGGCAGTCGCTCCAGAACGCTGTGCTCAAACCACAGGTTCCACAACGGCTGCAGATCGTCCGGATTTCCGAAGTGCATGATGCGCTTGGCAAAGAAACTTGTAAAGCCGAAAGGCACATAAAGCGTGCGGATAGCCAACGTGACATCGGTCTGGTTGTCCGGTAGGTTTATCCGGTAGAGACGGGAGATCTCCTGATACTTGAACGTCACGTCCCCATGCGGCCCATCCGGCCTAACCAATTGTCCATTGGCGTATACATCCAACCCGGCGTTCGAAGCGCTCGGATCGACGGACATGCTCTGGCTTACCGGCAATTCGATCAGCAGCGCTACCGGCCCGTGGTGCGGTGCAAGCTTCAGGTGGATGCGGAACCAAACCCAAGGCCGTTTGTGGCCTGCGGGATACTTCCGATCGCCCTCGGGGTGAGCAGGGGGGCCGGCTCCTGTATCCTCCGCGGTATGATCTTCATCCGCAACCTCGGCGATCGCCGGCTGTGCGTCGCGCACCGCCCAGGCTGAGTCGTCGAAGTCTGCATTCGCCGCCGCTGGATTGGCCGACACTCCCACGCGCCAGCCCTTGGTCAGCAGAACCGGCGAACCAAGGTTCGTCGCATCAATTGCCGTATTGGGGACATGCGGGGCGTCAGCCGCGGCCGGCCGCGCGTGCGGATGTGGAGCGAGAACGGCTCCCAATGCACCCTTGGCGTCTGGCGCAAGCCGTTGAGCCTGCAAGTGCAGCGCCCCACAAGCAGCCAGCCCGAAAATCATCAGGAGTCCTCGACGCACAAACCCTCCGAGCAGGTGTGATCACCACTCTAATTCACCGGAGAGCTGCCTCCAAGCAAGAGAGGCAGCTGGAATCCATAAGGTCAGCGGCAACTGCAGCTGCGCCCCGATCGACTGTTAATAATTTCATGTTCCGGAGTGGTGCCCTCAGGGCACATACTAACGTCTAAAGCGATAGAGCGAAGCGGAGCATTCCGCAGGTCGCTCCCGCCGGGGGGCCGGAGGTTCAAAATGATGGCAGTTACGTTCGGATCGAAGGCAGCAGTCTTGGCCGTGTTCGCCTTGGCGGTCTCTCTCAGCGCACAGTCCACACCCCAATCCACCACGCCATCTGACACTTCCACTGCGCCCGCTGCGCAGTCCACGCCTCAGGCCACGACGCCATCTGACACGTCTTCCACGCCTTCCGCGCAGACCACCCCCGGCGCCGCGCCGGTCGCTGGCGATGCTCAGGCACCCGCCGACAAGAAGGATACTCAGCCGGCCTCCAATTCCAAGACCGACGCCAAGAACGACAAGAAAGATAAGGACAAGGACGCCGGAACCAAGCCCGTCGAAGGCGACGTCGCCGTCGATCCAGCCAAGGTGGTCGAAGTCGGCAGCGAGCCCGTCAAGGTCAAGCCCGGCAGCGTTGAGGACGTCAGCGCAGTAGGGAACCGGGACATCGGCGGCAGGGGTATGGGCAACTGGTACTCCACCGACTCTGAAATCAAGATGGGCAAGTCCTACGCCGATGAGATCGAGAAAAGCACCCACCTCATCACCGATCCCGTCGTTGAAGAGTACGTCAACCGCATCGGCCAGAACATCGTCAAGAACTCCGACTGCAAGGTCCCTTTCACCATCAAGATCATCGATTCTGACGAGATCAACGCCATGGCACTGCCCGGCGGCTTCTTCTACGTCAACTCCGGCCTCATCCTCAACGCTGACGAAGAAGCCGAGATGGCTGGCGTCATGGCTCATGAGGTGGCCCACGTCTGCGCCCACCAC
>DCFV01000219.1:0-570 GCA_002314435.1 Acidobacteriaceae bacterium UBA1795 | reverse complement strand
CGCCAGATGACCCGCGCCAACTACGCCCAACTGGGCACCATCCCCCTCATCTTCATCGGCGGCTGGACCGGCTACGGCCTCTATGAGGCTGCCAGCCTAGCCATCCCTATCACCTTCCTCAAGTTCTCCCGCGAGTTCGAGTCCCAGGCAGACTACCTCGGCGTCCAGTACATGTACCGAGCCGGCTACGACCCGCAGGCCTTCATCGCCTTCTTCGAGAAGATCCAGGCCCTCGAAAAGCGCAAGCCAGGCATGGTCGCCAAGGCCTTCTCTGACCATCCCCAGACCCCCGACCGCATCCTCCACTCGCAGGAGGAGATCGCCCACATCCTCCCGGCCCGCGACGAGTACACCGTCACCACCTCCGAGTTCGACGACGTCAAGGCCCGCCTGGCCCGCATTGAGAACAAGCGCCGCCTCACCGACACCCAAGGCGGCAAGAAACCCTCCCTGCGCCGAGCCGACACCGGGAAGGACTCAGGGGACGACCAGGCTGGCACCGCCGACGACAAGCCGACCCTCCACCGCCGCGAAGACCAGAACTAGGTGTTTAGTCCCGGCATTTGATGG
>DCFV01000214.1:3056-3216 GCA_002314435.1 Acidobacteriaceae bacterium UBA1795 | reverse complement strand
ATCTCGCCGTGAACCGCGGCAACCGAGAGGCAGGTGAGGCCTTCGCCGTCACGCTGGACAAGATGGCGCGTGGCGGTGTCTATGACCAGCTCGCCGGGGGCTTCCACCGCTACAGCGTAGACGAGCGGTGGGTGGTTCCGCACTTCGAGAAGATGCTCTA
>DCFV01000214.1:0-2811 GCA_002314435.1 Acidobacteriaceae bacterium UBA1795 | reverse complement strand
CACTTCGAGAAGATGCTCTACGACAACACAGAGCTTCTGCGCAATTACCTGCACGGATTCCAGAGCCTGGTGCGCCCGGAGTTTCGCCAGACTGCCCTTGAGATTGTTGCGTGGTTCGACGCGGTGATGACCGACCGCGAGCGCGGCGGTTTCTATGCCTCGCAGGACGCCGACATCAACCTGGACGACGATGGCGACTACTTTACCTGGACGCTCGACGAAGCGCGCGCTGTGCTGACGGTGGACGAGCTTGCCGTGGCCAGCCTCCACTGGAACATTGGAGAGCTGGGAGACATGCACCACAACCCGGCGCGCAACGTGTTGCACCGCGACGTCACGCTCGACGAACTGGTCGCAAAGACTGGGAAGCCGGAGACCGAGGTGCACACGCTGATTGAGTCGGCGCATGCCAAACTGCTGGCAGCGCGCGCCCAGCGTCCCTCGCCGTTCATCGATCGAACGCTCTACACCGGCTGGAATGCGATGGCGGTGACCGCGTACTGCGAGGCGGCCCAGGTGCTGCGCATTGAAGGCCCACGCGTCTTCGCCCTGCGTACGCTCGAGCGTCTTCTGGCCGAGGCATGGGACGGCGCTGCAGCGCTCCAGCACGTGATTGCCTACTCCGAGGGGCCTGCGCCCGCCGAATGCGTGCCCGCCACGCTCGACGACTACGCTTTCACCGTGCATGCGTGCATCGACGGCTGGCTCGCCAGCGGCGAAATGCGCTACTACCGTGCAGCACAAGCGCTGGCAGACGCCATGCTCGCCCGTTTCTTCGACCGCACGGCCGGTGCATTCTATGACACGGCATCGCCCGAGGCGGGAGCAGTGCCGCTGGGCGCATTGCGCGCGCGCCGCAAGCCTCTGCAGGACTCGCCCACGCCGGCTGGCAATCCCACGGCGGCGTCGGCGCTGCTGCGCCTGGAAGCATTGAGCGGCCGCACGGAGTTCCGTGAGATTGCCGAAGACACGCTCGGCACCTTCGCCGGCATCGTGGAGCACTTCGGCCTGTATGCCGGGAGTTACGGTCTTGCGCTGGAGCGCCTGCTGCTTGACCCGGTGCAGATTGTCGTTGTTGGAGAGGGGCGGGCGGCCGATCTGCTTGAGGCCACCGCAGTTTCCGGCTTTGCGGTGAACAAGACTGTGATTCGCCTGGCGCCTTCGCAACTCGCGGAGGGCAACCTGCCGGAGGCGTTGGCCGAGTCTGTGCTGCACGTGCCGCAGCCCGAGGGCGCGGCGGCCTGGGCGCTGGTCTGCCGCGGCCGCACCTGTTTGCCGCCCATTGTCGACGCCAACCTGCTCCTTGAGGCGCTGAGCGAACCTGCCTGAGCGCTATTCGCCGCTGAAGGGGTTCGAATCCTGCGGCTTGAGCGTGGTGGGATCGCGCACCACCGTGCTCGCCGTCTCCGGTGCGCGCACGTTCGCGGTTCCCGGCGCCTCCGCGTCCCGTGTGCCAAACGAGTTGAAGACGCGGTAGGGATCGCCGGGCAGAAGGTGGTTCTGTTCGAGCGCAATGCGCACGCGACGCTGGAACTCGCGCACGGGCGCGAACTGCTGTGTGGCGAGCGTCTTGAATTGCACAGGGAAGATGAGCTGCGAGCCTTTCAGCGAATCCACACCGAGCACCTTGGGGTCATCTACAAACACACCGCGGAATGCTTCGCTCTGACGTACATCCAGGGCGATGCCCTTGAGCAGTGCGAGCACCTGGTCCGGATCGGCGGAAAAGTCCACGCTCACGTTCACTGTCGCCACCGAATACTCGGCGCTCTGGTTGGCTACGGTGGTGATCTGCGAGTTGGGAATTACGAACAGGGTGCCGTCGGTGGCGCGCACCGTGGTCTTGCGCAGCGTCATTGTCTCCACCACGCCGGAGAGCCCGGCGAGCGTGACAGTGTCGCCCACGTGGAACTGATCTTCGACCAGGATCAGCGTGCCGTTCAGCATGTCCTTGACGATGTTTTGCGCGGCCAGGCCGATGGCTACCCCGGCGATGCCGGCCGAGGCCAGCAGCGGGGCCAGATTGACGCCCACGGCATCCAGAAACTGCAATCCCACGATCGAGCCGATCACCGCCATGCCGGTGGTTCGGATGACCCCGGCGAGGGTCTTCACCTGCGCTACCTGCCCGTGGCCGGCCGCATGGCGCTCGGCCACCGAGATCATACGCGCCGTGATGAGACGCAGTAAACGATAGAGAACAAAGGCGATGAGCGCTACCGCGAGCAGGTGTGGCAGTTTGAAGCGGAGGAACTCCTGGGCATCGTCGCCCCACTCGTCCAGCACTTTGCTCAGAAACCGGTTCTCCAGCAGCCAGCCTGTCTTTGCCGCAAACGCAAAAGGGTGCATACCAACGCTCCTCTTTCTATCTATACTGTGCCCAGCCGGGTCCGGGCCCGTTTCCTCCCGCTGCACATGCCAGGGCCCAGCGACTGGCACGCGCCTGCGCGGCTCGTGCCGGGAGGTCGCGATGTCCAAAGAAGTCCAGACAATGTCATTCCGCGTGCGCGTGGCGGGCTGTGTCGCGCTGGTAGCCCTGGCGCTGGTGGTGGGTGCCGCGCAGGCTGGCCAGTCACCACCTCCGTCCGCAACCCCTGCCACCGCGCAGTTACCTGCTGCTCCGCCTGACGCGCAGGCTCCGCAGGACCCGCGCCGTAAGCAGCTGGCTGACGACAGCGCCCGCCTGCTCAATCTTGCCGTCGGCCTCAAGGCTGAGGTGGACAAGACCAACAAGGACATGCTCTCGCTCAACGTCATTCGCAAGGCCGACGAGATCGAGAAGCTGGCCCACTCCGTGCGGGAAAAGTTGAA
>DCFV01000075.1 GCA_002314435.1 Acidobacteriaceae bacterium UBA1795 | reverse complement strand
AAGCGCACGCCATTGCCGAGGCGATTGCACCCTGGCCGCAGCTGGCTGCGTGGTTCAGCTTTACGTGCCGCGACGCGGAGCATGTGGCACACGGCGAGCGGTTGCACAACTGCGCTGCCTTTGCTGCCAGCCTGCCGCAGACCGTGGCTGTGGGCATCAACTGCACCGCGCCGGAGTGGATCACCGCGTTGGTGGGCGAGATACGCGCAGCGACGGACAAGCCGATCGTCGTGTACCCGAATTCGGGTGAGGGATGGGATGCCGAAGCCCGCTGCTGGACGGGCTCGAGCGATCCGGAAGGATATGGCGCGCTAGCCGCGCAATGGAACCGTGCCGGCGCGCTACTTGTGGGCGGCTGCTGCCGCACCCGGCCCGCTCACATTCTTCAGGTCGCGCAGGTTATCAAGCGGGCCTGACGTCGTGGAATTCGCTGCACCGGCCTCGTTCAGTCTGAAGCGCACATTGCCGATGCCGATCCACACAAGCAAGAGCAGCGAGGCAATCAGCAGCCAGCCAGTGGTGGGCACAGGCCCTTGCCTGATCCATAACTCTCGAGTGAAAAGACACTTGTCAGTTAGTAATTCGGAGAACTATTGGTGCAGCGCCATTTTGGCAATCGTTGCCAGCTGCATGTTCGACGTGCCTTCGTAAATTGCGCCGATCTTGGCGTCGCGGTAGTACTTCTCTGCCGGGTAGTCACGCACGAAGCCATTGCCGCCGAAAACCTCCACGCACTGACTGGCTACGCGCTCGGCCGCCTGCGAGGCAAACAGCTTGGCCATGGCCGCCTCGCGCACAAAAGGCTGTCCGGAGTCGCGCAGCCGCGCAGCGTTGTAGACCAGCAGTCGCGCGGCCTCGATCTCTGTCTGCATCTGCGCCAGCGCAAATTGCACCGCCTGGAACTCCGCAATTGCCTTGCCGAACTGCCGCCGCTGACGTGCGTAGCGTACGGTATGGCCCCAGGCGCCTTCGGCCAGTCCCAGCATCTGCGCGCCAATTCCGATGCGTCCCTCGTTCAGTGTTTCGATTGCGATTTTGTAGCCTTTGCCCGGCTCTCCCACCACGGCATCGGCCGGAATGACGCAGTCCTCAAAGATCAGCTCGCATGTACTGGAGGCGCGGATGCCCAGCTTGTCTTCCTTGCGGCCCACGGTGAATCCCGGCGTACCCGCCTCGACCATGAACGCCGTGATGCCGCGATAGCGGGCCGCTGGATCGAGCGTGGCGAAGACCATAAACAGCCCCGCTTCGCGCGCATTGGAGATCCACAGCTTGCGGCCGGTGAGCCGATAACCACTGCCCGATGCGACGGCGCGCGTTTGCAGTGCGAAGGCATCCGAACCGGCGCCAGCCTCGCTGAGCGCGTAGGCGCCCACTGTGTTCGCGGCCAGGCGCGGCAGCAGGCGCTGCTGCTGCTCCGGGGTGGCCCAGCGGCGCAGCGCATTAATCACCAGCGTGTTGTGTACGTCCACTACGACCGCAACCGCTGGGTCGACGGTTGAAAGCGCTTCGATGGCCAGCACCGCGTCAAAAAAGCTGCCGCCCGCGCCGCCCAGTTTCTCGGGAACCTCGATGGCCAACAGGCCGAGTTCGAAGAGCTGCTGGACCAGACCCGGTGCAAACTGCTGAGCGTCGTCCATGGAGCGCACCAGCGGCGCCACGGTCTCCTCGGCGAACCGGCGCGTGGAGTCGAAGAAGAGCCGCTCTTCTTCAGAAAGCTGCGTAAGCGCATCAGGCGGCATGGGGATCGTGCCTCCGGCCCTGGAGTGTAGCAGAACCGCAGGTTCGCTGGCTGCGGGTGCGAACCTGCTTTGATACGCAGCGGATGCAGGTCTTGCGTGAGCTGGATCACCGACCGTGTCCCACGGAAGTTGTAGTTTGAAGTCATGGCCTAAGGTTTGACAGATTGGGTGCGTCGAACCCAGGTTGGGCTATGATCTTAGAAGGAGGCTGTGTCCCCCATGTCGGTTGAACCCCTCTCCCTTATCTCTACTGAAGAATCCAGCGAGGGCAAGACGCTCCGCGTACTCGGCTGGTTCTCGGTGGGCATGGCCGTTGCTGCACTCGGCGTCTATGTGGGCTATGAACTGCGCAGCCGCTACAAGTTCAACCGCCGCACCCCCTACGATTTCTACTCGAAGGCCGAATCGCAGACGACAGAATTCGGCGTCGGCATCTAATCCGCAATCATTTGTGTGAGCCAAGGCCGCCCGCAGGCGGCCTTTTGGCGTTTGCGGGGTAAACGCTGCTTGGGGCGCCAATGGCGGTCATCCAGCGCGGCGCTGAAGATAGCGCCCAGTTTTCCTGAGCGATCCACTCAATGCCCTGCTGTACCCTAGTCCCTTATGGGGCGCATCCGGGTACTGTCCGATCAGGTGGCGAATCAGATTGCCGCAGGTGAGGTGGTAGACCGGCCTGCGTCGGTGGTCAAAGAACTGCTGGAGAATGCGCTCGACGCGGGTGCGAACCGCATCCGCGTGGAGGTGGAGGCGGGCGGGCGCAAGTTGATCCGCATCGCCGACGATGGCCACGGCATGAATCGCGACGATGCGCTCCTGGCCTTTGAGCGCCACGCAACCAGCAAGCTGCGCACGGCCGACGATCTGCTCTCGATTGCGACGCTGGGGTTTCGCGGTGAGGCGTTGCCATCGATTGCATCCGTTGCGCGGGTGACGCTGGAGACGGCGACGGGCGAGGAGGCGGCTGGAACGCGGATCGAGATCGCGGGCGGCAAGATTCTGCATGTGGACGACGCAGGTGTACCACGTGGAACGATTTTGGCGGTCGCGGACTTGTTTTTTAATACGCCGGCGCGGCGCAAGTTTCTGCGAGCGGAGTCGACCGAGCTGTCGCATGTGACGGCGTTGGTGACGCACTATGCGCTGGTTTATCCGGAGAAACACTTCGAATTGGTGTCCGCGTCGCACACGCTGTTGTCTGCTCCTCCAGTAACGCGGACGGCGGAAAGAATTTATCAGATCTTCGGCAAAGACACGCTGGCGCAACTTTTGCCCGTAGCCGCCGAGATGCCTCTGGAGCGCGCGGGCCTGCCGGAGCCGCCGCCGTGGAAGCGCGATCCGGATGAGCCGAAGCGCGATCCGGGGACGCTGCGGCTGAGCGGCTTCTACTCCAAGCCCGAGTTGCAGAAGCTGAATCGCAACTCCATCTACATTTTTGTGAATCGGCGGCTGATCCGCGACCGGTTGCTGATGCACGCCATCACCGAGGCGTATCGGAACGTGATTCCGCCGACCAGCTTTCCGGTGGTGCTCTTGTTCCTGGAGATGCCGCCAGAGGAAGTGGATGTGAATGTGCACCCGGCCAAGACCGAGGTGCGCTTCCGGCAGCAATCGCATATTCATGATTTCGTACGGGATAGCCTGCGTGCGGCGCTGGTGAAGGCGCGCCCCGCAGCGGGATTTCTGGCGGCGCTGGACACCTCGCCCGCAGCCAGCCCGTCGCTGATGCCGCCGGAGATTTCGCCTCTGCCAGGTCCGCCGGCCGACTCAGACGCGCTTGAGACAGGCAGTGCTGAGGCGTTCGAGCTGACTCCTCGGCTCGTTGCACCCATTCCGGGGCGGTTGGTGTTCGACGGGCCGGGGCTGGGGCAGATGGCCGAGGCTTTGCTGGTGCCATCCATGGCGGAAGAGAGGGATTCGTGCTCGCCAAGTTACAGCAGCAATGGAAGCTACACAGATGAGAGCGCGGCAGGTGCGGCGCGCGTGGAGGCGGAGCAGGCGGCGGCCAACCTGAACCACCTGGGCTCGCTCAGGCCGATGGGGCAGCTGCGCGAGTCGTTCATTCTGGCGGCGGGCGAGGACGGCCTTTGGATTATTGACCAGCATGTTGCACACGAACGGGTGCTTTTTGAAAAAATTCTTCGAGACAGGCAGGTCGAGCGCGTTCAGCGGCAGCGGCTTTTGATGCCGCTTTTGGTGGATTTAAAGCCAGCTCAGATGGTGGTTTTCGCGCGAATTGCGGAAGAGCTGGAGCGCAACGGATTTGAGGTGGAACCCTTTGGCCCACATACACTTGCGGTGAAAGCTGCCCCAGTGGGCCTGGAGGGCAAAGAACTGGAGCGGACGCTCGCCGAGGTGATTGAGCAGTCCAGCGAAGAGTCGGACGAAGTGTCTCAAAATAAGGGACTTGATACTCTGCGGGCGCGGATTGCGGCATCCATTGCCTGCCATGCGGCCATCAAAGTGAACATGCCGCTGGACCTGGCGCGGATGGAGTGGCTTTTGGGGGAGCTGGCAAAGACCGAGCATCCAACAAGTTGCCCGCACGGACGCCCGATCGCGTTGCTTTACAGCTGGAAGGATATCCAGCGGGCCTTCCATCGCATCTAGATCGGATTTAGAATTAAGCAAGCGACGTCCCTCCTCCCAGGAGAAGAGACGTCCGGGGCCAGCACCAGCCTGGAAGCGAGGGTTTTTCTTTGACATCGGAACAATTGGAAGCCGCGCGAGCCGAAAGGCTGCGCCAGAACGGACTTGGGACTCTGACTTTAGAGGATGCCCGGACGTGGATCGAGGAGACGGGGCTCTGCCTGTTTCTGCCGCGCCGGCAGTTTTCTTCCTCTGTTGCGCCTTCTTTTGTTGAGGCGATTGCGGGCAAGCGGGACGAAACTCCCGATCCGCGCCAGATTGCAGCTGCCGAGGAGTTACTGGTGCGGCTGGAGCTGCAGGATGTGGCCGTGCGGCTGAATCTGCAGGGCCAGCCTGGCGAGCACCCGGACTTTGTGGTTGCCAGTTGGGTGCTTCCGTATGTCTATGCTCTGCGCGGGGATCGTGACTGGCGGCGCAGTCCGCAGCTGACCGGCTCGCGGGCGGTGTCTCAGCTGGCGGTGCAGGCTTACAAGCTGTTGGAGACAGGCGACCAGACCATTTCTCAACTGAAGCAGGGACTGGGCCGCGAGGTCAGCGAGTCTGCGGTGGTGCGTGCCATTACCGAGCTCTGGCAGCAGCTCAGAATTGTTCCGGTGATTGCAGCTCCCGGCCAGCCGGCCAAGTGGCAACTGCTCAAGCATAGATTCCAGAAAGCTATCGCCGAAGGCGCGTCAACGTCGCAGGTGACGGCCATCTCCGTGCTTGCTTCCATCTACCTGCAGGCGGTGATCGCGGCCAGCATGGAGGACGTGGAACTCTTCCTCTCGCCTCTGACGGCGCGGAGCAAGGTGCGCGAGGTTTTGCGCGGCCTGGTGGCCACGCGGCAGGTGCACACCATTTCGCTGGGCCACTCCCCGCACTTCTATGTGGCGGGCACGCTGCCGGAGTTTCCGGCGGCCAACGTCCTGTTCGGCGGATCGCTGTCGACGCCCGGCTACTATTATTCGAACTTTGATCGGGAAGAACACGTGTCGGAGCTTCCAATGGCCCGGCCTGTGGTGCCTCCGGTTGCGCCCGCGCCAGCTCCCGCAGCCCACGTGCGCGAAGCGCGCCCTGAGGAGCCAAAGGCTGAATCGCATGCGCCGCGGACACCGGTGCGCAAGCCCGCCGCAGCGGGCAAGGCAGCAGGCGCTCGTCCGCACAGCCGGCCTGCTCCGCATGTGCGAGATCGCAAGCCGGGAACCAGCCGCCCTGGGACTGCGTCCTCGAGCGGCAGCCGCAGCACGACGCGGCATGGGTCCGATTCGCGCAGCGCAAGTGCGAGCGGAACTTCGCGCTGGGGCAAGAGCGCGAACGGCAAAAGCAACGGCAACCATGCATCCAAAGCCGGCAGCAACGGCACGCGGACCAG
>DCFV01000135.1 GCA_002314435.1 Acidobacteriaceae bacterium UBA1795 | reverse complement strand
TCCATAGAATTAACTCCGCGCAGTACAGCGGACATTCTTCAGGCCTTGTCGCCAATCAATTTCGTTGCAACTACCTCTGCTTTCAAATTTTGTGGCGCTAGATTGCAGTTCGCGTTCCTGCTCGGCCCGGGCGAAACCTTCCGGGACAAACCAGACGCCGCGACAGGCTGCGGGCAACCACCCGCCAGGCGCTCTCAAGTTTGCCGGTGACCATACTGCGAGGGATCACCCGTTCCCATCCCGAACACGGAAGTTAAGCCTCGCTGGGCCGATGGTACTGCACGGGCGACTGTGTGGGAGATTAGGTGATCGCCGGCAATAATTCAACACAAAAAGCCAAGCCTTCGGGCTTGGCTTTTTGTGTTCAGCGCGGACCTTTCTGAACCGTCGTTCCTGCTTTTGATAGAGTTGTGGCCATGATCCTGTCAAGACCACTTGCTTTATGGATGCTTTGTGTTTTCTGTCTCGTGTTGGAAGTCGGTGGCATACCTGTTCATGCACAAGCTCCTCACCCAATCGGTGGTTATGCAATCGGGCCAGCGAACGGTGACACTACGGCCATTACGGATGAGGACATCGCCAGAGTGAATCTCCAGCTCCTGGCTAGTGGCGACAAAGATGCGGCATGGGAGCTCGGTCTTCAATATATGCAAGGCCTCGGTGTACCCCAGGACCCAGCAAAAGCCGAGCAGATGTTTCAGATCGGTGCAACCGATACAGATGAAAAGGGAATGGTGGGTATGTTCTATGCCAGAGGATACCTGCCGGCGAACTTAGCGGCCGTTGAGCGTTGGTATTCTGCGGCAGGCAGACCGCAGGACTATTTTGACCTTGCTGAAGCCTTCAAAGCTGCAGCCGAAGCCGACAAGTCTGTCGAAAGCAAATACCATCCGAAAGCAACGGCAATCTATCTCAAGCTGCTGAAAGACCCTGGTCAGCCCCAGGCGCGGCGGGCTCAACTCGAACTCGGCAATTTCGTCATCGACGGGATCTACAGCGAGGGGAGTGATGAGGAGGGGCGCGCGCGAAACATGACTTGGGCGCGGATGATTGCACAGGAGCTACTAGGGCAAAAGGAATATCAAAGTGCGGTTGAATACGACATTGGCAACGACGATCTTCCCGCAGACAAGGCCATGTGGCTGCGGAACTGCGAGCGTGCCGCTGCCTATAACATCGACAACGCGCAGCACTTTTACGTGCAGGCACTGAACGCGGGGAATGCACGCGACTTTACCGGCTACGACGCAGTCGCCTGGACACGCCTAAATTCGCAGAAGGTGTTTGCAGATAAGTCTTTGCTTGCGGCAATGACGTCGTCGATGACCCCGCAGCAGAGGGCGGAGGCGGAATCCTCCTACCACGGATTGCTGAAAACTCATGCGCTCAACGGCGCCTACTATGTACAAGATGATCCGCTGCGCAATCCGTCGCCGGCTGCACTCGCTGCCATGGATCAGGACGACCCCGATGTGCAGTTACGCGAAGCCTTCAGCATGGAGCATGCCGCCGCCCAAGACAGTGTGTTGTACCAGAGGGTCATAGCCACCTACCGGACCGTCAGAGACCATAGCGATTACGATTTCCGGTTCGTCCTCGGCCGCTACGCGCTCTATGGAAAGAACGGGGTTCCGCAGAATCGCGCTGTAGCGGAGTACTGGTTGAATGAGGCTGCGCGAAGTGGTTCTCTGCGGGCTCAGCAGCTGCTCGACGAAATTCGCTCTCACCCGCCAGAGCGGCGCTAGCCGTCGATGCCGACCGGCAGGCGCGGCATGGCGCCCTGGCTCTTGGCTTCGTTCACCACGGCGTCCAGGTGCTCCAGCACCTCGGGCACGCTCATGGTGTAGACCTCGCGGCGGGCGTCGTAGCCTTCTTCCACAATCTGCTTCAGGTAGCGCCCGGCAATCTGCGCGGCGAGTTGGTCGGTGATGACCATGCCGGTGCGTTTTTTCTGCTCCAGCCAGGCGTCGCAGGGCAGCGCAATCCACATCGGCCGCTCGTTCACGTCGAAGCGCACGTCCACGGCGTCGGCGTGGCGGGTGGCAATGGCCACAATGTTGGCCTTCCAGCGGCAGTGCAGGTCTTCGCCGCTCCAGCGGTCGGTTACGTGGAACTCTTCGTACATGCATCTAGCCTATCGTTCCGCGCTTCGCGGAGCAAGCCGCTGCTCCTGCCCTGCGTAGTCTTCGAGATAATTCCTTCGAAGTTGGATCAATTCTGCGCAAAGCTGTTGCTTCCCCTCCAACTACCGAAGAGCAGTGCAAGATGGATCTGCGCATGCAATTGACCGTAACCGTCTCCGATCAGATCGGCCGTGAAGCCGAAGCCCGCGGCATGCTCCTGGTCGACAAGGGCTTTGCCGAAGTGAGCGAGCACGACACGGTTTCCAGTGCCATCCAGCGCATCCGTGCGCTGCGGTCCTCACTCCGGCCCTTTGAGCCGCGCTGAGCCGTCGGCGGATTTGCTGCCAAATTCCCCGGGGCGGCAGCAGCAGCACGCCTGCGGGTGGACGCTCCTTTGAGGCCGCTGATAGACTGGATGGGTTGCAGTTGTTGCGAACCCACCTCTACGGGCCCGCCTGCAAGTCATTCGACGAAGGACAATAGACTCCGTGGATACTCAAACTCGTCATGCCCTGAAGGGCGACAAATTTGCACAGGCTACGCAGAGCAGCGTGACCTGGCTCAGCGGCCATCGCTCCGGTGTGGTGCGTACAACTCTTATCGTGGCCGCAGTGGTGGTTGTACTGGGCGGATTGCTGGGTTTCCGCGCCTGGCGTTCGGTTTCGGCTGATGAGGCCCTGGGCGCAGCGCTGGACACCTACTCGTCTCCGCTGGCTGAGCCCGGCGCTCCGCAGATGAAGGGCGTTTACGCCACCTCCGCTGAGCGCTCGAAGGCCGCCAACCAGCAGTTCGCGTCCGTGGCCGACCAATACAGATGGCTGCCGCAGGCCGCCAAGGCCCACTACTTTGCCGGCGTGACTTACGCCGAACTGGGGCAGAACGGCCCCGCTGAGACTGAGTTGAAGAAGGCCTCGGAATCGTGGGATCGTGGCGTGGCCAACCTGGCCAAGCTGGCGCTGGCTGGCCTCTATCACCAGAGCGGCCGCGATCAGGAGGCCATCGACCTCTACAACGGCCTCATCGCCAAGCCTTCAATTACCGTTTCAGCGGCTGCGGCGCAGCTGGACCTGGCGGATCTGTATGCCGCCACCGGCAAGCAGGATCAGGCGCGCGCTCTGTGGGCACGGGTGAAGGATACTGACAAGGATGGCGCCGCCGGCTCCATTGCTTCGCAGAAGCTGAGCAGCAACAACCAGTAAGCAGCTTTCGCCTGGCGCCTGAGCATTTTCCCGGGCGGCTGCGTCTTGTGTTTGATGAGCGCTAGCCAGTCCGTATTCGCAGGTTGGATGGAGATTGCCCCAGGCGCCGTGCGCGACCAGACCCGCCAGCACGATCAACAAGCCGCGCTCGCTGCGCTGGTTGACGAGTATGCGTCGACACTGTATCGAGTGGCCTTCTCCGTCCTGCGCAACGCAGCCGACGCCGAAGATGCCGTACAGGAAGCCTTTCTGCGCGTGCTGCGACACCGCGACACGCTGGGCGAGGTGCGCGACCACCGCGTGTGGCTGATCCGCATAGTCTGGAACATTGTTCTGGACCGCAAACGCCGCGCCAAGACCCGTCCGGAAACCGACGACATTGCAGACCTGGCACGTGTGCTGCCCGCGCACGGACTGAGCGCGGAACAACGCGCCGCCGCAGCGCAGCATCATACGCGCGTGCTGGAGTGCGTGGAACAACTGCCGGCCAAGGAACGAGAAGTGATGTTGCTTTCGGCCTTCGAAGAGCTTTCCAGCGTGGAGATCGCCACGGTGCTCGGGATTACCGAGTCCAGCGTGCGCTCGCGCCTTTTCCGTGCGCGCAACCTGATGGCCGACCTACTGCACCACGCGAGAGGTGTGAAATGATTCAGCCGATTCCGATCCAACCCAATTCGAGCAACATCGAAGCTGAAGAGACGCTGCGACTGCTGGCTGAGCTGCCCGCGCCCGCCGGACTGGAAGAGCGCATCCATACAGTGCTCAAGGCGGCGCCTGTTTCTACGAAGATTCTGGCCTGGCCGGTGCAAAACGGCGAACCACTGCGCTCGTGGATGCGCGGCGTTGCTGCTGCGGCGATTGTGAGCGTTGTGGCCGGTGGCGGCTGGGCAATTTACTCGCGCGTGCCGCAAGCGGCCGGGCCAAAGGTGGTGGAACTGCCGCGCGTCACCGGTTCCGGCGGCTTTTCGAGCGCTGGCGCCATGCGCACGCCGCAGACGCTGAACGCGCCTTCAGTTGCGCAGGCAGCCGTGCCGCAGAGCTCTGCTACGGCGCCTCAGAGCGCTTCAGCGAAGAAGCCGGCGCATCGCCGCACCGCGCGTTCCACGCAGCCGTAGCGTGGTTATTCCCTGGCCGCGAACCGGATGATCATGCTTAGAACCGATAGCACGACCGAGCCCCAGAACGCCGGACCCCAGCCCGCTACGTAGAAGCCGCCCACCAGGTCCGATGCCAGCAGGATCATGGCTGCGTTGATGACCAGCAGAAAAATGCCGAAGGAGACGATTGCCAGCGGAAAGGTGATGACCTTGAGCACAGCACCCAGCGTGGCGTTCAGAAGGCCGATCACCACGGAGGCAATCAACGCAGCCTGCAGGCCGCCATTGATGTAAAAGCCGGGTACCACGCGCGAGACAATCAACAGCGCGATGGCACTCAACAGCCACTGAATAATCAAGCGAAACATGGTCCGGCTCCTTTGGGGAAACTTTGCCTGGGCCCGGGCTTCTCGTCTTCAGGTTATAGCATGACGGCAAGAGAGAAAACCGTTCTGCGAATGTTCCCTCTTACGAAAGACACGACTCCCAGATGAAAGTCGCATCCATGCGCATCTTCGGTTTGCTTTACCTTGCACCTTTGCTGGCGTGGATGCTGGCGGTGGCCCAGGTAGCTGCACCGCTGCCCGACATTCGCCAGCTGATGCAGCAGGTGCAGGAGCATCAGCGCCAACTGGACGCGCTGCGCGAGTCGTATACCTTTTCTGCGTTGCAGACGGTGCAGGATCTGGATGCGAGCGGGCGCGTGACAAAGACCGCGACCAGGGAAGCGGAAGACTTTTTTGTGAACGGCCACCTGATTGAGCGCACCGTGAAAAAGGACGGCAAGCCGCTCAACGACCACGACCAGCAGAAGGAGACCGAGCGAGTTACCAAACTGGTGGAAAAGGCGGAGAAGACGCCGCGTGGCCAGCCGCTGGAAGGGCCGAGCGTGAGCGTGACCCGGCTGCTCGACATCATGGATGTGCGCAACGAGCGACGCGTGAACTTTCGCGGCCGGTCGACCATTGTGTTCGACTTTGTGGGCCGCAAGGACGCGCACACGCATGGGCTGGCCGAAGACGCCTCCAAGAAGTTGCAGGGTACCCTCTGGATAGATGAGGCTGACCGTCGGGTAGCGCATCTCGATGTGAGCT
The DNA here is from genome assembly GCA_002314435.1 of Acidobacteriaceae bacterium UBA1795. Classification (GTDB taxonomy): domain Bacteria; phylum Acidobacteriota; class Terriglobia; order Terriglobales; family Acidobacteriaceae; genus Telmatobacter. Next base: position 18,594 of record DCFV01000135.1, on the reverse strand, counting down.
TTGTGGACAACTTCCACGTGGCCGGCGGGCTGTTCGCCAATATCCAGAAGGGCTCGAACTTTCATTTTGACCAGGAGTTGGTGAATGGGGAGATGTGGCTGCCTACAGGCGCTGAAGGCACCGTGCAGGCCCGTGTGCTGCTGCTCAAGAGCGTGCGCCAGCACTTTTCCGAGCGCGACTCCGACTACAAGCGCTTCCGCGTGGAGACGCAGTCAAAGGACGGAAAGGTGGCAGCTCCGGCGGAGATGTAGTGTCGCATGATGGAAGAGAGTCGGGCCGGCTCGCGGAATGAGCCGGCCGTTAGCCCACCGGCAGCCTTACCATGGAGAGCATGTTCGTCCGCAAGCTCTCCATTGAGCGCCTGGATGCGAGCGGCTCCCGGCATGCCTGCCCGCTGCGCTGGATCGACAACTTTGCCATGCGCAACTTCACCAACGACGCCATCTTCGACGACACGTTGCCGGTGGCCGACGGGCTGCTCGAGGCTGGCCATCGCGTGCCGCTCGCGCTTCTGCAGCCGGCCATGGAGGACTGGTTCCGGCGCAAGGGTTACCTGAAGCCCGAGGAACGGCTGGAAATATCCGAACTCTGAGGGCCGGTTGGCGCGCATAGGGCGTCCCCCCCCCGGGGGGGGACGCCCTTGAAGATTACGCGGCGGCCTGGCTCGACCCGGTCGCGCCCCAAAGTGCATACTCGGCCTTGCGACGCGCTTTCAGACTCTCCAGCTCTTTGGCCCCGCTGTGGTCCCAGCAAAGCAGTTCACTGGCGGCCAAGTCACTGCGGCCGGCGTTCAGCTCCCTGAGCAGCGTGGACGAGGCTAGCCGTGCCGAACCAAGGTTGAAGGTAAAATCCACCAGAGCATCGAACTGGCCCTGGGTGAGGGGCACACGAACGAGGCGCTCGACTGCCATCTCGGCCTCGCGCACGTCCCACAGCAGAATGACCTCAGCCTGCGTTTCGGTGATGTCGTCGGGGTAGTGCTCGGTGGGCTCGAGGCGGTGGCCGTAGCCGATGGTGGGAAAGCCGGCGGCGTCGAAGTAGACGTGGCAGCGAAATCCCTCGCTGCGCTTGACGAGGTCCAGACCTGCTGCGCTGAGCTTCATGGTGTGCTTCCTCCCAAACCTGCGTGCAAAAAGAAAAGCCACCCGGTCCGGGTGGCATGCGTGTTTCAGAAGTGAGTGCGTGCTGGCGGAGAGCCGCCTGCTTTGGGAACAAGGCTAGCAGGATGTGCGGATTATTCTGCAAACTCGGCGGAGAATTCCGCAGGTGGACATCAAGAAAAATGCTTTTGCACAGCAGTTTCAGGTGGCGGAGGCCGGCAGTGCGTGCTAGCCTTTGCTGGTTCGTGGGCCAACGTCTCGACAGGCCCCAACCTAGCTGCTGCGCCTTTACCCCCTCCCTCGAGCGCAGATGGCCTCACAAACCCGGAAAAGCATGATTTTGCACCATTTACGGTGCATTTTGCAGGTTGCTCTCAGGCAAGGACTTAACGGGTAATACCGGCAAAACGGCGCGAATTCTCAACGAGAAAACGTTGTATCTCCAGTTAATGGTTGAGGTTACTAGTATCCAACTAGTAAAATGGACCAATGCTTATGAGACGAAACGCAAGCAAAGTGAACCGGAACGCGCCTGTGCAGTTTTGGCTGCTGGTGGGTGCGTCCTGTGTTGCGCTGGCCTGTGCGGTGCTTACGGTTTGGACCAAGCCCGTGCAAGCAAATGCGCTTCTGTCGCGGCCGGCTATCACTAGTCCGGCCACAGGCGCGACGCCGGTGATTGCGACCCCGGCGGCGAGCGAACGCCAGATGCCGAAGGATCTACTACATGGCATCGCGTCCTGGTATGGGACAGTGTTCAACGGACGCCTGACGGCAAGCGGAGAGCGGTACAACATGTACGCCATGACGGCGTGCCACCCGACACTGCCATTCGGCACAAAGGTGCGGGTGACCAACCAGACCAATCACAAGTCGGTGGTGGTGAGAATCACCGACCGGGGGCTGCTGTACGAAGGACGGGTACTCGACCTGTCGTATGCAGCGGCAAAGAAGCTGGATATGGCCAAGGACGGGCTGGCGCCGGTGACGATTGAGGTGCTGTCGCGGGGCAAGACCGAAAATAACTGACCGAATCTAACGATAACGAAAGGAAGAAGGGCTGGCCCGTGGGCCAGCCCTTCGTATTGCAGGGCGACAATAGAGTTTGAGCCCGGACACGGATTGCTGGTAAGATTTCCTTGTTTCCTTGTTATCGGAGGGGCGCGATGCTTGCCAAGAAGACAGTCAAGAACCAGATCACGCTGCCGAAGGCTGTGGTGGAGCGCTTCGGGAATGTCGAATACTTTGCTGTGAGCACGGACGGTGAGTCGATTGTGCTGCGCCCGCTGCGCGAGAGCCGGGCAGACGAGGTGCGGACGCGACTGGCCTCGCTGGGTATTCGTGACGAGGATGTGAAGGACGCGGTGGCCTGGGCGCGGAAGAAGGCATGACGCCTCGGGTCGTCTTCGACACAACTACGGTGGTCTCGGCGCTGCTGTTCGCGAACGGGCGGCTGGCGTGGCTGCGGCGGCACTGGCGTGAGGATGGATGCGTGCCGCTGCTCTCGACGGACACCGCAGCGGAGCTCACTCGCGTGCTCGCCTACCCTAAATTCCAGCTCACGCGCGAGGCGCGGGAGGAACTGCTGGCCGACTACGTGCCGCACTGCCGGATTGTGGAGCGGGTCAAGCGCTGCTCGCTTGCCTGCCGCGACGCAAACGACCAGCCTTTTCTCGACCTGGCCCAAAGCGGAGGAGCCGACGTGCTGGTGAGCGGCGACAAGGACCTGCTGGCCCTGGCCGGGAAAACGCGCTTCGTGATCGAGTCACCGGAGCAGTATCGGCAGAGGGTTGGGGAGACTGGGGTTCAGGCGCAGTGAGGTGCGTGCATTCCCGGGCGCGAACCCACGCACTCGGGGGCACGCAGTTTCAGTGGAAGAATTCACATCGCAACCCCCGCACCTCAGCCACTTGCCCTACTATCCCACAGAACGAATTGACATCATAAGTCCCTCAACGTCAGCTGCGTACGCCTCAGGCGTGGAGTACCCGCGGTTGATCATTTCTTTCTCGGTGATATGCCAGAGCCTCAACATATCCTGCCCTATCGTTGTCAAGACGCCACGGTAGGTGTGATACCAGCCACTTTCCAGATTTCGCGTCAAAACGTTAAAGATCAAGATGAGAGCTAGTTGATCTGGCTTTAGATGGTCTATTCGGATCGAATACAGGGTTTTATCCGCATCCTTGGCCAGCTTTATGGCTTCGTTTCTAATTAGGTCGTTACAGAGTCCATCGTTCACTTGAAGAAGAACATCGATGTCTTGGCATGTGACCTTGACCTCATAAGGTGGAAACAATTTGCCAAACATTCTAGAAATACCCAAGCTGCCTCCTTTCGAGAGGTCCCTTCGGCGCCGGGTAGGCTGCTGGGCCGAAAATCTCCTTGGCATAAAACCTATCACGACCATGCGGGCTCTCGACTGCGTCGATTCGCACCCGGAAAAGCAGGCCTATCATCAGGCCACATCCAGAGTCTGCTGCCATGTAACGCCTACTCGCTTTCGGGGCGCTTGTAGGGTTTCTGGAGGGCCTGGCGGGCTTCGTTCACGGCGCCCTGGGTGTTGTCGTTGGTCTGGACGGCGAGGCGGTACTCGTTGACGGCGCGGTCACGCTGGCCGGTGATGTCGAAGATACGGCCGATCATGATGTGGCTCCAGGCCTCGGTCCAGGCGGGCTCGTCGTCGCCGCGCAGGGCATCGCGGAAGGCGTTGACGCTGGCCTGGTAGTTGCGCTGGGTGAAGAGCACTTCGCCGATACGGTAGCTGGCCAGCGAGCTCTGGGGGTTGGCGACGAGGGCCTTCTGGTACTCGGCGAGGGCGGAGACGAGATCGCCCTGGGCCACCAGTTGCTGGCCTTTCAGGATAGAGACACGGACGAGCAGGTCGGGCGTGGACTTGAGCACCCAGTCTCCGGGATCGATGCGGATGCGACGGGGGCGGCCGAATGTGTCGACCACATATTGCGAGTCGGTGCCGACCACGTCGATCTTCTTGCTCTCGGTCTTGCCTTCGGTTTCGACGCGGATTTCGACCGGCATACGGAAGAGGTCGAGGTCCTGGGTGATGTCGCCGATGGTGCGGAAGCCCTTGTTGTTGCCGAGGCGATAGACGGTGTACTTGTTGGCGAAGGTGGGGGCGCCGGTGCCGTCGACCCACTGGGCAAAGAACGACGTAAGCTGCTGCTGGCTCTGGGCCTCGGCCACCTTGTCGAAGTCGGCGGCGCGGATGGGCTGGTCAGCGTACTGGCTGAGCACGCCCTTGAGCGTGGCAAGGAAGGCTTTGTCGCCGATGAGGCCGCGCAGCATGTGGAAGATCATGGCGCCTTTTTCGAGCGTCATGGATTGGAACTCGGGCGAGAAGGGGCTGAGGCGGCCGGAGGTGGACAAGGGAGCGGTGTCGTAGGCCAGGGCGCCGGCCGAGACATCCAGCAGGGCGGTGCGCAGGGCGCTTTTGCCGTTCTCATCTTCCAGGTACATCAGCTCGCCGTAGCGGGCCATGCCGTTGGTGATCCAGGCATCGTTGAGGGTTCGCGGGCTCACCTCAGAGCCCCACCACTGGTGGGCGATGGTGTTGGCCAGCAGCCGGATGCCGGACTTGTCGGACACGCGGGAGCCCATGATGGCAGCCAGTTCGGGGGCCCATGCGGCGGGCAGGGTGTCGTCGGGCAGCTCGACTACGTTGAGGTGCGCAGTCTCCGGCGCGCCAAAACTGTCGGTAAAGAAGTCGAACTGGCGAGCCACGGTCTGGGCCAGGGCATTGCCCGCGGTCTGGTGGCTGATGCTGAGGTAGACCTTCACGTTGCCGGGCCCGGCGGTGAAGGGTCCGACGAAGCGGCCGGCGATGATGGTGCCGGGAAAGCCGGGTTTGGCCCAGTCAAAGTAGTACTCATCGCCGGGCTTGCCGTTGGCCAGTGTGACCGGCTTGGGGTCGCCCTTGCCGCCGCTGGCGAAGACCTTCATGCCTTGGGGAACCTTGATGTGGATATGGGCAGTGAAGCGGTCGGTCAGGTAGCCGGTGGTGGGGAACCAGCGCGCGGCGTAGAGCAGATAGGTGATAGGTTCCTGGACGGCGGCGAGCTTCAGGCCCTCGACGGGGCCGTCCTCCTGGCCGGTGAGAACGCCTTCGTACGCGAAGGTCCAATGGGCGGGCTGGCCGGGGACGAAGGGCGCTGAGGGAGCGACGCGGAGGGTGCCGTCGGCGAGGCGCTCGCCGGTGAGCAGCTTGCCCTGGTCGTCGGTGATTTTGGTGATGCGCAGGGCAGGGTGGAAGCCGAAGCTCACCTGGTCGGCTGATGCCGGCGCAGTGAAAGTGACCTGCGCGGTGGCGGTCAGGTGGTGAGCGGTGGTGTCGATCTCAGCGTCGATGTCGTAGGCGGTGATGTCGAGGGTGGGGCGCTGGGCAGCCACCAGCGTGGCGGCCAGCAGAGGAAGCATCAGCAACAGGCGTCTCATCATTGGCTTTCTCGCAGACATCACAGTCGTTCGTCCATGACAGCCTACAGGTTTTTGGTTCAGGAGGTCACGGATTCGGTAGCAGGGGAAGGAACGCCGAGAGTTTCAAGGGTAATATCGGCCACTCGGCCGATGGCGCCGTTCGCTTCCCCCACGGCGGCCGGGTGTGTGTTGAGCAGAGCGCGCATCCGACGGAGCTCCTCCATCATGGACTGCCGAGGGGCGCCGTCGGGTAGCAGAGGCTCTAGTTGTTGGACGATGTTCGCGGCCGTGAAGTCGCTCTGAAGCAGTTCGGGCACCATGCGCTTGCCGGCAATGAGGTTGGCCATCGCCACGTGCGGCACGGTGACGACGCGCTTGGCAATGGCGTAAGTGAGCGGCGAGACGCGATAGACGACCACGAAGGGGTTGCCGATAAGAGCGGCCTCCACGGTGGCCGTACCGCTGGCTACGACTGAGGCGCGGGCGTGAAACAGGGCGGCGCGCGCGTCGTCGACAAAGCGGACGGAGATGCCGGCTCCATGCGCAGCGGCGAGCTGGGCGGCCATGGCGCGCTGGGGAGCATCGAGGGTGGGCGCGAGGGGAACGATGAACTCCAACGGACCGGTCATCTGCGCGATCCGGCGCGTGGCGGCAAGGATCTCGGGCAGATTGTCACGGATCTCCTTGGCGCGGCTGCCGGGCAGCAGGGCGATCCAGGTCTTTCCGGGGTCGAGCTGATTGGCGCGTGCGAACTCGGCGCGGCTGATAGTCGGCAGGGGTAGTTCGGCGAGCGGATGCCCGACGAAGTCCACCTTCACGCCGTGCTCGCGGTAGAACGACTCCTCAAACGGAAAGATGACCAGCATGCGGTCGATGTACTTCTGGACCAGCTTGATGCGGTGCTTCTTCCACGCCCAGAGCTGGGGGCTGACGAAGTAAATGACGGGCACGCCGAGGCGGTGGAACTCCTTGGCCAGGCGGAAGTGGATGTCCGGGAAGTCAATGAGGATGGCGACCGAGGGGCGGCGCTCGCGGATGGACTGCTTGAGGCGGCGGAACTCGCGGTAGATGCGCGGCAGGTGGCGGACGACCTCGGTGATGCCCATGACGGCCATGTCCTCGGAGCGGACCACGCACTCCAGACCAGCATCGGCCATGCGCTGCCCGCCCATGCCGAAGAAATGCGCCTCACGCCCTTGCGCCCCGAGGCGTTGACGCAGCGCTGAGACCAGTAATGCGCCGTAGTGCTCGCCACTGGCTTCGCCTGCTGAAAGAAAGATGGTTGGGTCGGGCATCCATCTCATCATACGGCGACGCCGCGGGTACTCAATCTGGAGGAAAGACACAAGGTGTTCGGGACTCAGCGTGTTCGCAACAAACCAGCCACAAGAGGAAGTGGAAGGCGACCTTTTGCAGGATATGTGTTATATAAATCGCATTTTATCTGCAACTTAAGGATGAATCCTGACCGCATCCATCCGCCGATGTGCAGACGTGGTTTTCCGCGTAGGCTTCCTGTGATTCTGCGCGGAGTCGCTGCGTTCGCGCCAGATAAAGAACGGAAGGCGGAGATGCGGAGATTCACAGTCGTAGTTCTTCTTGCGGCATTTTTTCTTGGCCAGTTTACGCAGAGGGTGATGGGGCAGTCGGGCGCGTCGGTGATGGACGGCGTGGTGGCAGACGTCTCAGGCGCGGTGATTCCAGACTGCGTGGTGACGCTGACGAATGGCGGCACGGGCACGAAGTTGGAGACGCAGACCAACGGCGATGGCGTGTACGAGTTTCCATCAGTGCAGCCAGGAACGTACGTAATGGAGATCGCCAAGGATGGGTTCCAGTCGTATCGCGTAACGGACCTGCGGGTGACGGTTGCCGAGCATGCGATGCGGAATGCGGTGCTGACGCTGAGCGCGACGTCGACCAGCGTGACGGTGGATGCCGGAGGCGCGGCATCGCTGGAGCAGCCTACCTTCGAGTGTGACTTTAAGGGCAGAGGGTTCCCACGAAAGCCGCATTGTCCACTTGCCCGACCTCGCCTATGTTGAAGGTGCGATCACGCATAAGGATCGTGCTCGGAAGCGCCCCCGGCAACTCGGGGGAGGGTTGACGGGGGCGCTTCTACGACTGCGTGCGTGGTCCAGATATATAAAGCCTGCCCGGCTAGAGTTGGAAGACTAGATTAGAGTAATCTGCGACGAAAAGGCCCGCTTCGGCGGGCCTTTCCGTTTGTGTACACAGGGCTGTATGAGCAACGCCGAATGGCGGGGGAGCGCGGCCCCCCCGGCCTGGGCTGGATTTTGACGGGTGCGCAGCGCTGCGCCGGTGATACACTCGGCGCACCCTGCACGGAAGGTTAGAGCCGCTTCCCCGATTGATCGACATTTCCGAGGCAAGGTACGACATGGAGGTCGTGGATGCAGCAGGAGAATCATGCGGCAGCCCCGCTGAACCCGGGGCTCGTATTCGATATGGTGCAGTCGTACCAGCGCTCGTCGGCCCTAAAGGCCGCGATCGAATTGGATGTGTTTCGGGCCGTAGGTGAGGGTCCGGGCGATCTGGCATCCATTGCGCGGCATTGCAAGGCCTCAGAGCGCGGTATCCGTATTCTGTGCGACTTTCTTGTGATCAGCGGCGTGCTGGCAAAAGAAAACGGGCACTACAAGCACACTCCGTCCAGCGCTGCGTTTCTTGATCCGCGTTCGCCGGCGTGCATGGCTTCGATTGCGCACTTCATGAGCAATCCGGCTTTTCGTGAGCCCTACGACAATCTCGCGGAGGTGGTGCGGGCGGGCCGTACGACGATGTCAGGACAAGGGACGGTGGAGCCGGAGAATCCCATCTGGGTGGAGTTCGCGGAGAAGATGGCGCCGATGATGGGGCCCATGGCTGCTCCACTGGGCGCGGTGGTGCTGGAGGGGCATAGCGGGCCCATGCGCGTGCTGGATATTGCCGCGGGTCACGGGCTCTTCGGCATCGAGATAGCCAAGCAGAACGCAGAGGCGCACGTGACGGGGCTGGATTGGGCTCCGGTGCTGCGTGTTGCGCTAGAGAACGCGCGAAAGGCTGGCGTGCACGATCGCTACGACATGCTGCCGGGCAGTGCGTTCGAAGTGGATTTTGGCGGTCCGTATGACGCCGTGCTGCTCACGAACTTTCTGCACCACTTCGATGTGCGGACGTGCATCGGACTGCTACGCAAGGTGCGCAGCGTGCTGCGGCCAGGCGGACGTGCCGCTACGCTGGAGTTTGTGCCGAACGAAGACCGCGTTTCGCCGCCGATGCCGGCGGCTTTCAGCCTGACGATGCTGGCCTCGACCGCGGATGGCGACGCGTACACGTTGCGCGAATTGACGGCGATGTATACCGAGGCAGGCTTTAGCAGCGTGCGCGGACATCCGATTTCCATGAGCCCGCACACAATCGTGATGGGCAGCGCCTAAGCATCGGCGCTGCAGCCGCAATACTATTCAGTTATGCGCTCAAGGCCTGGGCTTGCGTACGCCGCGCACGGACGGAAGTGGCAAGCTCGGCCAGCAGCCTATGGGTCTCGTCCCAGTCGATGCAGGCGTCGGTGATGCTTTGGCCGTAGGTCAGGGGCTGGCCAGAGACGAGCTTTTGCGCGCCTGCGACGAGGTTGCTCTCGATCATGACGCCGATGATGTCGCGGTTACCCGTGGCCACCTGTGCGGCCACGTCGTGGCAGACGAGCGCCTGACGTCTGTGGTCCTTCTGGCTGTTGGCGTGGCTGAAGTCGATCATGATGCGCGGCTGCAGGCCCGCGGCGCGGAGTAATGCGGTGGTCTCGGCCACAGCCTCGGCGGTGTAGTTCACGCTGTCGCGGCCGCCGCGCAGAATGATGTGGCAGTCGGAGTTGCCGGTGGTGACAAAGATGGCTGACTGGCCGTGCTTGGTGTGGCCCAGGAAGGTGTGCGAGTGCGACGCGGAGAGAATGGCGTCGACGGCGACCTGGATGTCGCCTGAGGTGCCGTTCTTGAAGCCGACGGGACACGAGACGCCGCTGGCCAGCTGACGGTGCACCTGGCTCTCCGTGGTGCGTGCGCCGATGGCGCCCCAGCTCACAAGTCCGGCGATGTACTGCGGCGAGATCATATCAAGGAACTCGGTGCCGGAGGGCACGCCCATCTCGGCCAGATCGAGCAGCAGGTTGCGCGCCAGGCGCAAGCCGTCGTTGATGCGGTAGGTGCCGTCGAGGCGCGGATCGTTGATGAGGCCCTTCCAGCCGACGGTGGTGCGGGGCTTCTCAAAGTAGACGCGCATCACGATGCGCAGATCCTGAGAGAACTCCTGGATTGCGGACTGGAGCAGCGCGGCGTATTCGCGTGCGGCCTTGGTGTCGTGGATGGAACAGGGGCCAACGAGCACCAGCAGGCGGGAGTCGGCGTGGGTGAGAATGCGCGCGATGTCGAGCCGGGAGTTGAAGATGGTGGCCGTGGCGGTGTCGCTTACGGGGCGCTCTTCCTCGAGGAAGACAGGGGGCAGCACGACAGTGGTGCGCTGGATGCGGAGATCTTCGATCAGAAGGGGCATGGCTCTTTCCTGGCTGTGTGCATCCCGGCCGGAGAAAGAAGCATGGGCAAACGAGATCAACACGTATGTCTTTCTCTAAAATTTATCAGGATCGAGGCGCAGATGCAGCCCAGAAGCAGCGCGGAGAGCGCGCCGCTGGTCGCGGAGCAGGGATGGCAGCCGGCGGCGGGAGCGAATTGCGCCACCAGACTTAAAGCAGCGAATCGGGTTATCGCACGGTGATGTCGCGCAGCAGGTAGCTGTGGACTACGTGGGCATCTTCGACCCGCTTGTCGATCACCTTCTGCTCGGTGTCCTTGTCGCCGTAGTGCTTCATGCGCAGGTCATACACCTTGTCGGGCAGACCGTTGAGCGCGGCCATGTTCTTGTAGGTGAGGGAGTAGCCGAGGTCCCAGTCGTCAGAGCCGTCGGTTGTCTGGTTGAGGAAGATTTGATAGTCGACGATGAGCCCGGCGGCCTTTTCAGACTCCCACAGGGGAACGACGTTCTTTTTGAAGTCGGCCATCAGGGAGTTGAAATGGCCGGAGTTGACGTGAATCAGAACGACGCGTTCGACCGCGCCCTGGTTGTAGGGAACCTGGGCCCGTACGGCGGAGACCGCCGCGAAGGAGACGAAGAACACTGCCGCTGCAACGCGAACAGCGAGTTTCATACGGAGAACCTCCAGATGGTGGGGATCAGGGGAGTTCTCCGAGAGTACGCTGCTTGAAGCCGTTCGTATACAGGGATCTTCGGGTTGTCTGCGCGGCAGATGCGGGCCGATACGGGCCGCCTGCGTCAGGGCTTGAAGCGCTGCTCGCCTGCCTCGATTGCTTCGGGGAGAATGTTCTTCTCCGGTGGCAGGGGGCAGGTGGCGTAGGGGGTGTAGGCGCAGGGCGGGTTGTAGACCTGGTTGAAGTCGAGGACCAGCGCGCCGGGCTGATTGAGGCCGTGGTCGGGAAGACCGGTCAGCATGAAGCGGCCGCCGCCATAGGTGGTGGTCCGGCTGGTCTCGTCACGAAGGATAAAGAACAGGTGGGTTGTATCGTCGCCTTCGAGCACCGGCTCGAGCAGATAGACCTTGCCCTTGAGCAGGAACTCGGCGACGCCGGGCGCGGGCAGTTCGAGGGTGGTGCCAATGGCGGTGGCGATTCTCTCAACGCGTGGCGACGCATAGGGGATCCAGCGGGCGGTGACGCGGTAGGCGGGGTCCGGCGCATACCACTGCAGGCCGTGGAAGCCGGTGCGGGTGGGCGAGTCTGCATCCTTGATGCGGAGGACGAAGCGATCGCCGCGCTCGAGGACGACGAGCGAAAGGCCGTGCCAGGCCATGGTGGAGGGGTGGGTATCGGAGATAGTGAGCGTGCCTTCGCGTGGAGCGTGGCCCTCGAGGGTGAAGCCGGAAGGGAATCCACCTTGCGGCGCAAGCAGCTGAACCACCGTGTCTTTGGGTGACATGCCGCTGACGGCAAGAACCGCCAGGCGGTCGGGCGCGCCTGCGGGCAGGTGAAGGGTGTTTGAGGCGCCTGAACCGAGGGTGTTCACGCCGGATTTGAGCCACTCGAGACCCACAAGGGCGAGCCACCCGTCAGGGGCGGCCAGTTGCTGCTCGCGCTGGGTGCGCCATGCGGTGAGGTTCTTCTGCCATGCGGCGTCGGCGGAGGTGGACTCATTGGCTGATGCCGTTTGTGCCGTTGCGGCAGTCGGCATCAGGAGAGCGGCGAGCAGCAGGGCCAATCCGGTGGAAACGAATGCGCGGCGCATGGCGGGGGCAACCTCCTTGAGATGGGACCTATTACCCATTATGACGACATGCGCTGGAGTGGTCTGTTACCGGGGCAGCGACGAGCGCGGGCCGGCGAGTTGACGTCCATTTCCGCGCTCCCTACAATTAAAGAGGATTCCTCCATCTTCTTCCCGGCTTAACCATCTGTTGAAAGAGAAGTTAGGGCGTTCCATCGGGTGCAGGCCGGAGTGCCGGCAGCAGGGACAGAGGATGAAGGAGCCGGCCAAGAGGGAGCGAGAAGGATGCCTGAAATGCGCGTGAGCCCGCGGGAGCGGGTGGTGCTGACGGCCATCATCGAGCTGTACATCGCGACCGGCGAGCCGGTGGCTTCGCAGGCGGTGGCGCACTTTTTCGCCAACCGCGAGGGCATGAGCTCGGCCACGGTCCGCAACGTGATGGCCACGCTGGGCGAGGCAGGGCTGCTGGAGCAGCCGCACACCTCGGCGGGCCGGGTACCTACGGCGGCGGCCTTCCGCTACTACGTGGAGCAGATTACCAAGCCGGATGCAATGCTGAGCCGCGCGGCGCGGGGCGTGCCGGGGCTGCTGACCGAGGAGCGGCGCGAGCAGATCGACGGCGGCTTCAGCGGAGTGACCAGCAGTACGGAGTATCTGGAGCGGACTTCGCATGTGCTGGCGCTGATTTCACAGGGGCTGGGCGTGGCGCTGGCCTCTGGTACGGCGCAGCAGGTTTTGGAGCACATTCACTTTTCGCGCCTGGCTACGGGCCGTGTGCTGGCCGTGCTGGTGACGCAGGCTGGCGCGGTGCAGGATCGCGTGCTCGCGCTGGACCGCGAGCTGACGGCGTTGGAACTGGAGACAGCGGCGCGGTTCCTGAACGAGAACTTTCGCGGCTGGCCCATCGAGCGGATTCGTGCCGAAATTGCGCGGCGCATGGACTTGGAGCGCGCCGCCTATGACCAGTTGCTGACGTCGGTGGAGGAACTCTGCCGAAAGGGCGCGCTGGCGGTGAGCGATCAGGGACCGGCGCTGTTTGTGGATGGCATGGCAAACCTGATCGGTGCCGAGGAGGACCGCGAGCGGCTGCGGCAAATGCTGCTGGCGCTCGAGGCCAAGGAGCGGCTGGTGGACCTGCTGACAGCCTACGTGGACGGCCGGCAGCAGGAAGTACGTGTTGTGGTGGGCCTGGACGAGGCTTCGCCCGCCATGCAGGATCTGGTTCTGATTGGCGCACCGGCCCGGCTGGGCGGGGGGGCTCTGGGCACGGTGGCGGTGATTGCGCCCACGCGCATCCAATACCAGGAGATGATTCAGGCGGTGCGGTACGTGGCGCGGCTGTCGGAGCGGCTGCTGGATTTGCCGGGCGGGTCGGTCGATGCGGACGCGCGCGGCGGGCCACCGCCGGTTGTGTGACCCGGCTGTGGGCAAACCTCCGAAGGACCCAACCCGGGACGGCGCCGCAGGACCACGCGCACCGCGGAATTTATCATTGAACAAGCTGGGAAAAGCGTTAGGGAGATTGCGTAGAAGTATGGCTGAACAGGAAACAGAATTGACGGCAGTGGAAGCGGTGCAGGATCCCGCGCCGGAGGCTGTCGCCACAGAGGCCGCCGAGCAGGAGCCGGTGGCGCGCGCGGAGTTCGACAAGCTGCAAGCGGCGTTCGACCAGTTGAAGGCCGAGCGAGACCAGCTGGTGGACCGGGTGGCGCGGCTGCAGGCGGAGTTTGATAACGCGCGTAAGCGGGCCGAACGGGAAAAGGCGGAGTTTCGCGACTACGCTGTGGGCTCGGTGGTGGAGCAGTTTCTGCCCGTTGTGGACAACTTCGAGCTGGCGCTGAAGGCGACCGGATCGGCGGAGCAATTGCGCTCGGGCGTGGAGCTGATTGTGAAGCAGATGGAAGAGATTCTGCGGCAGCTGCAGGTGCAGCCGGTGACGGCAGTGGGCGAAGTATTTGACCCGCGGCACCACGAGGCGCTGGGCACCGTGGAGCGCGAAGACCTGCCGGACCAGCATGTGGCCGAGGAGATTCGCAAGGGCTACCGGCTGCGCGAGCGGCTGCTGCGTCCTTCGCTGGTGCGCGTGGTTTCGAATCCCAAACAGACGAACGAATAACTTTCCCTTCGAGTTGAATGAGTATCAAGGCAAACGTGAGCAAAGCTGACTATTACGAGGTTCTGGGAGTTTCGCGCGAAGCGAGCGACCAGGAGTTGAAGAGTGCCTATCGCAAGCAGGCGCTGAAGCATCACCCTGACCGCAATCCGGGCGACCATGCGGCAGAGGAGAAGTTCAAGGAAGCCAGCGAGGCCTACCAGGTGCTGAGCGACGCGGACAAACGCGCCGCCTATGACCGCTACGGCCATGCGGGCGTGGGCAACGGAGGTCCGGGCGGCTTTGGCGGCGGGTTCTCCGGCGCTGTGGACCTGGGAGACATCTTTGGCGATCTGTTCGGCGAGATGTTTTCGATGGGCGGCCAGCAGCAGCAACGTGCCGGCCGGCAGCGGCGCGGCGAAGACCTGCGCTACGACCTGGCGATCAACTTTGAGGACGCGATCTTCGGCACCGAGACCGAGGTGCGTATCCGCCGGCTCGAGGTGTGCGACACGTGCAAGGGATCAGGTAGCTCCTCGGGCCGTGGTCCTTCCACTTGCCCGCAGTGCCAGGGGCGCGGGCAGATTCGCTATCAGCAAGGGTTCTTCTCAGTGGCGCGGACGTGCAGCGCCTGCGGCGGCGCGGGCACAATTGTGACCGACCCGTGCGGCACCTGCCGCGGCGAGACGCGCGTTACGAAGGAGATCAAGCTGAAGGTGAAGGTGCCGCCGGGCGTGGAAGAGAACACGCGCATCCGCTATGGCGGCGAAGGCGACGCGGGTCGGGCGGGCGGGCCGAGCGGCGATCTCTACATCGTGCTGAGCATCCACAAGCACGACTTTTTTGAGCGCGACGGCTACGACCTGCACTGCGCGGTACCGATCAGTTTTCCGCAGGCGGCGTTGGGCGCGGAGATCGAGATTCCGGCTGTAGACGGCGCGGTGAAAGTGAAGGTGCCTGAAGGCACGCAGAGCGGCAAGGAACTGCGCGTGCGTGGCCGGGGCGTGCCGCACCTGAACGAAAGAGGACGCGGCGACTTGATCGTGCGCGTGATCGTGCAGATCCCCAAGAAGCTGACGCGGGAACAGCGCGAGCTGGTCGAGCAGTTGTCCGAGTCGATGGCGGTGGACAACAAGCCGCACTCACCCGGGTTGCTGGAGAAGATGAAGGATCTGTTCAGCTAGAGACAGTGGTCAGTGTCCAGTACGAGCGGGCTGCACTTGGTGCGGCCCGCTTTTAGTTTGCTGCTAGTGGGCGGCTGCTTTGCGTAAGCGGTCACGGAGGGCGGCGCCGATGCCCTCGGCTGGCGGCAGGGGGCACAGGATCACGGTGCAGCCTTGCGCATCGAGCGCACGCAGGCCTGCGTAGAGGTGGCGCGCCAGCTCGGAGGGCGCGGACCAGCGGCCCCAGGGAAAGACGTCTGCGCGGAGTGCTGTCAGTTCCGGTGCGGCGGCAAATTCGGCGGGGAGCAGGAGGCCGACACGCTCGCCGGTATGGCGGCCGGCGGCTTCGGCCAGAAGCCGCGGCAGATCGGTGGCTGGTCCCTCGACCAGAAACAACCTGGCTTTCGGAGCGTAGTGGCGGATGCCGACTCCGGGCGAGGGCAGGGCCTCGGGCGGTTGTGCGGCGAGCGGCTTGTCGGATTTGAACAACTCGGCCGGACCTGCGACCGCGCGAATCTGCTCGAGGGTGACAGCGCCGGGACGGTAGACGACCATGGGGCTTTGCATCGGGTCGAGGACCGTGGACTCCACGCCATGGCGCGTGGGGCCAGCGTCGAGAATGGCGTCGATGCGGCCGTCGAGATCGTCAAGCACATGCTCGGCGGTGGTGGGGCTGGTGTGGCCAAAGCGGTTGGCGCTGGGTGCGGCGATGGGCACGCCAGCCTCGAGGATGAGGCGGAGGGCGACCAGGTGCGCGGGCATGCGCAGACCGGCGAGCGGGCGACCGGCAGTTACGGCGTCGGGCACGCGGGCGGAGCGCGGCAGCAGCAGCGTGAGCGGACCGGGCCAGAAAGCGTCGATGAGCTTTTGTGCGGCTTCCGGGACTACCGCGACCAGGTCGCGCAGCATGGGATTGTTGGCCGTCGGGCCTGCGATATGGATTATGACGGGGTCCCAGGCAGGACGGCTTTTCGCAGCAAAGATGCGCGCCACGGCAGCGGGGTTGAGCGCGTTGGCGCCCAGGCCGTAGACGGTCTCCGTGGGAAGTGCGACGAGTCCGCCTGCGCGCAGGATCTCCGCAGCCCGCGCGATGGAGCGGCGCGCCTCAGGACTGTCAGGATGTGCGGGATCAACGGGCAGGCGGAGAGTCTTCACATCTCTATTGTCGCCGGTCAGGTTCGGCAACCGCTACCTGCCGTATACTCACTGTTTACGATGGCGATCGAGACGGAGATCAAGTTTCGTGTGGACGACATTGGGGCGCTGGAGGCGCGGCTCGTTGCGGCGGGTTTCCGGCAGGAGACGCTGCGGTCGTTTGAGAGCAACGTGCTCTATGACACGCCTGCCCGCTCAATGCGGGCGCGCACCGAGATTCTGCGCATTCGCCAGTACGGCGGCAAGTGGACGATCACGCATAAAAGACTGCCCGACTCGGGCGTGGGCGAGGACCGGCACAAGCATCGCGTGGAGACCGAGACGCAGGTTTCTGACGGCGAAGCGATTGCGGAGATTTTCCGCTCGCTGGGACTTGTAGCAGCGTTTCGCTACGAGAAGTGGCGCTCAGAGTGGAGCGACGGCGAAGGACACTGCGTGGTAGATGAGACGCCCATCGGCAACTTTGCCGAGCTGGAGGGCCCGGCGGAGTGGATTGACCGGGCGGCAACGCGGCTGGGTGTGGAGCCGGGCGCGTATCTCACGCTGAGCTACGGGCGGCTGTTCGACATGTGGCGCGAAGAACACCACTCCGAGGCGCAGGACCTGACCTTCGCGGATTGCGTCCTTCCGGTCCGGCACCAAACCCCTGACTGCTGAATCCTCTTCATTCAATTGCGATCAGGTGCGGGGCCGAGTACCCCGGCGTTTTGTGCTCGCTGATCGGCACAGATTCCTCTTCCAATGGCCGGAATGCTCTGCAGCGGATTCACGCTGCGGAGCCTCCGTGCCGATAGGCCCAGCAGGGCAGCGCGCGGATGCATCCATGGAGTGATCCGGAACGCCTCCGTAAAGTGAACGCGACTTTGGCCGATGAATCTGAATGAAATCAAGTTATCCGGCGAAGGAGCGAATGGAGGAGTGCAGATGCAGGGATCGGGTGTGAGGACAATGAGGGTAGCGGGTTGGCTGGCGCGAGCCATGGCGTTGGTGATTCTGGCCGGGCTGGCGGTTCCGGGCAGGGCCGCCGATGAGCGGGCCGTCAAATCGCGTGTGGCGCCGGTCTATCCGGAGATTGCCAAGCGCATGCGAGTCTCCGGCGTGGTGAAGCTGGAAGTGACAGTGGATGCGGACGGCAAAGTGACGGATGTGAGGCCGGTGAGCGGCAACCAGATGCTTTCCACTGCGGCGCAGGAGGCAGTGAAGAAGTGGAAGTTCGCGCCCGGCGCAGGCGATTCGACTGTGCAATTGGCGATCAACTTCGATCTGGCTCAATAGCGCGGTTCATGGGGCGGTGGAGCATCTCGATGCTCCACCGCCTATCTTTGTGCCCTAATTCTCCGCTCCGTGGCACTTCTTGTACTTCTTGCCAGAGCCACAGGGGCAGGGATCGTTGCGGCCGACCTTCTCGCCCGCGTGGCGCTGCTGGGGTTCGCTGGCTTCGCCTGCGCCCGCACGGCTGGCGACGGCGAGTTCGCGCTGCTTCTTGCGCTGAAATTCCTTTTCGAGCGCGTCGATGGTGGCGGCAGTGGCGGAACTTCTGCGCTGAGGCAGGGCAATCTCGCGCGGCTCATCGCCCGCTTCCTCTGGTAGCCTTGCAGCGCTGGCCACCGGCGGCGCGGGCGGAACTGGCCTGCGCGGCGCGGGCGCGGCGTTGATGGGCTGGCCGTCGGGGCCAAGAATCTGCATGCGGAAGAGGAAGCGCACGGTGTCTTCCTGGAACTTCAGCATCATGGCCTCGAACATGTCGAAGGACTCGCGCTTGTAAGCAACGAGAGGGTCCTGCTGCGCATAGCCGCGCAGGCCGATGCCTTCCTTCAGATGATCCATCGAGAGCAGGTGCTCTTTCCACAGGCCGTCGATCACCGAGAGCATCACCATGCGTTCGTGATAACGCATGGTTTCCGAACTGAGGATCTTTTCTTTGGCCTCGTAGTCAGCCTTGAGATGCTCGAAGATCGCGTCGCCGAGTTCGTGGCGCGAGAGCTTGTGCGGGTCGATGCCGGCTGCCGCAAGGCTCAGGCCGAACTGGCCCACGAGCTTTTCGTCCATGCCCTTGATGTTCCACTGGTCGGGGCGAACATTTTCTCCGGCGAATTCATCGAGGATGCTGCTGAGGATGCCTCCGACGTAGTCCTCGAGGATGAGTTCACGCTGCTCGACGCCTTCAAGCAGGCCGCGGCGCAGGCCATAAACGGCCTCGCGCTGCTTGTTCATCACGTCGTCGTATTCGAGCAGGTGTTTGCGGCTCTCGAAGTTCTGCCCTTCAACGGCCTTTTGTGCGCCTTCGATGCGCTTGGAGATCATGCGCGACTCGATGGGCACACCTTCTTCCATGCCCAGGCGCTCGAGCAGTGTGCTGACCCACTGCTTGGCGAAGATGCGC
>DCFV01000014.1:6326-6597 GCA_002314435.1 Acidobacteriaceae bacterium UBA1795 | reverse complement strand
AAAGCGCCGCCGCAGATGAAGAGGATGTTGGTGGTGTCGACCGCGGTGAACTCCTGGTGCGGATGTTTGCGTCCGCCCTGCGGCGGCACGTTGGCCACGGTGCCTTCCAAAATCTTGAGCAGTGCCTGCTGTACGCCCTCGCCGGAGACATCGCGGGTGATCGACGGGTTCTCGTCCTTGCGGCCGATCTTGTCAATTTCGTCGATGTAGATGATGCCCTGCTGCGCACGAGTGACGTCGCCGTCAGCGGCCTGCAGCAGCTTGAGGATGA
>DCFV01000014.1:0-6043 GCA_002314435.1 Acidobacteriaceae bacterium UBA1795 | reverse complement strand
ACGTCCTCGCCCACGTAGCCGGCTTCAGTCAGCGTGGTCGCATCCACGATGGCGAAAGGCACATCGAGCATCTTGGCCAGCGTGTGGGCCAGCAGCGTCTTGCCGGAGCCGGTGGGCCCGATCAGCAGGATATTCGACTTTGCCAGCTCCACATCGTTGTTGCGCATGCGGTTCATCTGGATGCGCTTGTAATGGTTGTAGACGGCGACCGCCAGCTTCTTCTTGGTCTGGTCCTGGCCGATGACGAAGTCGTCGAGGAAGCTCTTCACTTCCTGCGGCTTGGGCAGGTGGCCGGCGGCGGTCGTCGGATGGGTCTCGCCGCGGTCGTCCTCGAGGATCGAGTTGCAAACAGCCACGCATTCATCGCAGATGTAAGCGCGCGGATAGTCGCTAGGCGACGAGATCAGTTTGGCCACCGCGTCCTGCGACTTGTGGCAGAACGAGCAGCGCAGCGCTTCTTCGGGTCCCGTGCGCGGTTTCATTCGACTACCCCCTGAGATAAACGACCTTGTGATGAGCCCTGTAAAACCGCCGCTAGGTGCGCGGACGATCGATGATTTCGTCGATGATGCCGTAATCCTTGGCCTGGTGCGCGTTCATGATGAAGTCGCGCTCCACGTCATGCTCGATGCGATCGAGCGGCTGGCCGGTGTGCTTGGCCATCAGCGTGTTGGTGATCTCGCGGATGCGCAGAATCTCTCGCGCGTGAATGTCGATGTCCGTTGCCTGGCCGCTCAGTCCGCCCATCGAAGGCTGATGGATGAGAATGCGCGAGTTGGGCAGCGCGAACCGCTTGCCCTTGGTGCCTGCCAGCAGCAGGAATGCGCCCATGCTGGCCGCCTGACCGATGCAATACGTCACCACGTTGTTCTTGATGAATTGCATGGTGTCGTAGATCGCGAGGCCCGCGGTGATGGAGCCGCCTGGCGAGTTGATGTAGAGCTGGACGTCCTTCTCCGGGTCCTCGCCGGAGAGGAAGAGCATTTGAGCGACGATGAGATTGGCCACCTGATCATCAATGGGTGTGCCGAGGAAGATGATGTTGTCGCGCAGCAGACGGGAGTAAATATCGTAGGCGCGCTCGCCTCGACTCGTCTGCTCAACCACCATGGGAACCAGTGCCATTGAGTCCTTTTCTCGCTCTTCCGCCTGGGGCCTCGAAAGGCCCCGTTCCGTTTTCCTTAGAGCCGCTCTGCTTCAAACCAACTGCGCCTGAAACGCACGGCCCAGATTGCTCGCCTGCTTCTTACGCAGGCAGCCTCTCGTACAGCACATCCGCGGTTTTTTCACGCCGCATTTGTTCCCGGATTCTAGCTAGCCCGCCATCCTCCGTCAAACGCTGGCGGAGCGTGTCAATCGGCTCGCGGGACTGCAGCGCTGCCATATGCAGCTCGCGGTCCAGATCCTCTTCGCTTACCGTGATGCTTTCCGCCTCGGCAATCTTGTCCAGAAGCAGGAAGGTCTTCACCTCGGCCACGGCACCGTCACGCTGTGCGCCACGCAGACGGGAGAAGTCCAGCTTGCGCATCTGCTCGGGCTCCATTCCCTGGGCAGCCAGTGCGCGCAGACCGCGCTCGAGGCGCGCATCCACCTGGTCCTGCACCAGCGACTCGGGGACCGCGAAGGGGTACTTCTCGATCAGCGCTGCCATCAGCTTGTCCTTGGTTTCTGCGGACACGCTGCGCTTTTTGCGGTTGGCCATGTGCTCGCGGATGCGATTTTCCAGCTCGGCCAGGTTCTCGTAGGCGCCAAGTTCCTTGGCAAACTCGTCGGTCAGCTCCGGCACGGTGCGCTTCTTGATGGCCTTTACCGAGACCTCGTAGGCAACGGTCTTGCCGGCGAGTTTGGCCTCTGGATAGTCGGCTGGATAGATGACCTCGGCCTTCAGCTCCTGACCGGGCTTGGCGCCGCGCAGCGCGGTGTTAAACGCCTCCACGGTGTCCTTGCCGCCGATCTCCACCAGCGCGTCCTGGTCGGCAATGGGCTCGGCATCGGCGTCGCCCTCGACCTTGCCGCTGTAGGAGATCTGCGCCCAGTCGCCGTCGACCAGCGCGCGGTCTTCTTCCACTGGCTCAATGGTCGCGCGCGACTCGCGCAGTTCGGTCATTTCGTGCTGAAACTCCTCTTCGGTCACTTCCTCTGAGGGCTTTTCCACGGTCACGCTCTGGTAGCCGTCAATGGAGAACTCGGGAAGGTACTCGAAGACCGCCTTCACGTGCAGCGGCTGTCCGTCATCAACGGTCAGTTCGGTTACCTGCGGCTGGCCCACGGGCTTGATGCCCAGTTCGCTTACGCCCTTGTTGAAGCGCTCCGGCAGAAGGCCGTCGATCACTTCCTTGCGAATCTCGCTGGCAAACTTGCGGCGGATCACGCTTTCCGGCACCTTGCCGGGGCGGAAGCCGGGAATGCGGGCGTACTTCTGATAGTTGCGGACGACGCCGCGGAAGGCCTTGGAAACATCTTCTGCGGAAATATCGAGCACCAGCTCGCGTGTCACTTCGGGGTTCAGCACCGGCCCATGCGCGTGCGCATGATCATGGTCGTGCTCGTGGTCATGACCCTCGTGATCGTGGGTGTGCGCGGCCTCTGTCGATTCAGGTTGGGGTGTGTTTTCGAGGGTATCGGTAGAGCTCAAGATTTTGCCTTCCAGGCTCGCCTCGCGAGCCATTGAAACTGCCGCCTCCGCTTCGGGGCGAACAGCACCGTAAGCCTCGGGGATCTACTCATTTCATGGTAAGAGGGTTTGCGGGCAGGGTCAAACTGCGGACCTGTGGGCAACCGGGGCCCGGACCGCCAAAGTCACGTTACTGCTCAGTGACATCCGGCTTGCGAACGTAGGGCAGAAAGCGTGTGTCGGCGGCGCCACAGCGGGCATACGAGGCGCGCGCGTCCGAGAGGCTCAAGTGGCCGTTCACCGTCAGCCGCACCTCAGCCGCGTCAGCGTCCTCCTGGCCGTCGTCCTCCCACCAGCAAACGGGGTACAGGGCCATCGAGTCAGGTGCCTGAAGGGTGCGGTAGCCGCAGCAGGGGCAACGATGGCGGGTCGGGCACGTTTCCACGTGAAAATAGATGTGTTCAGCCCTAAGCGCGATTACGCTTATACGTCGGAGCGCTTGGTTTGTTCGATAAGCGCAAGAAAACAAGAGGGTAATCAGGCGCGGTGAATTCATGCGGCGTTCGCGCAGGTTTGCGACCCGACTTTCCTGTGATCGGAGTGCAACCTAAGGACGGACTAGGGCGGGATCGGCGCGTCGATTTCGTCTACGCCTCCGTTGGGCTTTGAATCCAAGGAGTTACCGCCTGCTTAAAGCGTAGAATGCCGCCACGGAGGAACTTGCTGGAATGGTGCATCTGAACTGTCGTACTGCTGGTTTGTGGAGCCGGATATTGATTGGTGCGGGGCTGCTTTTGGGTGTGTTTGCCGGAGCGCAGGCCCAGGCCGGGCCGACAGCACTGCGCGTTGCCATTGTGGGTCTGGTGCATGACCATGTGGCCGGTTTCCTGGCGCAGCTGCCCCAGCACCATGACGTAGAACTGGTAGGGGTGGTGGAAGCAGACCCGGCCCTGGCCGCGAAATACGAGAAGCGATTCGGCCTGCCGCACGCTGTCTTTTACGCAGATGCTGAGGCGATGATCGCCGCCCGGCACCCGCAGGCTCTGCTGGCCTATACCTCGATTGCCGGCCATCGCAAGGTGGTGGAACTAGGGGCGGAGCACGGCATCTCCGTGATGGTGGAAAAGCCTCTGACTCTCTCGCTCGATGACGCGCTGGCCATTCGCAAGCTGGCGTGGGCACACCATATACATGTGCTGGTGAACTACGAAACCACCTGGTACGCGAGCAACAAGGCGGCCTATGACGAGGTGGAAGCAGGCAGGCTGGGCGCGATTCGCCGCGTGGTGGTCCACGATGGCCACCAGGGGCCAAAGGAGATTGGCGTAAGCCCGGAGTTTTTGGGGTGGCTCACCGATCCGGCCCAGAATGGCGCTGGTGCGCTCTATGACTTTGGCTGTTATGGCGTGGACCTGATGACCTGGCTGATGCACGGTGCAACGCCGGAGTCGGTGACCGCCGTCGTCAACCGCGACAAGCCCGCGATCTATCCCAGGGTGGATGACGACTCGACCATCGTGCTCAAGTACCCTCAGGCGCAGGCCGTCCTTCAGGGCTCTTGGAACTGGCCGTTTGCGCGCAAGGATATGGAGATCTACGGAGCCACGGGCACGGTCATTACTGAAGGCGCAGACACGGTGCGCGTGCGCCACGAGCTTGACGATTCCGAGAAGCTCGTTACCCCTCCGGCGCTCCCGCCTGCACAGAGCAACTCACTGAGCTATCTGGCGGCGGTGTTGCGCGGAGAAGTGAAAGACGAGAGCGATCTGAGCGCGCTCGATACGAACGTTGTTGTTATGCAGATTCTGGATGCCGCGCGCACATCGGCGCGGACTGGCCAGAGCGTGCGGCTGGAAAAGCTGCCGGAATAAGGGGATATCGTTACTGCAACCGATGGTGCCCGGCGATGCGGGGTTGGCAGCCTGGAGGGGATTGGGGCTCGCCGCGGAGCGATTCGCCGGCGAGCCCTTGGTCCTTACGGAACGAAGACGTGCAACCGCACTTGCCACCGCGTGCTGGCGCCAGGCTTGAGCGTCACCATGCCGGTGTTCATGCCGTTCCACTCCTTGCCGAAGGGGTTCGCGAAGTTGAACTGATCCTCGATGGCCACGAACTGCTGCGTCGGCGGCGCGTACATTTGGATGGTCTTGATGTTTGGCGACAGCCCCTCGATGGAGACGCCGTACTTGGCCGCCGGATCGATCACGCGAACCGTGACGGCGCCGTCCTTCCACTTCAACTGACTCCAGTTGTCGTCGTAGAAGTTCTGTCCCAGAGCCACACCGTCGGTTGCGCGCAGGTCGAACTGGGTGCCGTCAACGGGCTTGAATCTGCCAGTGGGAAAGACGTTGTCGTAGTTGTCCACCTGGGCCACACGCGCGGCCGGAATCTCGATGCGTGCCTGGGTGCGGTCTCCGGAAGGCAGCGCGAAGTAGGGGTGCCAACCGATTGCCATGGGCTCAGCTTCCTTGCCCACGTTGCGCGCGATGATCGTTGTGTCAACAGACTCAGCCGTCAGCGTGATGGTCACTTCGAGGTCAGTCTTAGAGAGCCAGTGGCCGCCGAAGTCACCCGCGTGAATCACGCCCGATACCAGCTGGCCTCCGGGAATGTCCTGCACCTTTACGTCATCGGTCTTGGCCTTCAGGATGAGCCCGTGCATGGCGTGGCGCTCGGCGGTGGGCAGCTTGCCGATGTTGTTGGCGGGAAGCGTGATGATGTGGTTTTCCCACGCTGTGGTCAGCGTCTTGCTGTCGTCAGAGAGCTTGCCGCGGATGCGGTTGGGGTAGGGCACCAGCAGAGCCGAGCCGAGCCGGTAGCCTAGGTCACCGAAGTCGTTGTCCTTCACGTCCAGCATCTCTTTGGCGCCAGCGAGGTCCGGCGAGGCCAGCACGTTGACGTTGCCTTTGCCGGGGAAGTTGGCGGTGATCTGGATCAGTTCCATGCCGCGGCCCGGAGCCAGGGTGACGCTGGTGAACTCGGGCGTGGTCTTGCTCACGGCGGTACGCGTGAGCGTCACAATCTTCTGGCCGCCGATCTCGGTGACATCCTGAGCGGGGAGCTGGGAGATCATCAAGACCGGCAGAACGATGGGAAGAGCAGTGAGCGTACGAATCAGTGATTTCATCTCGGTCCATCCCTCGAGGCGTACATCGGATTTTCTGGAGGGGCATCACGGCGCGGGTGAATCCAAGTGGCCGAGAAAGCGCTTTCCAGAAGCGGCCCTATTCTAGCAGCAGATGCGCTGCTGTCTCCGCGTTTGGCGACACGCCGATTGCAGTGTGTCCCCTCCTGGCCAGCCGCTTACGCCTGGTTGGTGCCTTGCCACACGGCGCGCAACCTCTTGTATTGGCGCGGGCTGCTCCGCAGCATTGTTCTCAGCAACCTTGATATACTGCTTGCGTTGGGCGGGAGTAGTTCAGTGGTAGA
>DCFV01000172.1:18155-41166 GCA_002314435.1 Acidobacteriaceae bacterium UBA1795 | reverse complement strand
TCCCAGACATTCTCACTGCACATTTTTGCGCTTTGTTGATAGGATGATGTGTCCTAGTAAAACGTTTGTCTGAGGTGTTCCATGATGTACCGTCCCATCTGCAGGCACTTCGCAGTTTTCGCGCTGCTGCTTGCCTCACTCTGCCTCGCGTGCTCGCTCGTTGCACAACCCCCTGCGCCTAAGCCCGCCGCTCCCAGCCCATGGATGAATGCAAGCCTTTCACCCGATGAACGCGCCGACCTGGTGCTGAAGGAGATGACGCTCGACGAAAAGGTCGCGCTGCTCCACGGCGTGGGCATGCCCACGGACGATCCCGTCACCCCGGAGAACGCGCCCTCGAACCGCGGCGTCGGCTACGCCGTCGGCGTGCCGCGCCTCGGCATCCCCGGCATCGACATGAGCGACGCGGCTTACGGCGTGCGCTCCAGCGGGATCAACGGCCGCTACTCCACTGCGCTGCCCGCCAACGTGGCTGCCGCGGCAAGCTGGGACGTGGACGCGGCTTACGAGTACGGCGCGCTGATTGGCCGCGAGCTGCGCGCGCAGGGCTTCAACATGTCGCTGGGCGGCGGCGTCAACATTACTCGCGAACCACGCAACGGCCGCACCTTTGAGTACCTGGGTGAAGACTCCGTGCTCGCCGGAACCCTGGTGGCCAAGCTCATTGAAGGCACGCAGTCGGCGCACGTCATCGGCGACCTGAAGCATTACGCCTTGAACGACCAGGAGAGCGGTCGCACCGCCGTGGACATCGCCATCGGCAAGCGTGCCGCGCGCGAAAGCGACCTGCTGGCCTTTGAAATCGCTGTGACGAAGGGCCACCCGGCAGCGGTGATGTGCTCTTACAACCGCGTGAACGGCGACTTTGCCTGCGAGAACGACTACCTGCTCAACCAAGTGCTCAAGAAGAGCTGGAAGTTCCCCGGCTTCGTGATCTCCGACTGGGGAGCGACGCACTCCACGGAGAAGGCTTCGGCCGCTGGCCTCGATAACGAGCAGCCCGGCGATTTCTTTTTCAATGCCAAGTTCAAGGCCGCCGTTCAGGCGGGACGCATCTCCACCGCCGAGCTCGACGAGCACGTACACCGCATCCTGCGCTCCATGTTTGCCGCGGGCGTCATCGATCACCCGCGCCAGCGCAGCGTTATTGATCCCTTCGCCGGTTTTGAAACCGCGCGCAAGATCGAAGAAGGCGGCATCGTTCTGCTAAAGAACGAAAAGGCCGCCCTGCCGCTGAACGCTGCCAAGCTCAATCGTATAGTGGTTATAGGCTCGCACTCTGACGTGGGCATGATCTCCGGCGGTGGCTCCGCACAGGTGGACCCCATCGGCGGCAACGCCATCAAGCCCGCCGGCAAGGGTGCCACGCATTGGCAGGAAGAGATATGGTTCCCCTCATCTCCACTCAAGGCCATCCAGGCCCGTGCGCCCAAGGCCACCGTCACCTATGATCCCGGGACCGACCCGGCAGCAGCGGCGACCGCCGCGAAGAACGCCGACATCGCCATCGTCTTCGCCTACGAGTGGGAGAGCGAAGGCATGGACCTGCCCAACCTCTCGCTTCCGCATCACCAGGACGAGCTGATCGCCGCCGTGGCAGCGGCCAACCCGCGCACTATTGTGGTGCTGGAGACCGGCACGCCGGTGACGATGCCATGGGTCAATGCGCCGGCAGCGATTCTCGAAGCGTGGTTCGCCGGCAGTGACGGCGCCAGCGCTGTGGGCAACGTGCTCTTCGGCACAGTGAACCCAAGCGGCAAGCTGCCGAATACCTTCCCGAAGAGCGAAGCCGACCTGCCGCATCCCACCGTCACGCAGCCGCCTCCGGAGTCTGATCACTTCGACGGCCCTGCCTCGCCCGAGCAATGGGCCAAGGGCCTGCCGCCCTTCCCCGTTGCGTACAACGAAGGCGTGAAGGTGGGCTACAAGTGGTACGACGCGGAAAAGAAGCCGGTGCTCTTCCCCTTCGGCTTTGGCCTGTCGTACACCACCTATGCGTACTCTGACCTGAAGGTGACGCCGGGCGCGACGGTCAAGGTGACCTTCACTCTGGCCAACACCGGTGCCCGCGCCGGAGCGGAGATTGCGGAAGTCTACGCCGCTCTACCCGCCGCCGCGCAGGAACCGCCCAAGCGCCTCGTTGGCTTTGCGAAGGTGAAGCTCGATGCGAAGGCCAAGCAGACCGTCACCGTCGAGATCGATCCCAAGTATCTGTCGATCTTCGACGAAGCCAAGAATGATTGGTCGCTGCTGCCGGGCGACTACACGATCCTTGTTGGCGGATCGTCGCAGGACCTGCCGCTGAAGGCAACCATCAACGTGAAATAGACTGGCCAGTTTCCCAGGCCTGTCATGCAGGCCTGGGAAATTCCTATTCCGTTGCAGTCTGTATCGCGATCTTCTGATAAATAACTCGGAATGCCTTAAGACCTATATAAGTTAGTCCTTCGTATAAGAGACACACGAGCAATGCCCCAACGATACAAGCTGTCAGGTGCCCCATTCCCGAATGATGGCCTGCCATATAGCGGTCGAATCTGTGCGCCTGGTACCTGAGAAACACGTCACGACCCAACCTATGCCATCTTTCGTAATCAACATCGATGCTCTTGGACAGCACCATCCCTAAAGAAGTCGCAGCAAGTCCCTTGATCACGACTCTGGAATTCATGCGTTGAGAATACCGGAATCCAGAAACAAGTCGGCACGTTTATCCGCTATCTGGAGCCCGGCTTGCAAAGGCTACTCCGCTACCGGAGGCACCTGTTCCAGCAGACGCTTCCACGTCTTCTGGTTGCGGCGGAAACTCTTCTTCAAGTCCTCGAGAATCCGTTCGAAATCCGCGTTCGTTCGCAGGTTGTTCCATGCAGGATTCTTCTGGAACCACGGATAGTTCTCGTTGCCCAGGTAGATGGCGCGGCGCAGCCAGTGGAGCGCTTCGCTCGAGTCGCCTTCGACGGCGAAGTAGCTCGCCAGCCGGTAGGCCATCTCGCCGTCGGCCTCCGCCGCGGCCAGCGTGTCGTCCTTCAGCAGCGCGGCAGCGTGCGCGCGCTCGCCCACCTGCACATAGCACATGGCTAGCGTGGGCACGGCGATACGCATCTGTGCGTCGTCGTGGATCACGCTCTCCAGTATCTCGATCGCCGCTCTCAGGTTGCCGATGCGCATCTGCTGATAGCCGGACGAGGTGCGCAGCAGCGGATGGCGGGGCTCAAGCGCGAGTCCCTTTTCGAGTTCGTCTCCCGCCAGTTCCAATTGATTTTGATAGTGGTACACACGCGCGCGATGGTTGTAGAGAATCGCGGCGTTGGCCGGGTTCAGCTTGAGCGCGCGGCTGAACTGCTCGAGCGCCTCCGGGTACATGCCGTCGCCGCGCAATGCCAGGCCAGCGACCATGTGCATGTTCCAGTCGTTGGCAGCCGTGGCCAGAAGGTTGGCGATGCCGTGGCGCGCTGATTCCTTCTCGCCGCGCGATAGCAGCATATAAATGCGATAGAGATTGGCCTCGGTCGAGTCGGGGTCCAGCTTCAGGGCCTCGTCAAAGGCGCGCCGTGCGTGCATCACGTGAATCTGCCCGCCAAAGCCGTGGCGCGCGTACTGCAACTCAGCCACGCCAAGCCCGCTCCAGCCTGCGGAAAACCGCGGATCCTTCGTCGTCACGCTGGTAAACAGTGCGCTGGCGCGGTCAAGGTCGTCGCGCGCGCCCGTGCGCACCATGAACGAACTGAGCAGCGCGCGCGCCTGCAGATACTCCTCGCTCACAGGGCCGGGCAGCGAACCGTCACCGGTTGTACCACGCGGCGCATCTATCTGGTCGCGCCCTCCAAGGCCGTGTAACGCGGCAAACACTTCGTTGGAGATTTCCGTCTGCACGGCGATCAGATCCAGCGACTCTACCTGGATGGCGCCACCCGAGCGCACGCTCTGCGAGCCCACGTCGAGCAGTTGCCAGTTCAGGTCGAAGCCGTTCTCTGAGCGTACAAAGCTGCCCGCGAGCACAAACGAGACCAGCAACCGCTGGCCCACGGAGAGCGGGTCCATCTGCGCAATCGGCAGCGTCATCAGTGTGCTCGAGGGCCGCACAATCAGGTCGGGAATGCGCGCCAGTCGCGCGGCGATTGCGTCAGCCAGCGCGTAACCGTAAAGCGGCGCCACTTCTGTCGCTCCGAGGTTCGTGAACGGCAGAACGACCAGAGAGTTCTGTGGCGTGCGCTCGCTCGACGACTCGCGGAAGCGCTCGGCCAGCATCGAGAGAAATCCGGTGGCGCGCTTCTCTGCCTCTGCACCAGTGGTAGGCAGGTTGGCCGCGGCGTCGCCGGGAATGATGCCTGTCTCGATGCTCAGCGCTTTCATGATCGTCTTGAGCGCCTCGCGCACCTCTGCCGCCGTGGTGTACCGCTCTGCTGGATTCTTCTCCAAACAGGTTGCGATCACGCTCTTCAGCTCAGGAGAAATCGTGGGCACAATCTCGCTCAGGTCCGGCGGATCGGAGAACTGGATCGCGCGAATCGCCTGAAAGTCTTCCGCGTCCGGCCGCGAAAACGGGTGCCGCCCGCTGGCCAGCTCGTAGAGAATCACGCCCAGAGCCCACACGTCCGACTGCACACTCGACTGGCCGGTGACGAACTGCTCCGGCGCCATGTAGCGGATGGTGCCGCCGCGCGCGGTGTAGGTCGCTGCCATCGATGCATCCTTGGCCAGCGCGGGCTTGGCGGGGTCAAAGCCCGCGTCTTCAGGCTGCAGCCGCCGCGCCAGGCCGAAGTCCAGAATCTTCACCAGGCCACCGTCGGTGAGCATCACGTTTTGCGGCTTCAGGTCGCGATGAAAGATGCCCAGCGCATGCGCGGCCTGCAGACCGTCGGCAATCTGGATACCGACCGAGAGCACTAGTTGCGGGTTGGCCGGCCCGCGCGCAATCAGCTGATCGATCGACTGCCCGGGAACGTACTGCATTACGATGTAGCCTTCGTCGCCCGCCTCGCCTACTTCGTAAATAGCGCAGACATTGGGGTGCTCGATGGCCGAGGCCAGCCGCGCTTCGCGCAGCACCGTCGACCGCATCTGCTGCGCCGACAAGAGCCCTGCGCGCAGAATCTTCAACACCACAGGACGCTGCAGCAACGTGTCCGTGGCCAGATACACCACGCCGCTACCGCCGGCACCCAGCTTGCGGACGATCTCGTAATGCTCAATGGTTCTTCGTTTCATCTCTCTTAGTTTACTTGCGCGGGCATAAGGAAACGCAGAGAGGTCGCAACGAAAGCATTGTGGCTAAAATGATGAACCGCGCGTGAATCCGGCGCACTGGAATGCACCGATCGAGACTGTTTCTCCACGTTTCTCACGCAAGAAACAGATTGAGCACAATCGAAAACACCCGCCGCAGCATGCCCGGCAAAGGCCGTGCAAGTAGAAGGCTCTCCGGCGTTGCCGGAGAGCCCAAAAACACTCGCTTTTCAGCAGGCTTATGCTTTTTCAGCGCGCGTCGGCTTGTAGCCGGACAGGCCAAAGTAGGTGATGAAGAGGTAGCAGATGATCGGCAGCACGAAGGCCATCCGGTAGCCACCCAGTTCGACTGCCAGGAAACCGAAGAGCGGCGGAATCACTGCCCCACCAAAGTTGCCGATGGTGATGACACCCGAGCCCTTGCTCGTCATCGGTCCCAGTTCGGCGATGCCCAGCGCGAAGATCGTCGGGTACATGATGGAGTTGGCAAGGCCGCACAGCACAAGGCTCCAGATCGCTACTTGTCCCGTCGTAACCATTGCCAACAGCATCAACGCAACGCCGAAGATTCCCAGCCCCGCAAGCAGTTTATTGGCCTTCACCCACTTCATCACCACCGTGCCGGCAAAGCGGCCGACCATGATGGCAAACATGTAGAACGAGGCGAGCAGTGCAGCACTTTCCTTGTTGTCGACGCCCTGCGTCTTGAAGAACTGAATGGCGTTGGCGGCCAATGCAATCTCCACACCGACGTAGAAGAAGATGCCCACCATGCCCAGCACCGTGTGCTTGTAGCTCCAGATACTGCGGCTCAAAAGCGCATCCTCGTCAGCCCCGGGGCGGAAACTGCGCGTAGACGTGATCGACGGCAGGTGCAGGAACATGACCACAATGCCCAGCACAAACAATGAGACGGCAATCGCGATGTAAGGTCCCTGAACGGTGTGAGCAACCACCTTCGGGTCGGTGATGCTGGAATCGGTCAGGATAAAGGCGCCCACGATCAGCGGCGCCAGGGCCGAACCGAGCGAGTTGAAGGCCTGCGCAAGGGTCAGGCGAGCGGGAGCGCTATGCTCCGGCCCTAGAATCGAAACGTAGGGATTGGCGGAGGTCTGCAGCGCGCAGACGCCAGTGGCCAGCACAAAACTCGCGGTCAGGAAGAATGGAAAGCTCACCATTCCCGCCGCCGGAATGAACAGCAACGCACCGGCAACCATGATGAAGAGTGAGATCACCATGGTGCGTTTGTAGCCGACGCGCTCGATCAACTTAGCGCTGGGCACCGAGAACAACAGGTATGCGAAGAACCACGACGAGGTCACAAGGTTGGACAAAGCGTGATTCAGTTTGAATATCTCTTCGAGCTTGGGAGCCAGATTGCTGTTCAGGTTGGTGAGAAACCCGAAGATGCCGAACAGTGCGGCAACAATGATGAAGGGCACAAGATAACTAGGGCTGTTGTCCGTTGCGGGTGTTGTGGATCGCGTAACCATATGCGCTGAATCTCCGCTTTTCTCGAAATGTGTGCCGTATCTTCGGCGTCAGGCGACAGACGTATTCCGTGACCGGCAAAAAAGAGCCCTGCAGGAAAACGGTAGTGCAGTCGGAAGAGCGCGGTGAAGAGTTCGGACACAACTTTACGCATAAGACCGACAACCCGTCCAGCGGATAATGAAAAGGTTTTCATTTCTGCCCTCACCGAGCGTTTCTAATCGCCTCCGCGTTACACTGAATGTGCATGATTCCTACCCTTGCCTGGACCCCCGAAGGCGTCCGCTTTATCGATCAGACCAAGCTTCCGCTTGAAGAGAGCTACGTGCTCGCCACATCCTACGACCAGGTGGCCGACGTCATTGTCACCATGGTGGTCCGCGGCGCACCGGCCATCGGCGTCTCTGCTGCTTACGGCGTGGCCCTGGGCGCACTGAAGACCCAGGCGCAAACCGCTGGCGCGTTCGCACCCGAGTTCGACCGGATCTGCGCGCGGCTCGCTGGCACTCGCCCCACCGCCGTCAACCTCTTTTGGGCTATCGACCGCATGAAGAATCTGTTCGCGGAGCAGCTTGCTGCGGGAGCAACGATCTCCGCTATCCAGGAAAATATCCTGGCTGAAGCCCACGCCATGTACGAGGAAGACATTGCCGCGTGCAAGACGATGGGCGCTTTTGGCGGCGCGCTGCTGCCTGACGAAGGCGGCGTTCTGACGCACTGCAACGCCGGGGCTCTGGCCACCTGCGGCTATGGCACCGCGCTCGGCGTCATTCGCTCGGCCGTCGAGCAGGGCAAGCATATCCACGTTTATGCCGACGAGACCCGGCCCTTCCTGCAGGGCGCTCGGCTCACCGCATGGGAACTGATGGCCGACGGCATTCCGACCACGGTTCTCTGTGACAACATGGCCGCCAGCCTTATGCGCGCGGGCAAGATCAAGGCCGTTGTAGTTGGCGCGGACCGCATCGCCGCCAACGGCGACTTTGCCAACAAAATCGGCACCTACAACGTCGCCATCCTCGCCAAGGAGCACGGCATCCCGTTCTACTGCGCCGCGCCCTGGTCCACCATCGACATGGCTACACCCACCGGCGATGCTATTCCCATCGAGGAGCGCGCCGCGGTGGAAGTGACGCACCACGGCGGCAAGCAGCTCACACCTCACGGCGTAGGCATCTGCAACCCGGCCTTCGACGTGACGCCGGCCAGCTACACCACCGCGATCATCACTGAGCGCGGTGTTCTGCGCGCCCCATATGCCGAATCGCTGCGCGAAATGGAACTGGCGGCGCAGGCAGGCTGACAGGCTAAAGTGAGGAGTGGTGCAGCCACTCCTCAACCTGTTCCGCCTGCGGCAAAAGTCTCTGCCGCGTGCCATCGCGCTGGCACTTGGGCCCTTCATCGCCAGCCTTCTGCTGGCGGGCTTTCCGTATATTGAAAAGCTGCACGGCTCGCCCTGGCAGTTTCTCTGCCTGCTGGCGGGCGCATGGGGCATGGCGGAGACCGCCCGCTGCCTGCACCGCCGCTGGAGCCTCTACCACGCGGGCGTTTTGCTGCTGCTCTATGCCGACCTGATGATCCTGTCGATGATCGTGTTCCTCGTGGCCTACGAGTGATCTGGCGTCGGTCCGTCGGTTCGCCAGAGCAGCAGACCCGTCACAATGAGCAGCAGAGCCACTGCGCCGTACAGATAGTACGCCCACATCACCAGGCGCAGCATCCAGCACTCCACGACCAGCCAGCCCAGCAGGACGCATCCCTGGAAAGCCGTCCACGCGCCGTAGTGCGGCTTGCGTTGAATCACGAGGCGCAACACCGCCAGCGCCAGCAGACCGTTGGCAGCCAGCAGAATCAGACCGGGAATCAGGTAGGAATGGAAGGGCGAGTACCGCAGCAAGCTGAGCGGCAGAAACTCTCCCATCGGCAGAAACGAACCGGCAATCATAGGGACCGCGCCCACTATCGCGCCGAGCCCCAGAAACGCCAGGACCGCCATCGCGCACCAACGAACCAGCCGCATCTCTCACCTCATCGAAACAGACTGCAGGGAAGACGGCTATGAGTCTACTCGAGTTTTCCTTGGTGCCATGGCTTCATCGTCCGTGTAGCATGGCGTTGAACACACGCCGCGCCGCTGGCGCAACCAAATCTACATACGGGAGGAATGCCATGCTGAAAGGTTTTCGTGACTTTATTCTTCGCGGCAACGTTGTCGATCTGGCCGTCGCCGTCATCCTGGGCGCCGCCTTCAACGCGATCGTCGCTTCGCTGGTGGGCGACGTGCTCAACCCACTCATTGCGGCCACTGTTGGCAAGCCGGACTTCAGTAGCGTGATTCTGAACGTGGGCGGCGGCGCCATCAAGGTGGGCAACTTCTTCAACGCCGTGGTCTCGTTCCTCATCGTAGCCGCCGTGGTCTACTTCGCCATCGTGCTGCCCACCAATGCCCTTCTGGCTCGCCTGAAGAAACCCGAAGAGGCCCCTGCCGCACCAGCCACCAAGGCCTGCCCCGAGTGCCTCAGCGACATTCCCGTCGCGGCCCGCCGCTGCGCCCACTGCGCCCAGCCAGTCGCGTAGACTACCACGCCCGCGCGCTGCGTCAGTCCAGCGAGCGCAGCGCGGGCGAAAACACAAAAAAGCTCGCAAACAACAGCGCCGCCACGCTGGCCATCGCAGCCAGTGCATGGCCCGTATCCACGTGACGCGAGAGTTCGCCAGCCAGCAGAGCACCTAGCGGCGGCAGCCCCAGAAAGCTCGTCGTGTAGATGCTCAGCACGCGTCCCCGCATCTCGTCCGACGCCAGATGCTGGAACGACACATTAAAGCAGGAGACCATCACGATTCCGCAGAAGCCCTCGAAGAACGCCAGTACTTCCGACAACGCCAGGCTGTGCGAAAAACAGAAAGCAATGATGGCGGCAAAGAAGCCGAGTCCGAAGACCGTCACCAGGGCGCCGCGATGACGAATCACACCGATCACCGCGATCGTCATGGCCGCCAGCACTGCGCCCAGCCCGGAGCACGCCAACAGCCAGCCCAGCCCGCTCTCGCCTGCATGTAACTGCATCTTGGCGAAGTAGGGAATGAAGCTGAGAAACGGAAACCCCAACAGGCTGAAGGCCGCCGTCATCCAAACCAACACCAGCATCTGCCGCTCGCCGCGCAGATAGGCGAAGCCGCCGCGGAGGCTCGCCCACATGCTCTCGCGCCGTGGAGCCTTTTCCACCGGAAACTTGATGTGCACCAAGGCCCAAAGCACCGCCAGAAAGCTGAGCCCGTTGAGAAAAAAATTGCCTGCTACGCCCACCGCAGCCATGGCGTAGCCGCCCAGCGTGGGCCCCACAATGCGCGACATATTGAACTGTGCGGAGTTGAGTGCGATGGCGTTTGTCAGGTCTTCGCGCTTGACCAAGCGCGGCACCAGCGCCTGATAGCTGGGCGCGTTCATCGACATGGCAACGCCGTTCAATAACGAGATCGCCGCCACCTCCCAAACCGTGATCAGCGGCCGCCCGTCGTGCCCCTTGAAAAAGGCCAGCGCCGCCAGCAGAAAGGCGAGGATCATCATGGTACTTTGCGTGACCAGCAGCAGGCGGCGCTTGTTCGCCCGGTCGGCAACTACACCGCCGAACAGCGTGAAGATCAGGAATGGGATCGAACCA
Source organism: Acidobacteriaceae bacterium UBA1795 (assembly GCA_002314435.1). Lineage (GTDB taxonomy): Bacteria > Acidobacteriota > Terriglobia > Terriglobales > Acidobacteriaceae > Telmatobacter. The sequence goes on along the minus strand of DCFV01000172.1, from coordinate 30,787 downwards.
GCGAAGCTCACTACGCCCAACCAGAATGCGGAGTTCGTCAGCAGCAGAATCAACCAGCCCTGCGCCACGTTCTGCATCCACGTGCCGATGTTCGAGAGAAAGTTGCCGCCCCAGAACAAGCGGAAGTTGGCGTTGCGCAGCGCGCGCACGGCCTGCGGCCAGCGTTCGGGCTCGGCCGCGGCGAGCGCCTGTTCTGCCGTGCCTCCCTCAATCGCCACGGCATGCAGCGTATCGTCCGGTTGCTCGTCCACGCCCACCCTGCTCCCTCCGCGCGCCCCCAGGGAGCCGCCCAAGCCCTTAGTGTAAGCTGAGGTCAATCGCAGCGGTCGGTTCCTGCCCGCCTTTCCCAATCCAGCTGCACTGCACACGCTTCAACCAAGAGGCTTTGTTCATGTTCCTTCTCCCGTCGCCAGCTGTGTTTCTGCTTCTTGTCTCGACTGCTGTTTCCCTTCCTTCCTCAGCCGCCGCGCAGGCTGCGCCTCCGGTCTTTGGCTACCGCGACTTCGCGCCGCAGGCCGCTGTAGAGAAGAAGTTCCTCGCCGTGCCGGACGCGAAGCTCGCCGGCGAAGCCCTCAAGATGCTGACCGCTGAGCCGCATCTGGCCGCCACGCCGGAGGATCGCAAGACCGCCGAATACGTGGCGCAGAAGTTCCGTGACGCTGGCCTCGAAACCGAAATCGTGCCTTATCGCGTGCTGCTCAACCAGCCCAAGGTCGTCCGCGTAGAGGCCTTCGACGCCGCCGGCAAACCCCTGATGACCGGTCCTACCCGCGAGCACGCTGAGGGCGACCCCTTCCAGGACGATCCCCGCGTGGTGATGCCGTTCAATGGCTCCTCCGGCTCCGGCGATGTGACCGGCGATGTGGTTTACGCCAACTTCGGCCGTCTCGAAGACTTCAAGCAGCTCGACGCGCAACACATCGACCTGCACGGCAAGATCGTCATCGTTCGTTACGGCGGCAACTTCCGCGGCGTGAAGGTGTATCTTGCCGAGCAGCGCGGCGCCGCAGGCGTGCTCATCTACTCCGATCCCCAGGACGACGGCTACTTCAAAGGCGACGCCTATCCGCAGGGTCCCTGGCGACCGGAGACGGGCGTGCAGCGCGGCTCTGTGCAATACCTCTTCAAGTATCCCGGCGACCCGGAGACGCCCGGCGTGGCTTCGACCACGGACCTGCCTGACTCGGCTCGCATCAGCCCCGAGGGCAACCAGCCGCACATCATCTCCATCCCCATCAGCTACCACGATGCCGCGCCCATCCTGCAGGCGCTCAAGGGAGCGGGCGTGCCACAGGGTTGGCAGGGCGCGCTGCCCTTTCGCTATCACATTGGCGGCAGCGGCGTGCGCGTGCATCTGGTCTCTGAGCAGGACTACCAGCGCCGGACGATCTGGGACGTGATCGGCAAGATCAAGGGAACCGAGTACCCGGACGAGTGGGTCGTCAACGGCAACCATCGCGACGCATGGGTCTACGGCGCCGTAGACCCCAATAGCGGCACCGCCGCAATGCTCGAAGCCGTGCACGGCATCGGCGCCCTGCTCAAGCAAGGTTGGAAGCCCAAGCGCACCATCCTCTTCTGCAGTTGGGATGCCGAAGAAGAAGGCCTCATTGGCTCTACCGAGTGGGTGGAGCAGCACGTCCAGGCCCTGGACCATGCGGTGGCCTACTTCAATATGGACGTGGCCGTTTCCGGACCCGAGTTCACTGCCTCCGCCGTGCCCTCGCTCAAGCAGTTCATCCGTGAGGTGGCCCAGGCCGTGCCCAACCCCAACGGCGGCACTGTCTATGCGGAATGGATGCATAACCGCGGCAAGCCCGGCGCAGAGGACCACCGCGCTTCCAACGCACCCGTACAATCCGGCAGCGACGCCCGCGTGAACGATCTCGGCTCCGGATCGGACTTCACGCCCTTCCTGCAACACGTCGGCGTGCCATCCACGGACGTCGGCTCCGACGGCCCCTATGGCGTCTACCACTCGGTCTTTGACAACTACGCATGGTTTACCCAGAACGCAGATCCGCACTTCCTCTATCTGCAACAGATGGCGCGGGTCTTCGGCACTGAGGCGCTGCGCATGGCCGACGCCGATGTTCTTCCCTACGACTACCCGGCCTACGCCCGCGAGATTACCTCCTACATCTCCGCCGCCCGGCGCAAAGCCACGGACGATGGCCTGGCGCTCGACTTTGGCCCGGCCGATACCGCCGCGGCGCGGTTCGCCGCCGCTGCAGCCAAGGCTCATGCCGCTCAGCTGGCTTCCTCCGGCAACCCGGCTCAGTTGAATCGCACTCTCCGAGCCGCTGAAACCGACCTGTTGGCACCGGCCGGCCTACCCAACCGTCCCTGGTACAAGCACACCATCTACGCGCCCGGCGAGTACACCGGCTACGCTGCCGTGGTCATTCCTGGCGTAAATGAAGCTCTCGATGCCAAGGACACCGCTCGCGCCGCACAGCAACTCGTTGTCCTTGCCGAGGCTCTCAACCGCGCCGCGCAAACCCTAGAATTGGCGCACTGAATCGCCCGGGCGGCCGACCTGAAACTGGTCCGGTTCGACCGCCCGGAAATGTGATTCAAATCACGCTTGTTGTTCACGAAGGTTGACCCGGCCTTGCTCCGCTCGTATCGTTAGAGGTGAGTTTTACGTATGAAAAAGTCTTCCAATTCCGTGCGCATTGGCATCGCGATCGCCGTGATCGTGGGCACCATCGGGTGGCTCGCCTTTTCCGGCTATGGCTCCAGCAAGAGCTACTACGTCACTATCGCAGAGCTCGGCGGCATGGGCGACAAGGCCTACAAGGCCAACCTGCGCGTGGAGGGTTTTGTGAAGCCGGGCTCGATTGAGCAGAGCGGCACCAATGTCTCCTTTGTTTTGAATGAGTTCGAGAGCCACTCGCCCAAGGCCGGCACGGGCCGCACCCTGCGCGTGACGTACAAGGGTTCCGAGCCGCCGCCGGACACGTTCAAGGACGACGCCCAGGCGCTGGCCCTCGGCACGTACGGCCGCGACGGCGTCTTCCATGCCACCGGCCTGCAGGCCAAGTGCGCCAGCAAATACGCGCCAGGCCAGGGACAGCCCACGGCTGCCCCCGCCAATACCCGGCCCGCATCGGCTTCGGCTGCAGCTCCGGCCAACCCGGCTGTCGGCAACTAGCCCCATGCCCGCGACCGCCCAGCAGGCCGCACCTTCCACCCTCTGCGCCCGCGTCGACCAGGTCTCCAAGCTCTTCGGCTCCTTCGCAGCGCTGCGCCAGGTTTCCGTTGACCTCGAACCCGGCCGCTGCTATGTGCTGCTGGGGGAGAACGGCGCCGGTAAGTCCACTCTTTTGCGCATTCTGGCCGGCCTCCTGCGCCCAACGCACGGCTCGGTCAAGGTCTTTGGCGGACTGGAACCCCACGAGGCCCGCGACCGCATCGGCTACATGAGCCACGCACCGATGCTCTACGACGAGCTGACTGCCCAGGAAAACCTGCGCTACTTTGCCAGCCTCTATCCGGACCGCAAATGCCTCTCGCCGGAGGAAGTGCTGCGCCAGGTGGGCCTCGACCCGAATCTGCCGCGCATGCTCGGCCAGTATTCGCAGGGCATGCGCCAGCGCACCTCGCTGGCCCGCGTACTGATGTCTGTCCCCGAACTGCTGCTGCTCGACGAGCCTTTCTCCAACATGGACATCGAAAGCGCGAGCCAGATGGTCGAGTTGCTCGCGGGCTTTCGCCACGGCACCCGCACCATCGTGCTCACCACCCACCAGCGCGAGCTGGCAGCGCCTATTGCTGACTGGGTGCTGCGCCTGAAGGCTGGGCGCGTGGCCTTATTTGAACCCGGGAACCCCACGCTATGAAGACCAACGGCGCGCGTTTCCTGGAGAACCTCGGCATCGCCTTCGAGCTGCGCGAGTACAAAGTCGATCCAGAAGATCTGTCGGCTATCACCGTCGCCAAGAAAGTGGGCATGCCACCCGAGCAGGTCTTCAAGACGCTGCTGACCACAGGCGGACCCCATGAGTATGTCTTCGCCGTCATCCCCGGCGATGCTGAGCTCGACTTCAAGAAACTCGCCCGTGCCGCCGGCCTGCGTAAGGCCGAGATGGTTCCGCTCAAGGAAGTGCAGCCGCTGACCGGCTACATCCGCGGCGGAGTCACAGTCTTCGGCGCGAAGAAAGCGTACCCCGTCTTTGTCGACGAAACCGTGATCCTTTTCGACAAGATCAGCGTTTCGGCCGGAGCTCGCGGCACGCAGCTCATTCTGAGTCCGGACGATTACCTGCGCGCCGCCGAAGCCACCACAGCCGACCTGACCAAGGACGTGTATCCGGAGGGAAACAAGCAATGACCAGCGCTCTCTGGACTCACCTCATCAAGGACCTGCGCATCGAATGGCGATCGAAAGACGCTATCAACTCGATGCTCTTCTTCGCGCTGCTGGTTGTTGTGCTGTTCTCCATGGCCTTCGATCCGCGCGGCCCCTTCGCGCAGCAGATCGTGGGCGGCGTGCTTTGCGTGGCCACCATGTTCGCCTCGGTGAGCGCGCTCAACCAGGCTTGGGCCCGCGAGATTCGCCACCAGGTACTGGACGCGCAGCGCATGGCTCCCACGCCGGGCGCCGAGCTGTTCCTGGCCAAGGTCATTGCCAACTTCCTTTTCGTCACCATCGTGCAGGTGGCCCTCGCGCCGGTCTTCTGGGTCATGTACAACCTGAATGTTCAGGGACAGGCGTGGCAGCTTGCTCTGGTGCTGCCGCTGGGCACCTGGGCACTGGTCGCCAACGGCACGTTCTTCGCGGCGCTCGCTATCCGCAGCCGCAACCGCGAACTGCTGCTGCCGCTGATCCTGTTCCCCATCTTTCTGCCGGCGCTGCTGGCCATGGTCGTCGCCACCACCTCAATCCTGACTGGTGAGAGCGACCCCACGCTCTGGATCAAGCTGCTGTTGGGCTACGACATTATCTTCACCACTGTCAGCCTGCTGCTGTTCGATGTGGTGTTTCACGCGGAGTAGTTCCCCATCCACCGATGGAGCCTGTAGTTTTAACTCCGTCGTACACTGGTAACGTTCAACCGCAAGGTGCAGTCATGAAAAAACTCGCCATCGGCCTCTTCGCCGCCCTCACCGTCGCGCTCATGTTCTGGGGTTTCTACCAGGCCATCTATGTTGCGCCCATTGACGCCATGCAGGGCGAGATTTTCCGCATCATCTTCTACCATGTGCCTTCGGCTTCAGTGGCGTTTCTGTTCTTCGCCATCAGCCTGCTCGGCTCCATTGGCTTTTTGTCATGGCGCCGCGGCAAGCCCGACTGGGCGCAGGCCGCTGACGCCTGGGCGCTTGCCGGCGCCGAGGTAGGCGTGGTCTTCTGCACCGTTGTGCTCCTCACCGGGCCGCTCTGGGGCCGCCGTGCCTGGGGCATCTGGTGGACATGGGACGCGCGGCTGACCACCACGCTGGTTCTCTGGCTCATCTACGTCAGCTACCTGCTGCTGCGTCGGTTTGCTGCCGGTCCGCAGGTGCAGACGCTGGCCGCCGTGCTCGGCATCTTCGGCGCGCTCGACGTGCCCATTGTCTACATGTCGAACCGCTGGTGGCGGACGCAGCATCCCGCGCCGGTCTTCGGCGGCGCGCAGGGCTCCGGCATGGACAAGTCCATGCTTGGCCCCTTCATGTGGAACATGCTCGCCTGGTTCTGCTGGGGCGTGCTCGTGCTCATCCTTCGCTATGCCGTGGAGCGCCAGCACCAGAAGAATGCCGCCCGCGAAGCCCAGGAAGCCCTCGAAGCCAACATCTGACTGCAACGCCGGAGCAAGCAATTATGGATCCCGTCCAAGTTCTCGATCACCAGTTCGTCGTAGCCGCCTACACCGTCACCTGGGTGCTGCAGTTGGGCTACCTTGCCCGGCTGGCCCTCAAGTGGCGTGCGGAAAAGCGCGCTGTCGAACGTCACGTGAAAGACGCCCGCTAAACCGATCCGGAAGCGCGCCCGCTGTCCAAACAAGAGCCGCTCCCGCCGCATTGCACTAAACTTGAATGGTTGAGAGGCCAGCAATGTTAGTTGTCATGAAAGCGCAGGCCACACCCGAGGAAATCCAGGCCGTCTGCGAACACATCGAGCATCTAGGTTTCCGCGCGCATCCCATGCCGGGCGCGCAGCGCACGGCCATCGGCATCACCGGCAACAAGGGCGAAGTCGACCGCGGCAATCTCGAAGAGCTCTCCGGCGTCGCCGAAGTTATTCGCGTCTCAAAGCCCTACAAGCTCGCCAGCCGCGACGTGAAGGAAGAGGACACGATCATCCGCTTCGCGGGCACCGACGCTACGATCGGCGGGCGCAACCTGGCTGTGGTCGCGGGGCCATGTTCCATCGAAAGCCGCGAGCAGGCCTTCACCATCGCCGAGCATGTAGCAGCCGCAGGCGCGCAGTTCTTCCGCGGAGGCGCCTACAAACCGCGCACCTCGCCCTACGCCTTCCAGGGCCTCGGCCTCGAAGCCCTGAAGATCATGGCCGAAATCCGCGATCGCTTTGGCCTGCGCATCGTCACCGAGGCAATTGATAACGCTTCTCTCGAACTGGTCGCCGAGTGGGCCGACGTGATCCAGATCGGCGCGCGCAACATGCAGAACTTTTCACTGCTGAAGCACGCTGGCCACATGCGTAAGCCCGTGCTGCTGAAGCGCGGCTTGAGCGCCACGCTCGACGAGTTCCTGATGGCCGCCGAATACATCATGAGCGAGGGAAACTACGAGGTCATCCTCTGCGAACGTGGCGTGCGCACGTTTGCCGACCACTCCCGCAACACCCTCGACCTCAGCATTGTGCCCGCCGTACAGAAGCTCAGCCACCTGCCCATCCTGGTGGACCCCAGCCATGCCACCGGCAAGCGCGACAAGGTGCTGCCCATGGCGCGCGCCGCCATCGCCGCCGGAGCCGATGGCCTGCTCATAGAGGTGCACCACCAGCCGGACAAGGCCCTCAGCGACGGTCCGCAGTCCATCTATCCCGAGCAGTTCGTGCGCATGATGGACGAGATCGGCCAGATTGCCCCCATCGTGCATCGCAAGCTGCCCCGCGGCCTGCACATCGACACCACACCCACGGAAACGCATGCTGCGCACGTCAAGTAAGCTCATTCCGGCTCTCGCGAAAGGCGGCTTTCCCGGCCGCCTTTCTGTCGCGTGCCTCTTTCTGTTGCCTCTGACGGCTTGCCGCCCGCACGACTTTCCGCAGTACCCGCCCAACTACCGCGAGTACGCTTACGTGACCAACGGCGCCGGCGGCACCGTCTCCATCTACGACGTGGTCAACGTGCGCCTCGACCGCGAGCTGCCCGTCGGCCAGAACCCCGTCGCCGTCACCGCCAGCGTCACACGCAACGAAGTCTACGTCGTCAATTCCGCTGTGCCCGGCTCGCTCGGTTCGGTCACTGTGCTTAATGCGGAGAACAATTCCGTAGCCGCCGCGATCTTGGTGCACAAGCAGCCTGTCGCGCTCGCGCTGGCGCCCGAGGGGGATCTGGCCTACGTGGCCAACTCCGCCTCGAACAGCGTGTCCGTACTCGATCTCACGGCGCGCCGCGAAGTAGCGGTTATCGGCACCGGCGAGGAACCAGTCGCACTGCGCGTCTCTCCTGACGGCAAGACCCTCGCCGTGGCCAACCGCCGCGGTAACTCCGTCAGCCTCATCGACCCGTCCACACGCCAGGTGCGCGCCGTATTCTCCGGCTGCCCCGGCGCCAGCGATGTCGTCATCCTGCCTGACTCGTCCAAAGCCTTCGCCGCCTGCTCGGGAGGCCACCAGATCCTCGCCATCGCCCTGGCGCACGCCGCCGGCAAGCCCACGCCAGCCGACCGCGCGCAGCCGGATCGAGTGGAAGCTCTGCTCGACGTGGGCCGCCAGCCCGTGCAGATCGCCCTCAAGCCAGACGGCGGCGAAATCTTTGTCATCAACGCGCAGAGTGACTCGGTTTCCGAGGTCATCACCGGCACGGACGACGTGCAGGGCGCTTACCTGATGGGCGCCAACCCCGTCCGCGGCCTCGTCTCGGCTGACAACTCACTGCTCTATGTGGGCAACCAGCGCTCGCAGGAAGTGGCCATCTACGCCATCGACGATGGCAGGCGCGCAGGCGCCATCCACGTGGGCGATGGCCCTTCGGCCCTGGCTTTCTCCGCTGCCGGCCACCTGCTCTTCGTGGTGGACGCGCGCTCCGGCGATGTAGCCGTAGTTCGAACCGCTTCAAAGTCGCTGTTCACGCTGTTGCCCGCCGGTCGCGGGCCGAACGCCATCGCCGTAAAGGCCTTCAAGCTGCCATAGGCAAGTTCAAACACGGAGGCAAAGCAGAAGGGGCAGCGTTCATCGCTGCCCCTTCTGCATTTCTGCGCACTGCGCATAGTCCACTATTCACTGTTTCGCCGCGAACCGCGTCACGCTGAACTGTGCACCGGCAAACAGAATCAGCCCTGACGTGTAAGCCCAGAAGATCAGGCCCACCGAAACGTAGAACGCGCCGTACAGATCTTCCAGATGCAGGTGCGGCAGAAAAGCCATAAAGGCGTACTTCGAGACCAGCCAGATGATGCCGGTGTAGAACGACGTGCGCACCACCGGCCGCCACGGCACCTTGCGGTTGGGCAACAGCCAGTAGATCGAGAAGAAGAACAGAATTGCAGCAAGCCCTGTGGAGACGGCCAGCACAAGGAAAGTCAGTGAATTGAAAACGAGGTTATCCGTGTGCCCGAAGAATATTCCGCCGAGCATCGAGCGAAAGATGGCATTGATCACAATGCTGCCCATGCCCAGTACCACCATCAGGATTGCCAGGCCGAAAGCCACCAGCTGATTCATGATGTAGTTGCGGCTCTTGGTCACGCCCCACGCCTGGTTCAGGGCTACTTCCAATGGCAGAAAGATGCCCGTGCACGCCACCAGAATCATGATGAGCGAAAATACCTGAATGCCCTGCGACTGTGCCGCCTTGTGCAACGTATAGGCCACAAACTGCTGGTTGGACGGCAGAAAGTAATGGACCATCTCGGTCACCGTATCCACCATGGTGGCCGAGCGGAACACCGCCGAGGACAGCGTATAGAGCAGCACGATGAACGGAATGAACGACAGAATCGCGTTGGCCGCCACGCTGAAGGCGAAGGTATGCACCTCGCTGTCGAGCAAATAACTCACCAGTGATGTGCAGCTCTGGCGCAGCCGATACCACTTGGTTTGCGTAACCGGCACCGCGCCCGCATCGGCAGACGCAGTCTCAATCACCGCGCCTTTCGTACCGCTATCTGATATATCTCCCACGATCCTGATTCCTCCCTGCACCGCGCCCGGCCGAGCCGCTCAATGCGGCGCAGCGGGCCTGTTTTTGCGGGGCTTCTCCTCTAGGATAGACGCCTCCGGGCGTGCAGCGCATCGATAGCACGGCTAACTTTCCTGACCAATTGGAACTATTTTCTCCTTGCATCCAGTTCCATTTCCTGCCATAACTGAGGCACGGCGCGTCGTGGGCGCGTCTGCAGTCTTCATAGGATGGCCTTTGCGTTTTGATGTTGGTTGTTAGGGGACAGCACTCAACCCGGCGAAGTCATCGAGCTGCCAAGGCGCACGGTTTACCGGCGCACCGGCGGCTCGCGGCGTCTCTGGGATGAGCGAGCGTCAACAGCAGTTCAAAGGAGATTGTTCGATGAAGGAACAAGGCGTGGTGAAGTGGTTTAACGGGGCAAAAGGGTACGGTTTCATTCAGCGTTCCAGCGGCGAAGATGTCTTTGTGCATTTTTCCGCGATTCAGGAAGATGGCTACAAGACCCTGAATGAGGGCGAGTCCGTCGAATTCGAGTGCCAGCAGGGCCCCAAGGGCCTGAGCGCGGCCAATGTCATGCGCGTCGTCTAACTGGCGCATAGATTTCTGTGGTTCGAGTTAGCTTCATTCTGTCGGACCCACTTACAAAGTTAGTTTTCTGAGCGCCCACTGGGCCGCTGCGCGCAGACCTGTATCTGCCGCATCGGCCCATGCACTCAGATGCGTGACCAGTTCCCGCGCGCCGCTGTTGCCAATGGCAATCGCCACGTTCCGCTGGAACCCAGCAAAGCCGGCGCGCCGCACAGGCGAGCCGTTGAACGTGCGCTCAAACTCGGCCTCGTCCATCTCTGCCAGCCACCTGAGAGCCGGATTCACCAATTCCGCGCGCGCCGCGAGTTCCGTGTCCGGCGTGATTGGCGCCTTGCGATTCCACGGACACACGTCCTGGCAGATATCGCAGCCAAACACTTGCCGTCCCATGCCATCCATCTGTTCGGGAGCAATCGCGCCCTGGTGCTCGATCGTGAGATACGAGATGCAGCGCGTCGCATCCATCTGGTAGGGCGCAATGAGTGCGCCCGTCGGGCAGGCTTCCAGGCAGCGCGTGCAACTCCCACAACGATCTGGGAGTGGTGCAACCGGAGCGATCTCCTTTTCGACAGGCAGCGAAGTAAGCAGGACTGCGAGAAACCCAAACGAGCCCAACTTGGGATGGATGAGGCAAGTATTCTTTGCCGTCCAGCCTAGCCCTGCAGCCGTCGCCAGCGCGCGCTCCACAACAGGGCCGGTATCTACATACGCGCGCGACTCAAACTCACCGAACTGCTCACGGAGCCGTGCCTCCATCGCTCGCAGCCGCTGCAGCAGCACCTTGTGATAATCGCTGGGCCGCCGCGCGCCCTTGTCGTCCACGCGACTGGTCCACGCGTAGCGCGCAATCCAGCCAGTGTGGCGCGGCGCAGGCTCCGTGGAGCGCGGCTGCGCAGAGTTGTACACGGCAAAGCACATCAGCGCCGAACGCGCCCACGGAAATGGCGTCTGTACGCGTGCCCGCACTAACGCGCCGTCATCGGACCTTCGCTCCAGATACTGCATCGCGCCCGCGCGCGCTGCGCCGATCCACTCCGCAAAGCGCGCCGCGTCGCGTGCTTCTTCCGGATGTGGCAGCGCCAGCAGGCCGGCATCGTCGAAGCCGGCCTCCAGCGCCCGCGCGCGCGCCTGCTCCGGCGTCCAGCGTTCTGCCGCCGTACCGCCCACGCACTTTTCCTCATCCGCCATGGAACTTTCCTGCCTGCCTGCTGCGTACCTGTCTCCAACGTGTTCGATTGTGGACGCTCCGATCGAATCCGGACACAGGTTTTCCAACGCGTTTCCACAGGATAAGCTGCATCTCTCGTGTTCTCAGCATATTTGGCGGCGGGCGACTTTGGCAGGCCGAATGCAAGCTCAGGGGCAGGGCTTTCCTGGTAGTTCATTGCTCCCCCGCCCGGTTCCGTCCGGAGACCACAACGCCTCAAGGAGGTTTGTATGAACAGCATCCTTACCAATACGACTCAGACAAGACTTATTGCTCCCGGCGATCTACGCGAGTTAGTCCGCGGCGAAGAGCGGGAACTCGTCGAGCGGCTCACGCCCGTCGTGCAGCAGGAGAACGTCACGCTCGATCTCGGACACGTTGAGCGGATCGACGCCGCAGGTATTTCCGCACTGATCTCGCTCTACGGCGCCGCACGCGACGCGGGCCACTGCTTCAACGTCGTCAACGTCACGCATCACGTCGCGGAGATTCTCACGATCGTGGGCCTCGACCGCATCCTGCTCTCCTGCCGCAACGCCCCCACGGCGCAGGAAGAGTGCTTCGCCCAGCCGGCCGCATAGATCCCAATCCATGCGGCCGCCGCGGCCCCTCCTCGCAGGCACTCACTCCTCTGTATAAGGCGCCCCTGGAAACACCCCATGTGCGGGATGCAACCGACTGGCCAGCAACTCCATTCATCCCTCGGACTCAGAAAGCACTGTGAGATGGCGCGCCGCATCTAGCTCATCACCGGCGCATCCTGCTCTTTTCTGCATCTCACATTGCGGTTCGCGAACCACACTCTGGGCCCGGTCTGCAGGGGACTGCGACTGGGATTTCAGGGGAACTGCCGAGGAAGCCTTTTTGGCGAGGGGTTTTGTCTCAAATTGCGAAAATCCCCACCCAAGAATATGACGAGACATTATCCGCAAGCTACTGGTCTGTGATGCGCGGCACAGGCAAGTGTATACTTGCGGCGCTATTTGTACGGGCGAATCGCGTAACGCCGCAAGGCGCAGTCGAAGTGTCTGGATGACTGCACGCACCTGGTCTTTCACCTGCTCTTACCGCTGCGGACCAGGCCAACGTACCGCCACCCTCCATGGAAACCGCTTTGCGGTCCCCGGCGCCTCTCCTTTGGCCGGGGAAACAATCCAAATCGGAGGCATCATTTCCATGTCGCTTGGCGTACTGGATCAGCAGCTTGCCGACCAAGCAAGCTCAACCTCAACCCCAACCAAGTATGTCTACTTTTTCGGCGGCGGCTCTGCCGACGGCAATGGCCGCATGAAGGATGTGCTGGGCGGCAAGGGTGCCGGCCTGGCGGAGATGACCAATGCCGGTCTGCCCGTCCCTCCCGGGTTCACCATTCAGACCGAAGCGTGCCGCGAATACATGCGCGGATCGTTGAGTCCGCAGATCGATACAGAGATGTACGCCGCTCTGGAACGGCTGGAGCGGCTGCAGGGCCAGAAGCTGGGCTCGGGTGACAATCCCCTGCTCGTCTCCGTCCGCTCGGGCGCCAAGTTCTCCATGCCCGG
>DCFV01000172.1:0-17872 GCA_002314435.1 Acidobacteriaceae bacterium UBA1795 | reverse complement strand
CCTCAACCTCGGCCTCAACGACCAGGCTGTGGAAGCACTCGCCAAGCGCAGCAACAATCCGCGTTTCGCGTTTGACTCCTATCGCCGCCTCATCCAGATGTTCGGCGACGTGGTCCTCGACATTCCCAAGAAGAAGTTCGAACACATCTTCGACAGCGTGAAGGAGCGCGAGCGCGTCAAGTTTGACTACGAGCTCGGCCCCGACGCTCTGAAGGAAATCATCTCCGAGTACAAGAAGCTGGTGAAGAAGGAAACCCACAAGGACTTTCCGCAGAACCCGCTGGAGCAGTTGGTGCAGGCCCGTGATGCCGTGTTCCGCAGCTGGCAGAATGAGCGCGCCAAGACCTATCGCCGCATCAACCACATCGACGACTGGCTGGGCACAGCGGTCAACGTGCAGGCCATGGTGTTCGGCAACCTGGGCGAGAACTCCGGCACCGGCGTCGGCTTCACGCGCAATCCCGCTACCGGCGAGCGCATCTTCTTCGGCGAGTACCTGATGAACGCGCAGGGTGAAGACGTGGTCTCCGGCGTCCGCACTCCGCAGCCCATCAGCGAACTCGAAAAAGCCATGCCCAAGGTCTACGACCAGCTCCGCGCCATCACGTGGAAGATGGAAAAGCACTATCGCGATATGCAGGATTTCGAGTTCACCATTCAGGATGGCAAGCTCTATATGCTGCAGACCCGCAATGGCAAGCGCACCGGCCTGGCCGCAGTGCGCGTGGCCATCGACATGGTGCGCGAAGGACTCATCACGCAGGAGGAAGCTATCTTCCGCGTCGAGCCGAACCAGCTCTACGACTTCCTCGTCCCGCGCCTCGATGAAAAGGGCGCCAAGGTCGAGGTGCTCGCCACCGGCCTGCCGGCATCGCCCGGCGCGGCTGTGGGCCAGATCGTCTTCACTGCTGAGGAAGCCGTGAAACAGCACACCAGCGGGCACATGCAGAGCATCATCCTGGTCCGCGGCGAAACCACACCTGAGGATATCGGCGGCATGGAAGTGGCCTCCGGCATTCTTACCTCGCGCGGCGGCATGACCTCGCACGCTGCTGTCGTCACCCGCGGCATGGGTAAGTGCTGCGTGGCCGGCGCCGGTGACTGCCAGGTGGACGAAGCCCGCAAGGAGCTGCGCGTGAAGGGCAAGACCTATCGCCACGGCGACTGGATCTCGCTCGACGGCACAACCGGCCGCGTGATTGATGGCAAACTGAAGACCATCCCGGCGCGTCCTGACGATCCGGATCTGGTCAAGTTCATGGGCTGGGCTGATCCGCTGCGCCGGCTCAAGATCCGCGCCAACGCTGATGTGCCTCGCGACGCCAAGCAGGCCCGCGCCTTCGGAGCTGAAGGAATCGGCCTCTGCCGCACTGAGCACATGTTCTTTGCGGAAGGCCGCATTGAGCACGTCCGCTCCATGATCCTGGCCGACAACGAAGCCGACCGCCGCGAAGCCTTGAAGAAGCTGCTGCCCATGCAGCGTTCCGATTTTATCGGTCTCTTCAAGGCTATGGAATCGCTGCCGGTCACTATCCGCCTGCTCGATCCCCCGCTGCACGAGTTCCTGCCACAGCGTGAAGATCTTCTGGTGGAGATCGCCCACCTGGAAGACCTGAAGCCTCGCTCGCCCAAGCTCAAGGAGTTGCGCACGCTGCTGGCGCGCGTCCAGGACCTGCATGAGATGAACCCCATGCTCGGCCTGCGCGGATGCCGCCTCGGCATCACGTTCCCTGAGATTACGGAGATGCAGGCCCGGGCCATCTTTGAGGCTGCGGTCAATGTAAAGAACCACGGCGGCGAACCGCACCTCGAGATCATGGTTCCGCTTATCGGCTCCATCGATGAGATGCGCCATCAGGCCAACATCATCCGCCGTGTTGCCGACAAGGTCTTCAAGGAGAAGGGCGCCACGATCGACTACATGGTGGGCACCATGATCGAGCTGCCGCGCGCGGCCCTCACCGCCGACCAGATCGCTGAAGAGGCTGAGTTCTTCAGCTTCGGCACCAACGATCTGACGCAGACCACGTACGGCATCTCGCGCGACGACATCAACAAGTTCCTGCCGGCCTATCTCAAGAACGGCATCTTCAAACAGGATCCCTTCGCCACCCTCGATCAGGCGGGCGTGGGCTTGCTGGTGAAGATGGCCACGGCCAAGGGACGCAACACCCGGCCCACTCTCAAGGTGGGCATCTGCGGCGAACACGGCGGCGATCCAGAGTCCGTCAAGTTCTGCCACAAGATCGGGTTGAACTACGTATCCTGCTCGCCCTTCCGGTTGTTGACGGCAAGGCTGGCGGCTGCGCAGGCGGCACTCCAGGAGAAACAGACGGGGCCAGACCTGCACACAGGCACCTGCTGATCAGGCAACCGGTGCAACAGCAAGGGCGCGGCCATCGGCCGCGCCCTTGCTGCATCTGCAGTAAAGCTGCTGTTCCTACTTCACATCTCCGCCCGGCGCGTAATAACCTGCGCGCGTCAACACGGTCAGATCGTCCTTTTTTGTCTTCACCGCCACTTTATGGAAACCGCCGTCATGGTCCACCATGTCGGGCGTGTAGGTCAGCAGATACTGTCCGCGCAGCTCTGCCCCAATATCCGCATAGATCTCTTCCAGGTTCTCGCGCTTCTTGGCCTCGAAGAACCGCCCGCCGGTGCGCGTGGCGATCTGCTCCATGATCTTCTTGCCGTCTACGTTCGGCTCGGCCGATCCACCCCCGCCACGCTTTCCGCTCCCGCCGGGGTAACCTCCTCCACCGCCACCCGGATAGCTTCCGCCCATGCCGCCGTGCTGCCCGGTGCTGGGAAATCCACTGCCGCTGTGCTCCTGCTCGCCCTTCAGGTAGATGGTGTAGATGCTCAGTCCGGCATGATCGGCCGCATCTAGCGCCTCGTTCATCGACTCTTTGCTGCCGCGGTCCACGCCGTCAGAGAACACGACCAGCACCTTGCGCCCCTCTTTGGGCTTCATCAACTCATCCGACGCAAGATAGATCGCGTCGTAGAGCTGCTTACCCGTGGCGCGCCCGCCGCGTGGCCGCTCGCGGTCATCGCCAGTCGTCTCCGGCCCAAGGCGGTCGTCCTGCGAGCGCGACGTTGGCCCCATTTCTTCGATCTCGGTGTGCAGCTTCTCCGGCTCCGTGGTGAAGTCCTGGAGCAGTTCCACCTCACGGTCGAAGTGAATCAGAAAAGCCTGATCCTTGCCGCCCTTTGCGCCCAGCATCTGGTCCACGAACTTGTTCGCGGCCTTGCGCTCGGCCTCCATCACACTGGACAGGCCGCGGCTCGTCTCCACCAGCAATCCCACGGCGAAAGGCAGATCGCTCTCGCGCGAAAAGCTCCGAATTGTCTGAGGTCGGCCGTCTTCAGCCAGAGTCACATCGTCTTTGGTCAGGTTCGCCACCAGCGCGCCGTGCTTGTCGCGCACCGTCACGGGCAGCTGCACTTCGTGCGCCGTAGGATGCAGAACGGGCGCTGCAGGCGGTTCGGCGGCTTGCTGCGCCACGCCAATCCACGGCGCAACTGCAACCACCCCCGCAACAATACACAGAAATCCTGGAATTCGCATCATGGTGGTGCCTACGTGCCGCCGCCGATTGAAAGGCAGCGCTCTACCACTGTATTAGACGCGGCAGCCAACGCACGGCTATCTTCCCGGCTCCGCGCCCGGAATAGGAGAACCCTACGCCTTCGCGCTGGGCAGAAGCTGCGCCGCCTTTACAAACGCCTCTTCATCGCCCCGTTGCCCGTGGCAGCGCGCGTACATCATCAGCCCCAGGCGGGTTGCAGAAGTCCTGGCCTCCGTATCCAGCGGGTCCGAGGGGGAGCGCCTGACCTCTGCCATCAGGCCATGGTCTCCCAGTTCGGCCACCGTCCGCAGTGTCTTGGTCAGGTTGGTCAGATCCAATCCCTTGGTCAGTTCGCCGATGGTGCAGATCACTGCCTGGGTTCCCTCCTCCGCAGCGGTCATCGCTTTCCCGCAGGCCATTTCCAGAATCCGCAGGTGCGCCGGCGCCATGTGGCTCAGGATCTGCGCAAACTGGGCGTTCGACTCATCGCCGCCTTCGCGGGTGCACGCCGAGGCCATCAACCCTGCCCACATGGCCTGAGTCCACTCCTCATCCGCCCACGACCCCATCTCAAGAACGTGCAGCAGCAGACCCGCCGGGACCCGCAGGCCGGTGGCTTCTGCGCGTGGCCGCAACAGCCGTTCGGCCATCAGCGCGATGCGGATTCCGCCCGCCACCCGGGCACTGCTGAACTCCTTGCGGAGCATCCGCGTAACCTCTTCCTCGACCTCAGGGCAGATGCTGCGAAACACGCCCAGCGCGCGCGCCAGCCGCATCTCGTGAACAATGTAATCGGGCCCGGTTTCCGAAGCTTCGCCCTTGGCAGCAGCCTCCCATAGATCAAGACGCATGGCCTCGGGGAAGGCAAACTCCAGCGCGACGCCGTCCTTGCCCCAGCGCACCGTATCGGCCTCGACTTCCACCCGCTTGTCTTCGCGATGTTCTTCGGGACCGTTGCGCTGCAAGGTGAGCGCGACCTTGGTTCCCGGTTCCCAGCGATCTTCGGTCCGTAGGTACACGCCGGTGGAACTGATGTCACCCACCTCGTGCTTTTTGGGCTCGCCTTCCGGCCCACCAAAAGCGGCCAGTTCCCGCGCCGGCCGCCGGATGGAGCTACGCTGCTCTTTATCGACGGCTTCCGGATTCAGCCAATGCAGAAATCGGTTGACAGCGGCCATGATGTTTCCTCTCCCACTCGCAGTCTTTTCGTCCGGTCGATTCCTGTTCCTGCCCCGCTGCACCAGTTCGACTGGCGCCTCAACTATCCGCACGGAAGCCGCAGCAGCCGGCGCGCTGGCCGGAATCGAAGCTGCCACCGGGCGCAGCGGAATGGAACGCGGTAAAGGTTTTGATGCCAGAGCCGGGTGCGTCGCAGCCAGTGCCGCGAACGCGGGCGCGCTCTGCAGCATAAATGGGGGGGCCGGCGCCGGCGCTTGCGCCAGCATAGATTCCGTCCGCGCCCTGCGCTCTGCCTCTGTGGCTTCCCAGTTCCTTTCGGCAATAGCCTCAAGCCGGCGCGCCTGCCGTGCACGCGGTGTGCTGTTGCGCTTCTTCTTGCCCCCGCCACCTTTGGCAGGGCGCTTGGCTGGCTGCGAAAGTAACACCGACTCAGGCGAAGCAACCACCTCAGCTTCAGCCACTGGTTGAGGCTCAGGCACGGGCTTGGCTTCAGCGACTGGCTCAGCCTCAGCGACCAGTTCGGCTTCAGCCACTGGTTGAGTCTCTGCCACTACTTCAGGCTCCACCGACTGCTCAGCATCAGGCGCGGGCCTGGCTTCCAATACACCTTCAGCTGCGGCGACAACCGCCACCGGCAGCGGCTCTTCCACGGCACGCATCGCCTGAGGGGAAGCAGCAACAACTGGCACCGGCTCTACAGATTCGGCAATGGCCGCCTGTGGCTCGGGCTCTGCGGGTTCGCTCGCCGCTGCGCCGTCTATCACAAGTTGGTCGCCAATCCGCGTCTGCGTGGCGGAAATGGTCTGGAACGGCAGCACCAGCGCACTCACTGCGGGCTCTTCGAAGGGCGGCTGATGACCGGCCGGAAGCAACTCCACAGCCTCCACCACACGCTGCTTTTCGTCCACGTAGATCAGGTCAAACGGGGAGATGCGTGGCACTGCCGGAATGCCCTTCACCTGGGTCAGCCACAACCCCGCTTCGTGGTTGTCGGCCAGCCCCTCGATCAGCACGCGCAGCACGGTCAGGTGTTCGAACGTGGCGTCCAGTTCCTGCACGCCCTCGCTCAACAGGCTGCCCTGTGTGCGGTTGATGATGCGATGTGTCTGGGTTTCCATATGGCCCCACTACAAAAGCAATCTAAAAGAACGCCTGCTGGCACAAATGCACTATATATGCGCCAATCGTTCGTGTCATCGCCCGCAACGAAACACACCCAAGCTGCGCCGGGCTCAAGGCAGCGCCCGGTTGGTTCATGTTACCACCGGCCACAAACACCTAAGGATCAGGAGCTTCTACAACTTTTGTGGTGGCTACTCCCTCCAAGCAGAATTCCGCTGCCGCTGAATTGCTGGTCTGCGCAGTCTGAGTTGGCTCGAAGAGGGAAAACCGAGACGAAGGATTGGCGAAAGCTGCAAGTCTCCTCACATATCCCCGGCAGAAGCCTTTGAAGAGACTTCCGCAGGTGTGACCTCTGTCGCGTCCTGCGTGAAGTGAAATCGCAGCATCCAGACGCTGGGAACGGATTGCCCATCAACTTGCGCAGGGGTAAATCTCCATTGTTTCGCCGCCTGCAGAGATACTTTGGCGAAATACCTGCTCGATCCGGGCGATTCAATCACCGCTGTCAAAACACTGCCGTTTGGATCGACAGTCACCCGTATTGTCACGTTCACCTGACCGCGAATTGACTGGCGCGCGCTGGGGAGTACGTCGGGCAAAACTTGCCTGGCGACGGCCCCTTTCAAAGCGGCAGCTTTGGGGACCTGAGGCTCCGGAAGTGGAGCCTCAGGCGGCTGGGTGGGGGTTGCAGGCACCGGTTGCTGCTCGACAATTGGCGACGAAACCTCCGTCCGGCGAGATCGCAGTTGCAGAACTGCAAAAACCAAAAACAGGACCGCCACGGCGGCAAGGAGGGCTGTTGTGCGGAGCTTGGCAGAGACAGTTCTGCGGGTGGCTCTGGCGGCCGGGAGCGGGATCGTGCGGGCTGGTTCAAGATGCGCTCGGACGTCGCCTAGGGTGCATCGAAGAGCGGGGTCCGAGCGCAAACACTCCTGCGCTATGGCAGCGAAGGGCTGGGGAATGGAATCCGGCACAACCGGGTCCCGATGCGTTGACCTGTCCCAATCCAACGGATGCTGGGTTAGAGTCTCGACCAAGGTAGCCCCGAGCGACCAGATGTCCGCGGCCGGGGAGATGTCTCCTGTGGCAGTTTCTGGCGCGTCATAGACTCCTCTTACTGGAGGGTGGGTGCTGAGTTTGCCTGCGACGCTGAGGCTGTCTGAAGAGAGTTTCAACTGATCTTCGACTACCATGATGTTCGATGGCTTGAGACAACCATGCACGAAGCCTTTCCCATGAACATAGGAAAGGGCGTCGAGGACGGGGCTGAGCATCTCTCTGGTCTCAGTGGGTGTGAGTGGCCGCTCCAGAAGAATCTGCGAGAGAATCTCGTTGGCATATTCCATCACAGCGTAGAACAGCGGGACGCCGTCGATCTGGCAGGTGCCGGTGTGCAACACGCGCATCAGGTGCGGATGCGATAAGGCCGACGCAGCTTCCCAGCAAGCGAATTGTGGTTCTGCGTCCACGGCATCAGCGGGAATGAGCTTGATGGCGGCCTTCTGCGATCCATTTCCCTGCAGTTCTGTAAGAAACACACCACCCGACTCAGAGTCGCCCAACAGTTGGAGGAGAGGAAATCTTCCATCGATGACCCGGCCTACCCCATCAGTGCCCATTTTCGCCATGCTCGTTGTCCTTGCCTTTCTATTATGAGCGCCTTGAGGGCCAACGCCGAGAGTGAAGATTCAAGTCAACAGTGGGACCTGGCGAAGTTTCGGCCGCAATGCAAGTGGAGGCCATCGCTTCTCAACCGGGTCTTAAAAGGGGGTGCAAGAACTCGAATAGCCAGGCTGCAGGAGCTGATGCTTATGAACCAAATGATGTGTAGATGGTTGCGCAAATTGCCGTCGGGGTGAAAGAGGAGGAGCTATTGAGCAAAAAACAAAGCCCGCTGATTTAACGGGCCTTAACGTCGAATCTTTTGGTAGAACACGTGAAGCAACCAGGCAAGAGTTTCTTGCGTGTTCAGCCTTTGCAGCCGGAGACTAGAATTTCGTCGAAACGTGTTCCCTGCCGTGCATGGGTCGATCTCACGTGGGTAAAGCCCGCCTGCGCCATGTACGGTTGGACCTCATCAGGAGAAAAGAGCCGGAAACCGTGTTGCGTGAACGCGACGCGCTGCATGTTCTCACGCGAACGAAGAGCAACAAGAGCCTGCCCTCCAGGTTTGAGCACGCGTTTGATTTCCAAGAAACATTGCAAAGTATCTTGCCAGAAGTAGATCGTGTTGATGGTGAACACGCGATCAAACGATTCCGACTCGAATGGGAGCGCGGCTATGTCTCCCAGTTGGACACGTATCCGGCCATCTGCAATCTCACGACGGAATTGATACTCGGCTTTGCGGACCATATCAGGCGAGAGATCCACGCCGGTGACGGTTCCCGTGGTGAGGCGTTTGGCTACCAGGGCCAGCGCGGATCCTCCGCCGAACCCGATCTCCAGCACAGAATGCTGTGGCTCGATCTTGATGCGCGAAAGACTCGATTCAATCACAGCCCTGTTCAGGCGGTTCAGAATGGGGTGCATGATTGTCGATCCGAACCATCCGCACGGCTTGCGCATTTGTGCTGCCATAAATTGCCTAAGCGCCATGTTTTCACCCACTGGGAGATCGGGTTACCGAAACTCTTTTGTCTGAGGAAGACACTAACAGTGTCCTATACAGTTTGCATTCAGAATTAAGCGCTACTCCGAGAGAATTGTTCCGCTCGCATCCCCGCCTGCCCGGAAATTACTACTTAATCATTCCCCAAGCCAAACGATAGCTGGTGCTGATATTTGGCCGCATTCAGTGGTCAAATGCCACGGGAATACTCGCTATTGAACTGCTTCGCTTGCTGAGGAAAAGCGGCTGCGAGTCCTTCTGCAACATCGCGCGTCTGATACTCGACAAACTTCCCGAACCCGGCGGCAACGTGTGTCTCTGTAACGTGGATGTAGTAACGAGCGGCCAACGGACGGCGAACTGTGCCCCATTAGGCGGGCAATCCTCTCAGGCAGGCCGTTGGGAGCGGAGTCTACCCAGAATTACTGTGTGTACCATTTTTGTGTACCGCGAAACGCGTTTTTGGGCGCTGGGACGCGCCAGCAGGTTTTCGGGGCAAACAAAAAGCCCGCTGATTTAGCGAGCTTTAGCGTTCAATATCTGGTAGCGCTACCGGGAATCGAACCCGGGTTTTAAGATTGAGAATCTCACGTCCTAACCCCTAGACGATAGCGCCACACTTGGAGGGGGCGGCTCAACAAGCCGCTTTCTTACTGTATCAAAAATCCGGTTCTCCGCAAAACCTGAGGGCGGGGCGCCAACAGGGGCTAAATGCCCAATTTGCGTACTTCGTCGTTGTAGTACTTGCGGTAGAGAATCTCCCACTCCTGCGAGCCCTCGAGGATGATCTTGCGCTGCGACGCGATCTTGAGGCGGGCCGCTGTGTCGATGCCCGCTTCCTGCGTCAGCAGGACTTCCAGCGCCTTGCGCGCCTCCTGCCGGATCGTGTTGCGATCCTCCAGAAAGCCGACCTCGTCGATCTCGGCAAGCGTGTCGGCCACAGTGTGGGCCAGCTTGTTGAGCTTGTCGCGGCTGATCCTCATAGCACCGCCTTGTACTTGCGCGCCAGCTCGGTCTTCACCTTCTTGAACATCTCGGCGTACTGCGCGCCGCTCTTGCGCATCTCCTCGGAGTAGGCCTCCAGGATGACGCGCACCTCTTCGTTGATGCGGTCCTCGAGCGACAGCTCTTCGGTCAGGCCGGTGGTCACTCGCGCCTCGGTCGCCTTCAAATCACTGGTGGTGATCATCTTGGCGTCAACGAGGTGCTTGACCGTTCGGCGGGCGAGGTACCCAATGTAGTCGCGAGAGAAAATCATGGGCTGAAAGTCGAGGATAACGCATCGGCCCGCTGAGTGTACACCTCGGCGCCCGCATAGCTGCTTCTTCGCGCGTTTTTCAGAGTGTCAGGCTGAAATTCATCCGCGCCATGCCCCCCGCCGGCAACGGCGGCAGCCCTACGCTCTGCCCCACGGCGGTGCGCTCAACAAGCTGTACCCCGGCTTGCGACTGGGCATCGATCTCATAACTCAGCGTGGCTGCTCGTTGAACACCCGCAGCCACCCAGGCAAACGGAAGCTCCACTGCGCAGTGCGCAGTCGTCCCCAGCACGCTGGCAACGCCAGTCATCGTTTCGGGAGGCTGCAGGTGCGCCTCTCCCGGCGCGGGCGCGTCCGGCACGATTTTGACTTTGCAGGTGACCAGCGCACCGGTGGGCAGCGCCGCACCCAGGCGCACTTGAAAATCGACCAGGTAAACGCCATGCACTGGCACCGGCGGCGCGCCAAGGGCGAGGCTGGGCGACTCACATGCGAGCAGGAAAGCAAACAGAGTGCGTTGCATACGGTCCTCCGCACTCTGCCTATCGACGGACCCCACGCGCATCGTGAACAAAAACCCGCGCAGCGCGCGGTACGCTAGTCACTGTCCCAAAGATGGGCACACAGCGCACTGCAACCCCCGCTAGCCGCGATGCGGGCAGTTCTTCGCGTTCAGGCAGGTGTCGGCAATGCGCAGTCGCTCAATCGGCTGGCCACCCACCAGGTGCTCCTGCACAATCGCCGCGGCGTCCTCCGGCTTAACGTTGCCGTACCAAACGGCTTCCGGATACACCACCACCGTGGGCCCGTGCTCGCACTGGTCCAGGCAGCCGGACTTGTTGATGCGCACCGTCGCACCCAGCCCTGCGGCCTTCGCCGCCTGCTGCAGCGCGGTGTGCACATCACTGGTTCCATTGGAAGCGCATGAAGGGCGGGGAGCCCCTTCGGGCCGCACGTTCGTACAGACAAAGACATGACGTTCAAATGCTGGCAATCGATCGATCCTCCTGTCTCCAGACTAACGGCTCGCACTCGCTCCGCTGCTTTCCACAATTCCCGCGTCCTACCCCACCCGCATCTGAGAAAATGATTGCTTGACTATGAGTACGGAAAATCTGCTTTCGCTTAAAGACGACATGGTGGCCTTCATTGAAGGGCACGGCCTGCGCCGCTTGCCCGGTTACGTCACCGAAGACATCCCTTCCATCCTGTGGGAGAGCAACGAAAATCCCGATGCGTGGAAGGACTTCGTCGAGATGGCGAAGCACGTTGGCGCACCTTTCATCACCTTCAGTGAAATGACTCTCGAGCACGAAGAGCTCGACGCCCTCATCGAAGAAGCCGGAGAAATGAACTTCCCGGACGAGGAAGCCAGTGAACTGGTTGAAGCGCAGTGGCTGCGCAAGTACGCCGGTATGGTCGGCTACATCCAGCTCGGCTTTGTCTACCAGGGCATGGCCTTTCTGCATGAAACCACCACCGAGTGGTACGAGCGCTTCCAGTCGCTGCTTGAGGACATGGAGCACTTCCACGACATCGTGATCGAAGATCACGAACATCGTCACGACGACGAGGACGAATAACCGCAGTGGCCACGGCAGGCACGGCGCAGAATGCGCGGCCCGCGGCGCGGCGTGCTCCGCGCCAGCGCTGGATTCTCGCGGAAGCGCATCCGCAGGAAGCCGAGGCGCTGGCAAAGGCTGCGCGTCTGCCCGCCGTGCTTGCGGAACTGCTCGTCTCCCGCGGCATCGCCACGCCGGACCAGGCCTTCGCCTTCCTCCATCCGGACGCATCGCAACTCCACGACCCGCTTCTGATGCTGGGCATGGCCGAGGCCGTCACACGGCTGGAACGCGCCATTGCCGCGCGCGAGCCCGTGCTGCTCTACGGCGACTATGACGTGGACGGCACAACCGCAGTGGTGCTGCTCAAGACCGCCATCGAGATGCTTGGCGGCGTTGCGCGCTTCCACGTGCCGCATCGTCTGCGCGAGGGCTACGGTCTGCAGTCCAGCGTGCTTGAATCCGCGCACGCCGAGGGCGTCCGACTTGTCATTACCGTCGACACTGGCATGCGCGCTTTTGCCGAAGCTGAAACCGCGCGCCGCCTCGGCCTCGATCTCATCATCACCGACCATCACCTACCCGAAGCCCATGACGCACTTCCAGACGCGCTCGCCATTCTGAATCCCAACCAGCGCGGCTGCGGCTATCCAGAAAAGTCTCTCTGCGGCGCGGCCATCGCGCTCAAGCTGGCGCAGGCCGCGCTCGAGCGCCGCGATCCCGTACGCACGCGCGAAAAGACGCTGCCGAGCTTTCTCAAGATGGCCGCCATCGCCACCATCGCCGACGCGGTTCCCTTGCGCGGTGAGAATCGCGTAATCGCCGCCCTTGGCCTGCGCGAGCTTCGCCGCCCTGCGGGCGCGGGCCTGCGAGCGCTCTTCGCCGCCGCCGAGCTGGACCCCGCCAGCAAGCAGCTCACGGGCTTCGACGTGGCCTTTCGTCTGGCGCCGCGCATCAACGCCGCCGGCCGCATGGACGTGGCCTCCGACGTCATCGAGCTCTTCACCACGCGTGATCCGGGCCGTGCCGGCGAACTCGCCACCAAGCTTGAACGGCTCAATCGCGAGCGGCGCGACACCGAAGCCTTCGTGCTCAAAGTCATCGAGGAGCGTTTGGCAACGGACACCGATCTCGCCGCCGATAGGCTGCTTGTCCTTGACGGAGATGGCTGGCATCGCGGTGTCCTTGGCATCCTTGCTTCGCGCGTAGTGGAGCGCACGGCCAAGCCGGCCCTCGTGGTCTGCGTGGAAGACGGTGTAGCGCACGGCTCCGGCCGCTCTGTCGACGGCTTTCCGCTGCTTGCAGCTCTCGAATCCTGCGCCGATCTGTTCACCCGCTTCGGCGGCCATGCCTTCGCTGTGGGTTTTGCGCTGCCCGCCGACAAGCTGCCCGAGCTAAAGCGACGTCTGAGCGCCCACGCTGCCGAACGCCTCGCCCAGCGCGAACCCGAGCGTGTGCTGCACATTCATGCCGAGCTGCGCATTGACCGCATCACACCCACTCTGGCCGGCTGGCTGCGCAAGCTGGAGCCGCTGGGCCACGGAAACTCCGAACCAATCTTCGTTGCCCGCAACGTTCGCTTGCTCTCTGCAGTGCGCGTCATGAAGGAGCGACACATCCGCCTCGACCTGGTGCAGGCCGACAGCCCTGCGCTGCCGCGCCCCGGCTCGAGCGGCGCGATGCGCGCCGTGGGCTGGGATCTTGCCTTCCGCGCCTCCGAACTGGGCCTCACCGAAGGAAGCCGCATCGACGTCGCCTATCGCATTCGCGAGAACGACCACCCGGAATTCGGTGGCATCGAAATCGAAATCTCCGGAATCGAACCGCACAACTCCTGAGTTCGTTCAAAAGCAGCAAGGCCCGCGGCATACCGCGGGCCTTGCTGGTTGCTGGGTCGCTCAAGCCTTAGTGCTGCTTGTGCTCCTCGTGCTGCGGGTGGGACTGCTGCTGCTGCCCCTGCCCGTGCGGCTGCCCCTCGTTGCGGGGCTGCCCCTGGGGCTGGCTTTGATAGTGCGGCTGAGCCTGCGGCTGGTTCTGGTAGTGAGGCTGGCTCTGTGTTTGCTGCCGGTTCTGGTTCTGATACTGCGGTGCCCTGTTGAACTGCTGCTGGGTCTGATATTGCGGCTGATTCTGGTATTGCTGCTGGTTCTGGTGCTGGTACTGCGGCGGTCTGTTGAACTGCTGCTGGGCGCCGTGGTTGCCGTTGTTGAACGAGTTGGGCTGCTGGCCGCCCCGATTGCCGTTCGGCGCGTTCTGGTTCTGCATCCCCATCGGGCGCTGCACGGCCATTGTCTGCGGACGTCCGTTGTTGGTCTTGTAATAAGACCCGCGATCATTCATCGCCGCGTTCACATGCTGCGACTGAAATGAGGTCGGAGCCATGTGCCGCTCGTTCATTGCCATGCGCTCCTGCTGGCCAGGCGCGTGGTTGATGCCGCCCGGACCGCCGCTGTAGGCGACGCGCCGGTCGTTCCGCACCGTATACCGGTCAATATCCCTGCGGTCGTCGTACACGTTGTGAATACGATGCTCATCCACGTGCATCACGGCCCTGTTGTACTCAAATTCGTGGCCATGCCACCTGCCGCCCACAAAGCCAATGCCCATATAGCCAAAGCCGTAGTTCACACCGCCGTAGTAGCCCACATGCGGACCCCAGTAGCCGGCGTGCCACACATAGAGGCTGTCGCCCCAACCCCAGTAGCCCGGCGTCCACAGCGCGCCCTCATAGGGGGCAGGCACCCAGGCACCTGGCACCCAGTAGTAGCCGTCCGGGCCGTAAGCCCAATAGCCCGGCGTCCACATCCAGCCCGGCTCCGGGCATGGAGGTTGCTCATAGACCGGCAGCGGAGGCGGGGCAAACCCCACGCTGATGAACACACCCGCAAAAGCCGACGCGGGAACAATCGAGAGCACAAGCGCCAGCAAAACCCAGCGCACAGATCGAAACAATCTCATGACAACCTCCTTGACTTCCTTGCTGCCCGCCTCTGGGTGCGCATCCTGCGCTTCCTTCAGGTCAGGTCGTAATCGAATCGGATCGGCGTGGCTTGCCCGCGATCCTTGGTGCGCAAGTGCGTCGCTTTGCACTCACGCTACCTCCATTGGAACCCATGGTTGCCGCAGAAGTTGCCAATCGGCCGTGAGCCTTTAGACTCTTTGGTCACTGCGGCAAGCGCATCTGACACATAAAAAAGGCGTTCCACCCGTGCCTCGCGGCCGGATGAAACGCCCTCTTTCTTAGAGTCTACCTATTAGTACCGGAAGCTGAGACCCATACCGAACACCGCGTTCGCCTTCAGGTCCACCGGCACCAGCACGAGTGGCGGATAGGGCGCTGGGAGCCCCGTTGCCACCGCTGTCGTCCCGATCGTGCCGGCCACGTGTCCGACACCGATATCGAACGCAAAATGCGGATTATCCTTCTGCGTCACACGCACGGCATAGTCCATGGTGGTGGGAATGTGCGCCAGGGCTCCGGTCGTTCCCGTGTTCGGATCGAACAGAATTGCGCTCAGGTTCTCCACCTGCGGCGGCTCCTGCGTAAAGCCGATGGCCGGCACAATCGCCGTGTGGAACGGCCCGGGGAGCGGAATCCCCAGCCCGCCGAAAAGCCGCCCGCCAAATCGCGTAGCCTGGCCGCCAAGCCCGTAGATTGAAGCATTGGTGAACTTGAGTCCGAAGTTGATAAGGAACGGCACGGGCGGATGCAGCCACGTCTTGCTGCCGGCCACATACAGGTCTTCGTTGGTGTAGCTCTTCAGCGTTCCCGTCAGGGCATGATTCAGCGCGCCACTCACAAACTTGTCGTCCGTACGCACCACAAAGCCCGCGGCCAAGCCCGGCGTCCAGGGGCCGAACTGCCCATCCTTCACTGCAACGACCTTACCGTGGACGATGTTCATGCCGGAGTAGTCCCAAAGTTTGCTGAATGCGGGGCTGTCGCCCAGCGTGTGCACGCTGCGCGTGTACCCCACCTCCGCGCGATTGGCAAAGCCCTCTGTGATGCTGAAGGTGTGGATGTTGCCGATCACCTTTGCCGTGTTTACAAAGTGGTAGCCCACGGCGGGATGCGAAAAGATGTGATCCTTGGCGGTATAGACCACGTAGGCCGTAGGCGTAATGAATCCGCCGGTCTGGCCTTCGAGTGTCAGGTTTTGCGCGTGTGCGCCAAGGGTTGAAAAAAAACTTGCAGCTGCGCAGCCGCAAATGGCAAAGAGTTTGAATAAGGACGGCTTCACTAAACCTCAACTTTCGCCGGAGCCAACAAATGCCCGGCGGCCTCTCATCAAAGCACATCAGCAGATAAGCGTTGCTGCGTTATCGGCGCGGGCAGAACCGCCTGCTGCGGAAAATGCGCAAAATGCCCGCGCCGCATGGCTCTGCCTCTCTCGTCTTCGTGCTGAGAGTCAACTGTTTGTAACACAACTCGTGCAGCATCGTCTCTCCCTCGGCGCGGGTGGTAGACTCACGCCATGCCGCGCGGATTGTTCATCACGTTTGAAGGGCTCGACGGCTCCGG
The DNA here is from genome assembly GCA_002314435.1 of Acidobacteriaceae bacterium UBA1795. GTDB lineage: Bacteria > Acidobacteriota > Terriglobia > Terriglobales > Acidobacteriaceae > Telmatobacter. The sequence continues at coordinate 2,046 of DCFV01000172.1, read as the reverse complement.
TAAGACCACGCAGATCAAGCGCCTGGCGGCATGGATGCAGAAACGCGGCCACAGCCCCGTCCTCACCCGCCAGCCCGGCGGCACTGCCACCGGCGATCGCATCCGCGCCCTACTGCTGGACTCCGGCTCCACACCTGTCGCTCCCATGGCCGAAATGGCCCTCATGTTTGCCGATCGCGCGCAGGCCATTGCTGAGGTCATTGAACCCGCCCTTGCCGCCGGCCAAATCGTCCTCTGCGACCGCTTCACCGACTCCACAGAAGCCTACCAGGGCGGTGCCCGCGGCCTCGGCTCGGAGACCGTCCTTGCCCTCCACCGCCTCGTCTGCGGTAACCTGCAACCCGACCTCACGCTGCTCCTGCTGCCGTCACTCGAAAGCAGCCTGGAGCGCGCCCGGCGCCGCAATGAGCGCCAGATTGCTCGCGAAGGTACCAACGAAAACCGCTTCGAGCAGGAGAAGGAAGCCTTCTTCAGCCGTGTGTGGCAGGCCTACCGCGACATCGCTATCCGCGAGTCTGAGCGCGTTGCGCTCATTGAGGGCAACCTCACCATCGAAGACGTCCACGAACAAATCGTCGAAGCCGTGTCGGAGCGCCTCGTTTCAATCCCCTGGACCGTCTGAGTCGCGCCCCGATTTGTATAACGGTGTATCGCTTGTGTTACAGTTATTTCAATAGCCCCGGTAGTACGCCGTCCACTTTCCATGATGTGGGGGCCGAGCCCGTGGGCTTTTCTCTTGCCAAATGCCGACAGCCATTCTGATCGACGGCGGATTCTTCCTCCGCAGATTCCGAACCTGCTATCCCTCCCGGGACTCAGCCGATCCGCAAGTCGTTGCAAAAGTAGCGTTTGAGCTAGCTCTGTCGCATCTCGAAGAAAAGCATGGGACACGCCACGATCTCTATCGCATATTTTTCTACGATTGCCCGCCTCTTCAGAAGAAAGCGCACCTCCCAATATCTCGCAAAGCGTTTGATTTCTCCAAGACTCCACAGTCCGTATTTCGGCTGGCGCTGCATGATGAGTTGCGTAAACTGCGCAAGGTCGCTTTGCGGCTCGGGCATCTCATGAACCACACGGAGTGGCGCTTAAAAGAAGGCCGCTTAAAACAACTCCTCGATGGCCGCCACGAGTTCGCAGCGCTCGGCGACGAGGACTTCGAATTCGCAACGATCCAGAAGGGTGTGGATATGCGAATCGGCATCGATATCGCCTCCCTGAGCTTCAAACGCCAGGTTGACCAGATTGTCCTGGTTGCAGGAGACTCCGATTTCGTACCCGCGGCGAAGCTGGCGCGTCGCGAGGGGATTGATTTTGTCCTTGACCCGCTCTGGCACCCCATCCACCCCTCTCTCCATGAGCATGTGGACGGCGTGCGCTCAACCTGCCCTCATCCTTCCCCGCACCATGCGGCCCCCAATCCTAGCCCTTCAGCCTCGCTCTCACCACAACCACCGAAATCGGTCGTTGTGGGAAAATAGTAGACAGAAGCTGAATATGACCGGACCTCGAAATAGAAGCGCGTGGATTTGGGTGGCAATCGCCGCCATCTCGCTCGCGTCCATTTCCCGCGCAGAGGCAGGCTTGCAGGGTGCAAGAGCCTACGCACATCCGGTCCTGCAGTTTCTGGCCAAGAGCCACAGTCAATACCCGGTCGCGAACTCCGGGGTTCCGCGATTCGCGCAGCGCGGCTCAAGGCACACGATCAGTTCAATACTCCACAATGCCGGCCCCGGCGCATGGATGGCGATGCTTCCCGTGTTGTTCATCGGGTGGATTTCTCCCCTGAGCCTTCTCTCGCCTGATTCCATCCGAAGCGCAGGTCAGGCTCTCGCAGCGCCACTGCTTCCGTGTACATTCCAGCGCCCTCCGCCCCATCTCGTGTAGTCCGTCGCTTGCGCGCGGCGATGCCTGGCGCACTCTCCTAGGCACGGCCACCTCGGCCTTTCGCTGCAACTCACGGCATTTACACTGACTGATGGAGATTCCTCGTGTTTTTCGATAAAGTCCTTACCAAAATCTTTGGCACCGCCAACGAGCGCGCCA
>DCFV01000151.1 GCA_002314435.1 Acidobacteriaceae bacterium UBA1795 | reverse complement strand
CTAGCTGTAACGCAGCCAGCGCACAAGCTCCGGCAGTGTCGCGCGCTTCCCGTACATCAGGATGCCCACACGATAGAGCCGCGTCGAGATCCACAGCACGCCCCAGATGCTGGCGATGAGCAGGCCGATCGACACGGCGAATTGCCACGTGGGTGGAATCTCCGAGGCCATGCGCAGAAACATGATGATGGGCGCCGTCGGCGGAAAGAGCGACGCTGCAACTGACCAGAATGAGTTGGAGTCGTTGAGGATGAGCGCGATGAGTGCGAAGCTGAGCCACGTAGGCGCCGCGGCCAGCGGCATATACATCTGCAACTCCTGTTCGGTTTCGCACGTGGCCGCAAGGCCAGCGAACAGCGAACTGTAGAGCAGATACCCGAGGATGAAGTAGACAGGGAAGAGCACCCCCTCCGTCCACGTAACGCGCACAGTGAAGTCCCCCGTCATCATGGCCGCGGCCAGCGGCGACACCAGCAGTGCCCCCGCCGCCGCGAGCCAGATGGCGATCTGCGTAAGGCCCACCGCGCCCACGCCGATAAGCTTGCCCGCCAGCAGGTCGCCCGGCCGCGCAATGGCCAGCATCACTTCAAAAATGCGCGAGGTCTTCTCCTGGATGATGGAGCGCGCCACGTTCATACCGTAGACCATGGTCGTCATCGAGAGCAGGATCGCCATTACGTAGCCCTTCCAGAAAGAGGCTTCGGCGTTGCTCTTCACCTCGCTGCTGTCTTTTTTCACCTGGAAGGTCTGGAGCGGCATACCGTCCACCAGCTTGTCGGCATCCTTCTGCGTCATGCCTTGGGCGGTCAGGTGACTATCGATCGTCGCATGAGTGAGTGCGGACTTGAGGCGCGCGGCGGTGATGAAGTCGCCGGAGGAAGGCGAGGAGTAAGAAGCCGTAGGCATTTTGCCCGGCTGTGTCTCGATCCACAGAAAGCCGTCGAGCTGCCCGGCAGCCACCTGATGCGCAAGCCGCGCGCGATCAGCTGGAGCGGCGGGCGCCAGAATATCCACGCGCGCCTTGGCTTCCTTGTCTCCCACCAGGCGATCGCGGATCTGCGTGGCCAGCGCGGGGTCTGACGCGGCCACGGCCATGTGGCGGTGTTCGCCAAGGCCGAGGCTCGAGAGATAGCCGACGCCGAGAATCACGGCAAACAGTGCGGGCACACCGATGGTCGTCATGCGGAAGGCGCGGCCGCGCACCTGCTCCAGATACTCACGCCGGGCAATCAGCAGCATGTTACGCATCCACTTTGCCTCCCACCGTCCAAATGAAGATCTCTTCGAGCGAAGGCTCCATCATCTCGAAACGATAAATCTTTGCTCCGGCCGCGGCCTCGGCCAGCAGCTTCTGCGCGTCGCCGTGTGGCTTGAGCCGAATCTCAGCATGTCCTGCGAAGTTATTGGCTTCAGCAATTTCCGGGCTGCCCAGAAACTTGGCGCTGCCCTCAAACTCAACCATGATGTGGTTCCGCTCGTAGCGCGACTTGATTTCTCGTACGCGGCCGGAAAGTACGGCCTCGCCCTTGTTGATGAGGCAGATTGAATCGCACAGCTTCTCTACCTGGTCCATGCGGTGTGTGGAGAAGATGATGGCCTTGCCTTCGTCCTTCAGATCAAGCAGAGTCTTCTCCAGCAACTTGGCGTTCACCGGATCGAGGCCGCTGAAGGGCTCGTCCATCACGATGAGGCCCGGATCATGCAGCAGCGAGCCAATGAACTGGATCTTCTGCTGCATACCCTTGGAGAGCTCCTCGGTCTTCTTCTCGAGCACCTCGTCGATCTCGAGGCGCTGGGTCCATGCATTGGCGCGGCGCCGGGCTTCGTGAGCCGTGAGGCCGTGCAACTCACCAAAGAACGTGAGCTGTTCACCGACCTTCATTTTCTTGTAGAGGCCGCGCTCCTCGGGCAAATAGCCGACCCGCTCCAGGCTCTTGCGCTCGAACGGCCGATCGAAGAGACGCACCGTTCCCGAGTCGGGTAGCGTAATGCCCATCATCATGCGGATGGAACTGGTCTTTCCTGCGCCGTTCGGGCCCAAGAGGCCGAACATTTGTCCGGCTTCAATGGAGAGGCTCAGATCGCGCACTGCGACCTTGCTTTCGTAGGCCTTTGTCACTCCCGCGAGTTCAACAACTGGCATGCGTTCTCCTGCGGACAGGCGCGTAGGGCGTCACAGTTTAGATGGAGCGGCACTAGCTGTGCTTGTTGTACTCCGGCTGACCGGCCATCACCAGTGCGCTGTTCTTTTCCCCATGAATGTAGCGGCAGCACCAGAAGGTCTCGTGCACCTGGCTCTGGTCGGTGGCGTTCAGGTCCATATAGGTGATACGTCCGTAGAGGAACAGGGTCTCCTGCCAGCGCTCTACTTTGCGCAGCGCGTCAGCGGACTTGCAGATGGAGGCCAGGTCTTCGCGGTTGAAGGCCCAGATGCCGGTGGCCTCGCCGGGCAGCAGAACGATGGGCTCAGGCGCGTCGGTCTTCTCGGTGGTGTCGAACTCCGGCGTTTTTGGCAGTTGCGTCTCGTCGTGCGTAACACGCACCTGGTCAATGGCGTTGATAATGCGCGCTGGGCTGCGGCCACGGTTGGCGGCCATCACCTTGAAGCTGCTCTCCATGGTGAGGAAGGGCTCGACAGTGACCACGATCCAGGGCCTCTCGGAGTTGGCAATGGCCTGAGCCAGTGAGAGCGCCGCGCTGGAGCTTTCGAGAGCCGCCTGTGCTGTAGTCGTGCTGGTCTCCAGATGGCGTTCAATGCGCTTGAGCGTGCGCAAGGCGAGCATGATGCCCACGTAGCCTAGCACTGCCAGCACGATGCTGGCTGCCCACGTGGCCTGCTCGCGCCAGCCCCACTCGGGGACGGGAGCGGCCGGCGGATTCACGATGATTTGCGGCGGCTGGGCAGAGGACTGGCTGCTGTCTGAATCGGAGCTGGAAGGAGTTGCGGGTACTGCGGCCTTGTGTGCGATCGGTACTGCGGAGCTGCGTGGTGTCCCGGCCTCACCGGTTTGCGCGCGGAGCGGCAGGGAGAATAGGACCAACGCCAACAGCGCAATCAGAATCGGCAGTCGCCTTGACATGATGCGACCACTATACCAACTCGCGACAGTGCGAAGAGTGATCAGGCTGAGTCGCACAGGGCTCAAGCGGAGGCCGAGGAAGAGCGGATCGACTCGGGCTCGAAGAGTGATTCCGGTCCTGCGAGGCGGATGAGCCGGTGCAGGTAAGCCCGCGAGATGCCCAGCGAACGCGCGGCCAGCGTCTTGTTTCCGTTGCAGTCGCGCACCGCATCCACGGCCAGCCTCACCTTGTAGTCGCGCAACTGGCGTTCAAACGAGCCTTCAGGGTTGTACTCGCCGATGTCGATGACCTTGTCACCGTGCATGTTCAGTGGCAGATCCTCTGCCCGGATAACGCTGCCGGGGGCGAGGATGATGGCGCGCTGCACAGTGTTTTCCAACTCACGCACGTTTCCCGGCCAGGGGTAGTTCTGCAGCATCGTCATTGCTTCAGGGCTGATCGCCTGCATGGGCTTGTTGAACATCCGTGAGTAGTGCTGCAGATAGTGGCTGGCTATCTGCGGAATGTCTTCAGAGTGATCGGCCAAAGCAGGCGAGTTGATGCGCATTACATTGATGCGGTAGTAGAGGTCTTGGCGGAACTTGCCCTCGGCCACCAGCTTGCTCAGGTCCTGGTGGGTGGCAAAGATGAGACGCGCCTTGAGTGGGATAAGCCGGTTGCTGCCCAGCCGGTTGAACTCCATCTGCTGCAGCACGCGCAGCAGCTTTACCTGGGTGTAGAGGCTCAGGTCGCCAATTTCGTCCAGAAAAAGGGTGCCTTCGCCTGCCTGCTCAAAGTAGCCTTCGCGCGCGCCCACGGTGCCCGTGAAAGCGCCTTTCTCATGGCCGAACAGCTCAGCTTCAATCAGGGTTTCAGGAATGGCGCCGCAGGAGACGGCGACGAAGGGCTTGCCCGCGCGCGAGCCCATGTTGTGAATAGCGCGGGCGATCAGTTCCTTGCCG
>DCFV01000185.1:3750-10074 GCA_002314435.1 Acidobacteriaceae bacterium UBA1795 | reverse complement strand
CGCACCGCAAAGACCTCTCCGCCGCCTTTGTCTTCTACGGACCCGGCCCTGCCGATGTAGCTTCCATTACGGCTCCCGTCTACGGCTTCTATGCCGAAAACGACGCGCGCATCGGTGCCACCATCCCGGATACAGTCGCTGCCATGAAGGCGTCCGGCAAAGTCTATGAGCCGGTCACATACAGCGGCGCCGGCCACGGCTTCATGCGCGCCGGCGAGGACCCCACCAACACCGTCCCCGGCAACAAGACTGCCCGCGAGCTGGGCTTCACCCGCCTCGTCAAGCTCCTCAAGGAATTGAAAGCCACGCCAAAGGCTGCAAACCCTGAGCCGGCAGAAGTCCTGGCCAAACGATCAACGCACGCGGCCCCTACCTGCCACGACACAAGCGGCGGATCATAAGCAGTCGAGACAATTGTCTTTGTATGTTCTGCCCGTTCGGCCACGCACCGCAGCCCTGCGCGTTCAAGACAGCAGATACTGCGCGCGCTTCTTTTGAATGCTCGCATCCGCGTCCTGCCAGTCTTCCGCAATGCGCCGCGGGTCTTCGCCCGCCAGCAGAGCGCGCAACGCAGCCTTGTTGCGCACCAGGCCATCCAGCTCTGCCGCCTTGAACGAACCCGGATAAAGCCGCAGCAACGCCGCCACAATCTCCAGTCCAGCTACCGCGCCGTCACTGCGGCCCGCACATCCTCGCGCTCCGTCGAGTAGAACGGAAGAATGCACGCGCCCAGCAGTCCGGCCTCCGCGCCCAACCGCGCAGGCAACACCCGCGTACCGCCGCCCGGCATCCCGTGCGAAGCCGCTCTGTCCGGCGCCGTCAGCGCATACACATAGCTGCGGCTTTCCAATTCTTTGAAGAGCGAAGGCGACAGCAGATCCCATGAGTTCGCCACGCCTCCGCCCACCACATACAGCGGCAGATTCAGGATGTTGACCAGCCCCGCCAGGCAAAGCCCCAGCGCGCGCCCTGTCTCCTCGTAAATCTGCTGCGCGTCAGGGTCCCCCGCGCGCGCCGCCTCGGCCAGATTCTGCGCCGTGAAGCGTGTCTTCTCTTCCTTCAGCCGCGCCAGTCCCGGCGCCTTTCCATCCGCAAGCAGCCTCTCCGCAGCCTTCACCACCGCGGTTGCCGAAGCGCACACCTCAAGACATCCGTGGCTGCCGCAACCGCACTCCGGCCCGTCGGGAAGCACCGTCATGTGTCCCGCTTCGCCGCCCATGCCCGCCGCGCCGTGCCACAGCTTGCCATCCAGGATGATGCCGTTGCCCACGCCCGTGCCCAGCGTCAGCATGCACAGCGAGTCCACGCCGAGTTCCTTGCCCAGTCCCAGCGCATACTCGGCCAGAACCGCCACGTTCGCATCGCTCTCCAGCAACACCGGTCGGCCCAGCCGCTCCTGCATCGCGTCCAGCAACCCGAAGCCATCCCAGCCCGGAAGATTCGGCGGATGATGCAGCCGCCCCGCGGGCAGCTCCAGCGGCCCCGGCGATCCAATTCCAATGCCTGCAAGTACGCGGCCATCCAGATGCTTGTCCAGCAACTGCTGAATCGCGCCGCACATATCGTCGACAACAGTAAGCGGGCACTCTTCAAGACGGGTCCTGAGCACCATCGACTCCAGCACCCCGGTCTCTGCCGTGTAAGCCGCAACTCTCAGGTTCGTTCCCCCAAGATCGACGCCGATCGTGAGTCTCTGCGTATTCTCCGAAACCATTCCTGATCACCGCACATGCAGACAATGCGAGTGTGCGTCACCATGAAGCCGCATATAAAAGCGAAATGACCTGGGATTCACCGGAGATAACGCGGCCGGCACCCTGGCTTCACGAGGCTGCTCTTCGCTGATGGAAACGATACCACAAGCATTGAAAAATCGACAACCAAGCTCCTGCCCCCTAAAGCTGTCTCCCCGCCCATGCCCTCTATGTCCTCAATCGCTCCTTGAACCCGCTGTGCTCAGCACCGTTACCGCTGATTTCGCTCGCTTTGTGCCCTCTCTCCCCGGTCCGGCCACCGTTCTTCCACTCCTCCCGCCGCAACCTGACTCCGCGGTTTCTGCGACTCCCTATGGTATCGTTTCCACTTGTATCCCCGCCGTGCTATCATTCGCGGCGATGCATCAAGGAGAGCGCGCGGGCCCTTGCACGCTCCTCCCTTCGTGCGCATCGAGCCAGGAGAATTCAAAATGAGATTCAAGACACTCTTTGGAGCCGGACTGGGGAGAGCGCGTGTCTGCACCGCCGCCCCTGCCGTGCTTGCATTGGCCGCAGCCGTGCTCTGCAGCCTGCCCGGTCACGCGCAGACCGCGGAGCAGGCCGCCACCATCGTCAAATCCCTCACCCCCGCCTCGCAGGCAGCCATCGCCCGGCTCAGCGAGCTCAACCGACTCCCCGCCGATGGATGGAAGTTCCACGCCGGCGACCTGGCCCATGGCGAATCGCCCGATCTCGACGATGCCTCCTGGACAGTGCTCAAGAATCAATCCGAAACCTCGCAGGATGCGGTCTGGTTCCGCCGTCTCATCGAAGTGCCCAGGACCCTCCATGGCTACGACCTCACTGGCGCGCGCATCTGGTTCTCCTTCCACGCCTCGGCCAATGGCCCCATGCCCGAAATCATCTATTTCAATGGCCGCCGCGTCGCTCTCGGCGATGACCTCGAGCCCATTGTGCTCTTCGATAGCGCCAAGCCTGGCGAAAAGGTTCTGGTAGCCGTCAAGCTCCTGCACACCGTGGATAAGAAGACCTTTGAAGGCGCGGAGCTGAAGATCGACTTCGCAGAAAATCGCCCCAACCCCGAAGATTTGCGCCTCCAGCTGCTCTCCGCTGCCTTGCTCATTCCCAGCGTCTCCAAGAGCGTCACCGCTGATACAGCCACGCTGGAAAAGGCCATCGGCGCGGTCGATGTCGCCGCCCTCCACGCCGCCAACCAGCCCAAGTTCGACGCCTCCCTCAAGCAGGCGCAGTCCACCATGGAAGCGCTGCGCCCCATGATCTCGCAGGTGTCGCTGCATCTCACCGGCAACTCCCACATTGATGCCGCCTGGCTCTGGCCCTGGACCGAGACCGTCGACGTCGTCAAACGCACCTTCGGCACCGCTCTGCAGCTGATGAACGAGTATCCGGATTACACCTACACGCAGTCCGCCGCGGCATACAACTCGTGGATCGCCGACAAGTATCCGGAGATGAACGAGCAGATCAAGAAGCGCATCAAGGAAGGGCGCTGGGAGATCGTCGGCGGCATGTGGGTCGAGCCTGATCTCAATATGCCCGACGGCGAAGCGCAGGTCCGCTCCATCCTCGTCGGCAAGCGCTGGTTCCAGAAGGAATACGGCGTCGATGTGCGCATCGGCTGGAACCCTGACTCCTTCGGCTACACCTGGCAGTTGCCGCAGATCTACAAGCGCTCCGGAATCGATTACTTCGTCACGCAGAAGACCGCATGGAATGACACCAATCAGTTCCCCTTCAAGCTCTTCTGGTGGGAGTCGCCCGACGGCAGCAAGGTGCTCACCTACTTCCCGCACGACTACGCCAACAACAACCTGAACCCCGTACGCCTCAGCAATGATTTCGCCATCGCGCGCAATCACACCCCCGGCCTCACCGACATAATGGATCTCTACGGCATCGGCGACCACGGCGGTGGCCCCACCCGTGCAATCCTCGACGAGGGCACGCACTGGATGCAGTCCGACAAGATCGTGCCGAAGATGAAGTTCGGCACCGCGCAGAGCTACTTCGACGAGTTCGAGAAGAAGATCGTAACTGACCCGCGCGTGTGGGACTACAACTCAATCGCCAAGGGCTACCAGCCGCCCGCCGCTCCTCCTGAGGGCAAAGTCTCCCTTCCCACCTGGAAGAGCGAACTCTACTTCGAATATCACCGCGGCGTCATGACCACGCAGGCTGGACAAAAGCGCAACATGCGCGATAGCGAAGAGTGGGCGCTCGATGCCGAGAAGTTCGCTTCGCTGGCCTGGCTCAAGGGCACCGCGTATCCCGGCGATGCGCTCACCGACGCGTGGAAGAAAATCACCTTCAACAACTTCCACGACACCGCTGCCGGTTCCGGCATCGGCATCATCTACAAGGATGCGCAGCAGGACTACGAACAGGTTCGCTGGTCCACCCGCGAAATCTCCGACAAGTCACTCAAGACTCTCGCGGCCGAAGTCAACACGCAGGTCGACGCCGGCGTGCCTGTCATGGTCATGAACTCGCTCGCATGGGAGCGCAAGGGCCTCGCCACGGTGGACGTCCAGCTTCCCGCTGCCGCTGAAACCGTGTCCGTGCTCGACGCCGCTAATCATGTTGTGCCCTCGCAGGTCCTCTCCCGTAACGCGGCCACGCACAGCTTCAAGCTGCTCATCGCGCCCGGCTCCGTTCCTTCGCTCGGTTACAAAATCGTGCACGTTGTTCCCGGCACCAGGCCCTTCGCCAGCGACCTCAAGGCAAACGGGCTCACGCTTGAGAACGCCGCACTGCGCGTCACCGTCGATGCCGCCACCGGCTGCATCACCAGCCTCTACGACAAGCAGTCGAAGTTCGAAACGCTCGCCCCCGGAGCCTGCGGCAACCAGTTGCAGACCTTCAAGGACCTTCCCAAGGACTACGACGCGTGGAACATCGACCCCGGCACGCTCGACCACATGGTCTCCATCGACAAGGCTGACTCCGTGCAACTCACCACCAGGGGTCCGCTGCAGGCCGCGATTCGCGTAACCCACACCTGGCAGAGTTCCAAGTTCGTGCAGGACATCGTCCTCACGGAGGGCTCCGATCAGGTGGATGTCGTCAACGACTTCGACTGGCACGAGACCCACGTGCTGCTCAAGGCCGCATTCCCGCTGGCCGCCAGCAGCAGCAAGGCCACCTACGAGATTCCTTATGGAACCATCGACCGGCCCACAACCCGCAACAACAGCTGGGAGCAGGCGCAGTTTGAAGTGCCCGCCCTGCGCTGGGCCGACCTCGGCGACAGCAAGCACGGCTTCAGCCTGCTGAACAACTCCAAGTATGGATACGATGCCAGGAACAACGTGCTCCGTCTCTCGCTGCTCCGCTCGCCGGTGTGGCCTGATCCGAACGCCGACCGTGGCCATCAGCACTTCACCTACGCCCTCTATCCGCACAGCGGCGACTGGAAGCAGGCCCTCACCGTGCGCCACGGATACGAGTACAACTACGGTCTCGAAGCCGCACAGGTGCAGGCCCACTCCGGCAGCCGCCCCACGGAGTTCTCCTACGTCACCGTCAAGCCGGAAACAGTGGTCCTCACCGCGCTTAAGAAGGCCGAAGACGCCAACGGACTGATCTTCCGCATGTATGAGTGGGCGGGTAAATCCGGCGACGTGCAGATTCACCTGCCGGAAGGCGCCACCGCAGCCACGGTGACCAACCTGATGGAGAAGTCCGAAGGCCAGTCGCTCCCCGTTGCCAACAGCACGGTCACGGTGCCCATCCATCCGTACGAGATCCTCACCGTGCGGGTCGACTACGCATCGCGGCAATAGTTCACTGTGTAGCACTTATGGCCGGCTTCCGCTTCATGCGGCGCCGGCCTTTTTTACGGCAGGTTTCAGTCAGGCATTGGGGAACATCCGCAGGACCGGCGCCGGATCAGAAGCGTGTCGAGCGTGATGCGGCGCGCGCGCGCAGGGCGTGCGGGCAGGCCAGCCTTCCGGCCGCCCGGCATCTGCTCAAACAGCAGCTCCGCAGCCACCCGGCCAATCTCTTCCACCGGCTGCGCCACCACACTGATCGACGGACGCAGCGTAGCCGCCAGCTCAAAGTCATCGAACCCCAGCAGGGCAATCGGCTTCGGCACAGCGATGTTCAGTTTCTGCAGAACTTCGAAAGCAAAAATCGTCGTGCTGTTCTTCAGCGTGAACAATGCATCGGGCCGGTTCGGTCCAGCCAGCAGGCTTTCAATCGCATACTCCGCTGACTTGTAATCCTTCACCGCCGTGTTCACCGTAACCGGCAAACCCGCCGCGCTCACCGCCGCGCGATATCCCTTGATGCGCAGCTGAATCGTGAAGAGCGTGCTCTCACCCGTCAAACAGGCAATATTCTTGCAGCCATGATTGATCAGGTGTTGCGTGCCTTCCTTCGCTCCCTTAAATCCGTCCGTCACCACCGATGAAAACGCGGCGTTGCCAATCGGACGGTCAAAAGCCACCACCGGCACACCCACCCGCTCCAGCAGCGTATTCAGCGTCTGGCTGCGCGCACTTGCCGGAACAATCAGCAGACCATCTACGCGATGACTCACCAGCACATTCAGATTCTCGATCACCGCATGAGGATCGTTCTGCGA
>DCFV01000185.1:0-3424 GCA_002314435.1 Acidobacteriaceae bacterium UBA1795 | reverse complement strand
CACGCTGCAAAAAATGGATCAGCAATACTCGGAATGATCAGGCCGATGGTCTTGGTGCGCTCGCCTTTGAGCACGCGCGCCGCCTGATTGGGCCGGTAGCCCAGCATCTCAATCACCTGCCGCACTTTGTTCAGCGTCTTGGGACTGACGCGCTCGCCGCCGTTGATCACGCGTGAAACCGTGGTCGTGCCGACTCCCGCCAGCCGTGCGACTTCATCGAGGGTTGGAAGTGCGGTGGGCTTCTTCATCGGGCTACGCGGTTTGTATACGTTTCCGCCATTTCAATCAACACAAGTCTAAGCCACCAACTAGCCTGTTACAACTGGATGATTCCATGTTTCTTGGCCATCGCCGTGCCTGCCACGCTCTCAGCTCTCCGCAATCGCCAGCGTCATCACCGTGATGTCGTCTTCCTGGCCAAAGCGCTGCGCTTCGTCTGCAATCGCCTGCGCAGGCATCAGCGTAAGGTCGCGCAGCCGCTCAAAGCCATACAACTCCCCGGTCTCCGTACGCGCCTCTGGAACCCCGTCCGACAGCAGCACAAGCCGCTCCCCGCGCGCCAGCCGTCCATGCACCAGCTCGTACTCCTGCTCCGGCACCAGCCCCAGCGGCAGCGCCGGAGCCGTGTTCAGCTCGCGGCCATCCAGGTACGGCGCAATGTGTCCCGCATTGGCCAGTGTGTACTCGCCGTCAAGGGAGATGCGAATGCAGCACGCAGTCGTAAACCCCAGCTGCCCCTGCGCAATCAGCACATTGTTCAGGCCCGCCAGAATATCGCCCGGATCGAACGACGTCTCGCGGCGCAGCGCGCCCAGAATCATCGCCACGCGCATTGCCGCCGTCAGTCCTTTTCCTGAAACGTCGCCCACAATCGCAGTCAGCGATCCATCCGGCGCCGGAGAAACATAGAAGAAATCGCCACCCACCTCGCTCGCCGGAAGATACACCGTGCGCACCTCAAAGCCCGGCGTGGGCCGCGATGCGCTCTGCAGCAGCAGTTGCTGAACGGTGCTCGCCGCCTTCAATTCAGCCGCATACGCAGCACGCTCGCGCGCCGTCTCCACCATCTCCGCGCACAGCATCGCATTCTCAATCGCCGCTGCCGTCTGCAGTGCGATCGTATTCAACAGCTTCAAATCCGCGGTCGAATACGACGCCCCCGCAGCGCAACTGCCCAGCGCAATCACGCCAACCGTGCGTTGCCCGGCCCGCAGCGGAACACACAGCAGCGCCTGCACCTCACCCGCAGCGCCGTCCGCTCGCGGATCCTCGGCGCAATCATTCACAATCTCCCCAATGCCTCGCTCCAGAATCGAAGCCGCAAACCGCGACTCCGGCCCAAGCAGCTGAGGAACCCGCCCGCCCTCGCCAAACGACGCGGCGCATTCCAGCAGCCCACTCTCCGTGTCCAGCACCAGAACGCTTCCATGCGTCGCAGCGATCAGCCGTTGCGCCTGCCCCAGCGCAGACTGCGCCACCGCCGATGAATCCAGCAGTGCAACAAGCTGCTCCGACAATTGTTCAATCAAGTGAACTTCGCGATATAGATGAAGCACCTCGGCCGCAAGCGCGCGCCCTTCCGTCTCGCGTGCCGCAAAATGCGTCAGCAGCAAAGCCGCTGCATTCGCCGGCTCAGCATCGCCCACAACATATCCCAGCGTAGCGTCGTCAATCTGCACCGGAACACGCGCCGCAGCAGCCGCGCCTTCTTCAGGCGTACCCAGCAGCAGCTTGTCCTGCGGATCAACAATCGAAACGCCGGAACCCACCATCTTCAACAGGGCCGCCACAGCCAGCGCGCTGTTCGACTTCGGCCTTAGGAGAGATTTGAGCGTCAGCGCCGGCATGCACTCACGCTCCGGGCGCCGGCAAACCAAGAATCGCGCGCGCCTGGGCCACCAGCGCATCCGGGTCGAATGGCTTCGTCATGTAGAGATCAGCACCCACCTCTTGCCCGCGCTGCCGATCGAACTCCTGCCCCTTGGCCGTCAGCAGAATGATGTGGATGTGCCCAAGCCCCAGTTCGTTCTTCACCGCATTGCACACATCAAAGCCATTCTTCTTCGGCATCATCACATCGAGAAACACAAGGTTCGGCTCCTCGCTGCGGATCGCATCCAGCGCTTCTTCTCCATTCGTCGCCGTGAGAAGATCAACGCCGTCGTCTTCGAGCTCTTCCAGTGTCTGCTGGATCAGAGTGCGCAAGTGTGCTTCGTCGTCAACGATCAGAATTTTCATAGGCGTCATTGGTAGATGAGAAAAAGTACGTTCTCCATACCTTTCTCGAAGCGCAGCGCACGGACTGCGTCGTCGCTCGACAATACTGAGTTCAGAATGATGATGTCCGGCTTTGAGAGCACGGCTCTTGAAACCAGTTCGGAGCCATTCGATTCCACCACCTGGTAGCCGCGCGTCTCAAGCGCATCTGTCAGCGTGCGAATCGTGGACGCATCCTCATCCACCACCATCACCTTCTTGCGCGACTTGCCCTGGTCCAGCAGCGTGTCCACTTCGTGGAACAGCGAAGCAGTATCGATCGGCTTCGTCAGATAGCGATCCACACCCAGCCGGAACCCGCGCTCCTTGTCTTCCAGAATTGAAAGAATGATGATCGGAATGTCCATCGTGGCCGGATCGTTCTTCAGCACCGCCGCCACATCGAACCCATTCATCTCCGGCATCATCACATCCAGAATCACCAGCCCCGGCGTCTCTTCGCGAATCAGCGTCAGCGCCTTGCGCCCGTCTTCGGCCAGCCGCACGGAGTAGCCCGCCTCCGACAACTCTTGCTGCAGCAGCGAGCGGATGTTCGAGTCGTCATCCACCACCAGCACCGACTTGCCTCTCGGCTCGTGCGTCGCCACCTGCTGCCGCAGTTGCTTCACCAGCGATTCAATGTCAATCGAGCGCCGCTTCACCAGCGACTCAACCAGCGCAGACGGCTCCACAATCGGCAGCGTAAACGAGAAAGTGCTGCCCTGCCCGGGCTCGCTCTCCACCCAGATCCGCCCGCCGTGGTATTCCACAATCTCCCTGCAGATCGGCAGCCCAAGCCCCGTGCCCTTCGGCTTGTCCGTGAGCGTATCGCCCACCTGCTTGAACTTCTCGAACACCTTGGGCTGATCCGCCGGTGCAATGCCAATGCCCGAATCCTTCACGCTCACCACCACCTCGGCGCCTTCCTTGTGCACCGAGCAGGTGATCGAACCAGAGTCCGTAAACTTCACCGCATTCGATATCAGGTTGATGACCACCTGAATCAATCGATCCTGATCGCCGGTAATCGTCGGCAAATCCTCTTCGATCGAACGAATTAGCTTCAGCTTCTTCGCCTCGAACAGGGAACCCGTCGCAGCGATTGCGCGATCAAGCACATCCTTCATCGCAACGCTGCCCATGTTCCACGTGAACTTGCCCGCTTCAA
>DCFV01000029.1:10529-16546 GCA_002314435.1 Acidobacteriaceae bacterium UBA1795 | reverse complement strand
AAACTGAACCACCAGCGCGACTGCTACACACGCGCCAGCCGTGACAACAAACGGCATCTGCTGCGTCTCGACCCCTTGATAGGCAAAGGCATGCACAGCCACAAACGCGCATGCGGCGTAGTTCCAGCGCTGGAGTTGCTTCCAGCGCAGCGCACCGAGCCGGCGCAAGGAGAGGTCGTTGGAGGTTGCGAGGGGCGCAATGAGAAGCAACATGCTGAATAGCCCGGTGTAGTTGGCAGCCCCGAACAGGTCATGGCGCAAGAGGATGCCGTGATGGCGTTCAGTGGGGCCGTAGATGTAATAGAGCCAGGGGCGGCCGCGCAGATGGACGCACTGGCCGACAACGGCATGCAACAAGCTGACGATGCCGGCCCAAATGCCGATATCGCGGCGCAGATCGCTCGACACGGGATTGGGGCGTCTGCGGAGCAGGTTGAGCGGCCCTACGAGCAGCGTTGCGGCGAGAAGCGCCAAGGCGGGATATGCTGTGGCGAAGCTGGCTCGGCTGATCACATCGCGATAGGGGCGCGTGCAATAAAGCGCGGCGACCGTGGCGATAGACGCCGCGCACAGCGGTAGATGATGCCGGAGCAGGCGTAGCCTCATCCGGCTGGGCCTGCGTGTACGAACAGCTAGAAGGTCGATCTCGCCGTGCAACCTCGATTAGCTCCGAAAAGCTGCACGAGCAGCGGTGATGGTCTTTTCCACTTCGTCTGGGCCGTGTGTTGTGCCGAGGAAGGCAGCCTCGAATTGCGATGGTGGCAGCCACACCCCCTGCTCGAGCATGGCGTGGTGGAATCGGCCGAAGGCGACGGTGTCGGACTTGGCGGCTTCGTCGTAGTTGCGGACGGGGTCCGGGGTAAAGAACCAGGTCCACATGGCGCCGACGCGGTTGAGGGTGAGCGGGATGCCGGCTCTTGCGGCTTCAGCAGCTACGCCCTCGGTGACTGCCTTGGCGGTTGCTTCAATCCTGGGGTAGATTTCCGCTGCGTGGTCCTGCAGATAGGAAACGGTGGCCAGGCCGGCGGCCATGGCCAGTGGATTGCCGCTGAGCGTGCCGGCCTGATAGACGGGACCGAGCGGTGCAAGTAGGTCCATGAATAGGGCTTTTCCGCCGAAGACACCGACGGGCAGGCCGCCGCCTACGATCTTGCCCAAAGTGACGAGATCAGGGTCGAGGCCGTAGCGCTCGACGGCACCACCGAGGGCGACGCGGAAGCCGGTCATGACTTCATCGACGATGAGCAGGGCACCTTCACGGCGGGTGAGGGCGCGCAGGCCTTCGTGATACCCGGGCGCGGGCGGAATGCAGCCGGCGTTGCCAACCACCGGCTCCAGGATGATGGCGGCGATCTCACCGGGGTGCGCGTCAAAGGCGGCTTCAACGGCGGCGAGGTCGTTGTAGGGCAGGGCCATGGTGAGCTGGGCGATCTCCTCGGGCACGCCTGCTGAGCCGGGGATGCCGAAGGTGGCGACGCCGGAGCCGGCCTTGACCAGCAGGCCGTCGGCGTGGCCGTGGTAGCAGCCTTCGAACTTGATGATGCGCTTGCGGCCGGTGGCGGCGCGTGCCAGCCGGATGGCGGACATGGTGGCCTCAGTGCCGGAGCTGACGAAGCGCATTTTCTGGAGTGCGGGGTAGCAGGCGACGATACGCTCAGCGAGGTCGGCCTCGGCGGCAGTGGAGGCGCCGAAGCTGGCGGAGTGGCGCGCAGTGCGCTCGATGGCCTCGACCGCGGGCGGGAAGGCATGGCCCAGGATCATTGGGCCCCAGGAGCCGAAGTAGTCGATGTAGCGGTTGCCGTCGGCGTCCACTAGGTAAGCGCCCTCGGCCCGGTCAATGAAGGGAGGTGCTCCGCCGACGGCGCGAAAGGCGCGGACGGGCGAGTTAACCCCGCCGGGGAAGAAGCGCTCGGCGCGCTGCTGAAGGGCATGGGAACGGGTGTGGACGAGGGTGGACGGGTTCGAACTCATGGTTTTTTCAGTATAGAAGCAGGGAATTGAATCGCGGCTTGGCGCGCGGTCATCCGCTCAGGTGTGAGCGAGTTTGCAGAGATCGACGCGCGCCTGCTGGTGCTGTTCGACGGCCGATGCGGGTTCTGCAACGCTGCGGTTCGCTGGCTGGCGAGGCGTGACGGGCACGACCGGTTGCGGTTTGCGCCGTCTGATTTGCCGCGTGTGGCTGCGCTGCTGGACCGAAATGGGCTGGGCGCGGTTTCGTTTGCTCTGAGGCCGAGCACGCTGATCGTGGTGCGGGATGCGGGCGGGGAGGGCGAGTTGTTGCTGCTGCGCTCGGACGCGGTGCTGGCATTGCTGGATGAAATGCCCGGCTATTGGCCTGCGGTGGCGGCTGTTTTGCGCCCTATTCCACGCCCCCTTCGGGACTTTGGCTACCGCTCGGCGGCGCGGGTCCGCTACCTGCTGGGTGGGCGGCTTGAGGCCTGTCCGCTGCCCACGGCGCGGGAGAAGGCCAAGTTTCTTTCCCCGGCGGAGCCTGCCGCATAAGCCGGGTGGCGCGGATTGTTTGAACAGATTTCTGCCCCAATCCACCGCCTCTGTGCCCAGCGAACCCTGCTAGAATCAAGCTTTCCGGCCAGATTTTCCGGCGTGAATCTCATTCCGCAGAAAGCCGCACCGTGCCTAACGAACCCAAAACCAAATCCATCACTTACGCCGACGCAGGTGTCGATATTTCCAGCGGCGACCGCGCCAAAGAGCGCATCAAGTATTTGGCGCAGAAGACTTTTAACCGCAATGTGCTGGGCGGGATCGGCGGCTTTGGCGCGCTGTTCCGGCTGGACCTGCAGCGCTGGAAGAACCCCATCCTGGTGAGCTCTGCCGACGGCGTGGGCACTAAGCTGAAAGTGGCATTCGAACTGGGGATGCACCACACGGTTGGCGCCGACCTTGTGAACCACTGCGTGAACGACATCGGCGTGCAGGGCGCGACGCCACTCTTCTTTCTGGACTACCTGGCCAGCGGCAGGCTGGACCCAGAGGTGACCGAGGCTGTGGTGACGGGGCTGGCCGAAGCGTGCAAGGCCAACGGCTGTGCACTCATTGGCGGCGAAACGGCGCAGATGCCGGGCTTTTACACCGACGGAGAGTACGACCTGGCGGGCTTTATTGTGGGGGCGGTGGACCGCGACAAGATGATCACCGGTGCAGGCATCAAGGTAGGCGATGTGCTGATCGGTCTGCCCTCGACTGGGCTGCACACCAACGGCTACTCCCTGGCGCGCAAGCTGCTGTTTGAGGTGGCCGGCTACAAGCCCACACAGTATGTGACGGCCCTGAAGGAAAAGGCGGGCGCGGCGCTGATGAAGACGCACCGCAGCTATCTGCACGTGATCCAGAAGCTGGTGGGCGCGGGCCTGACGACGGGCATGGCGCACATTACCGGCGGCGGCATTACGGAGAATCTGCCGCGCATTCTGCCCAAGGGCACGGGAGCGCAGATCGAGATCGGCTCGTGGCCAGTGCTTCCCATTTTTGAGCACCTGCGCGCACTGGGACAGGTATCAGAGGAGGAGATGATGCGCACGTTCAACATGGGCGTGGGCCTCATCGCCGCGATTCCGGCGGCCAAGTTTACGCGCGCCAAGAGCTTGCTGGACCGTGCCGAAGAGAAGTTTTACGTGATTGGCCGCGTGGTCAAGGGCGAGCGGCGGGTCCAGTACACGTGAGCGGCGCAGCGAAGCCGCTGCGCCTAGGCGTCCTGCTCTCTGGCCGAGGCTCGAACTTTCAAGCCATCGCGCGGTCGATTGGCGAGGGCCGGCTGACGGGCGTGGAGATCGCGGTCGCGGTCTCGAACGTGGAGGGAGCCGCCGGCCTCGCCGCCGCGCAGGAGATGGGTCTGCCCACGGTGCTGCACGTGTCGAAGGGGCGGCCGCGCGCAGAGCACGATGAAGCGATGATCGCCACACTGCGTGCGCATGCGGTCGATCTGGTGTGCCTGGCGGGGTACATGCGGCTGCTGTCGCCGGGGTTCATCGCAGCGTTTCGCAATCGTATCGTGAACATCCACCCGTCGCTCCTGCCCGCGTTTCCGGGGCTGGACGCGCAGACGCAGGCCTTCGAGTACGGCGTGAAGGTGGCGGGCTGCACGGTCCATTTTGTCGACGAGCATCTGGACCACGGCGCCATCATTCTGCAGCGCACGGTGCCGGTGCTGGACACGGACGACGCGCACGCGCTGGCTGAGCGCATTCTGGTTGAAGAGCACAAGGCTTATAGCGAAGCGCTGGCGCGCGTGGCCAGCGGAGAGTACGAGATCCGCGGCCGGCGGTATGTGAAGCGCGCCCAGTAGCGATGTCAAGGGCAGGAGGTCGCAGTCGGTGTCCAAGTTGTTGACGTAGGACACCATAGAGATGCGCCAGCTTTGCAGAGAATTCGTGAAATCTCCCTATTCTTAGAACAGTAGCCAGACAAGCAGGTTGAGAGAGGCCCGGCTGCGCGGAGCGATCCAGCGCGGCCGGGCCTTTGTGCGTGTGCGCTTGTGTGGCGGGCGCGTGCAGCTGCTGCAACCACGGCAGTGGCGCGCGCCATCTTCTGAGCCCGAGCGAGGGCGACCCAACGACAAGCGACGAGGAGCGGTGCGCATGAATGTATTTGCCAATATCTGGAAACACCCGCGGACGACGGTGACGGGTGTTTTGATCTCGGTGACGACGGTTGCGGGAGTGTTGTCGCAGCAGGGCCTGACGCTGGGCCATGCCGGAAGCGGAACGGTTGTCACGCTCATTGGCGCAGTGGCTAGCGCGCTGCTGGGCTTGCTGGCGAGGGACCCGTCCGCCGCATCGTCGGCACAAGGGTCTTCTACCACCAACGTCAAGTTGGGCGCGTGGGCGCTGATCGCGCTGCTGTTGCCTGCGCCGTTTGTGAGCGGCTGCTCTGGAGTCACCGTGGCGCAGGACATTGTGAACTGGACGCCCGCGCTGCAGAGTTCCGTAGCCACGGTGGACTCGACGGCTGCGCTGCTGGACCCGGCAGATGCTGCTGTTTTCATTGGTGCGACGGTGGGATTCGATGCGCTGTCGAGCGCGCTGGTGGCGCAGGCCAAGGCGTATCTGGCCAACCCGTCAGCTTCGGTGCTGGCTATGCTACAGGCGCAGATTGTTGGCTTTGAGCAGCAAGTGAAAGGGGCTTTGCTGGCAGCTGCGCACATCACCAACGCGAAGAGTCAGCAGCACGCTTTGACAGTGCTGCAGGCTGTAGCGACGATTGCTTCGACGATGCTGGCGCTGGTCCAATCTGCGTCCGGCAAGGCCGCGGTGGAGCGGATGGCTGCGGCGTCTACGGTGAAGCTGGCGGCGGTGGAACCGTACCTCGATCGCGAGGCAGCGGCGGTTCTGATTGCGCGGCATTACGACGAGCCGGTGGCGGTGGCACGCGTGCAGTTGGCGCAGGCAGAGGATGTGGAGATGCAGGCGGGGTTCTGAATACCACCCACAAAAATGAATCGGGCTGCTCGAGTGAGCGGCCCGAAGCCATTGTGCTCGTTTAGCGAACTAGGTTGTCTGCGCTTCGCCGAGGATGAGCTTGAGCGTGATCTGGCGGCGTCCGCGCAGGATTGTGATGCTGACGGTGTCGCCGGCCTGATGCTTGTCCATGATGCCGCTGATGTCCTGCGGGTCGGTGACCTGCTGGCCGTCGATGGCGACGATGAGATCGCCGCCGAGCATGATGGGCGTGTTGCCCACGTAGGCCTGCTCATTGCCCCCGTGCAGGCCAGCGCGCTCGGCCGCACCGCCGGGGACGACCCGCTGAATGAGCACGCCAGAATCGGCGCCGAGGCCCATCTGCTCGGCGAGATCGGGTCCGATGGCGTAGGAGACGATGCCCAGTGAAGGCCGCTTGACCCTGCCGTAGCGCGTGAGGTCGGCGAGCACGGCTTTTGCTGTGTTGATGGGAATGGCGAAGCCGATGCCCGAGCTCTGCTCTGCGCCGTTGGAGGCGATCATGGTGTTGATGCCGATGACTTCGCCGTGCGAGTTGAGCAGCGGGCCGCCGGAGTTGCC
>DCFV01000029.1:0-10183 GCA_002314435.1 Acidobacteriaceae bacterium UBA1795 | reverse complement strand
GAACTGATGATGCCGCGCGTCATGGTGCCGTTCAGCCCGAACGGGTTGCCGATGGCGTAGACCTCCTGGCCCACGGAGAGTTCGGCGGAGTTGGCAAGGGTGACGGGCGATAGGTTTGGCGCGCTGATTTGCAGCAAGGCAAGATCGTGCGCGCGGTCTGAGCCGATGACCTTGGCTGTGTAGGTCTTCTTGTTGCTGAGCATGACCTGGATGCCGCGGTTGGCGCCGGCAATGACGTGGTAGTTGGTGAGCACATGGCCAGCCGTGTCGAGGATGAAGCCCGAGCCCTGCCCTTCCTGCGGCACTGCACCATAGAAGAAGTTGAAGACCACCTGCCGCGAAGTGATGTTGACCACCGAGGGCTGCACGCGCTTGTAGACCGCGATGTTGTTGAGTTCCTGCGCGTTGTAGGCGGGTGCGGCATCGGCCTCAGTGAGATGAAGAGGCAGGTTGGTCCCGCTTCTGCGCAGGAAGGAGATGTCGCTGAAACGCGAAGGCAGATGGGAAGTGAGGAACCAGAAGCCGCTCACGAACACGGCGATTAAAGCAACGGTGCGCAGTCTCATGCGTGCCAACCCAAGGATCCTTTCCATAGAAGATGCGGCTCAGGCGCAGCGGATGCCGAGCGGCCTCCAATTTCTATTTTAGAGAACCGTCTTCGCGCAGATTGTTGCTGTCGGCTTTCAGGCGGGTCCACAGGGCTTGCACCTGTGCTTCGAGAGCGGGCAGATCTCCTGAATTTTCCAGTACATAGTCGGCTCGCGCGGCCTTGATGGTATCGGGAATCTGGTGCGCGAGGCGGGCGCGGGCATCGGACTCGGCGGCGGGGCGGTCGGCCTCCGCGGTACCCTGTCGCTCCACATAGCGCGCGATCTTGGTATCTTCCGGAGCAGTGACCACGACGACGCGATCCATGCGCCTGCGCCAGTCGGCCAGCAGGTTGTCGTGCTCGCCGCGAGCGCGGGCGTCCCGCTCCACTTCAAAAATGAGGGCGGAGACGATGACGGCCACGGCGGTCGGGTCGTGTGCGAAGACATCATTTGCCCAACGCCGCTGGGCTTCGATCACGGCAGGATGAACGATGGCGTTCAATTCCTGCAGGCGGCCCTGGGTAAAGGCAAGCGCGGCGAGCTTCTTGCGGTCGAGATGGCCGTCTGCGGCGACGACTGAGGGGCCGAAGACGCGAACGATTTCTGCGAAGCAGGGCTGGCCGGGCTCCATGAGCGCGCGGCCCTGCTCGTCGGCCTCGATGACGGCGGCTCCCATATTGCGCAGAAGACGAGCCACGGTGCTTTTGCCGCTGCCGAGACCGCCGGTGAGGCCAACGCGGAGCATGGGGCTAGAGCCCTCTGCGCATTTTGGCGGCGCGCACGGTGTTGGCCATGAGCATGGCGATAGTGAGTGGGCCGACGCCGCCCGGCACCGGTGTGTAGGCGCCTGCGATCTCGAAGGCCTTGGGGTGCACGTCGCCAACGAGAGTGGAGCCGCGGCGCAGGAACGTGGCTTCGCGCCTGGCGTCGCCGGCAAAGAAGCGGTCAACTTCTTCGCGCGTGGTGAGGCGGTTGATGCCCACGTCAATGATGGTGGTACCGGGTTTGACCATGTCAGCTGTGATGAAGCCGGGCCGGCCGATTGCGGCTACGAGGATGTCGGCCTGACGCGTCATTGCGCCAAGGTCGCGGGTCTTGGAGTGGCAGATGGTGACGGTGGCGTTTTCGTTCAGCAGCAGCATGGCGGCTGGCTTGCCGACAATGTCACTGCGGCCAACGATGACGGCATGCTGGCCGCTGATGGGAATATGGCTGCGTTTGAGGATTTCGATTACGCCTGCCGGGGTGCAGGGCGCGAGCGCGGGGCGGCCGGCTTGCAGGCGTCCGGCGTTGACGGGATGAAAGCCGTCCACGTCTTTCTCCGGCAGCACGGCATCGAGGAGCACCTTGGTTTCCACCTGCTTGGGCAGCGGGAGCTGGATGAGGATGCCGTCGATGTCGTCGCGCGCGTTGAGTGCGGCCACGACGTCAAGCATCTCCTCGGTAGTAACGGTGCCGGGTGGAGTAATCAGATCGCTGTACAGGCCCAGATCGGCGCAGGTCTGCACCTTGCTGCGCACGTATATCTCAGACGCGGGCACGTTGCCCACCAGTAC
This sequence comes from Acidobacteriaceae bacterium UBA1795, assembly GCA_002314435.1. Taxonomy (GTDB): domain Bacteria; phylum Acidobacteriota; class Terriglobia; order Terriglobales; family Acidobacteriaceae; genus Telmatobacter. The sequence continues at coordinate 8,037 of DCFV01000029.1, read as the reverse complement.
GGCCGCCAGACCGGGCCGCACGCCGTGCGCTGCCAGCGCGCGCACATCTTCTGCCACTTCCTGTTTGATGGCCGCGGCAATCGCCGTGCCGTCGAGAACTGTCGGCATTCTCGCCTCCTCAACCATCGTATCGCCTGCGCGCCGGTGGCCGAAGCGCTCTGCCAAGGTAAGCTGGATGCCCCGTCCATGTTTGATCTATCGCAACAGGCGCGGCAGGGGTATGCTTGCCGCATGCTTCCCCGCCGTACGTGCTTTCCCTGGCTCGTTTCGATCGCCATCTGGCTTGGTTGCACTGCGTTCCCGACGGCGCACGGCGCACCTGCAGCGCCGCTTGTCGTGCACGGACCGGGCGAGGGCCTAGTCGCGCTCGACGGGCCGTGGCAGTTTCGTGCGGGTGACGATCCGGCGTGGGCAGCGCCGGGCTTTGACGATGCGGGATGGAAGCAGCTGACGGCTGACCAGCCATGGGGCGCACAGGGCTATCCGAGCATGGAGGGCATGGCGTGGTACCGAAAGCACATTACGCTGGAGCCGGGACCAGGCGCACCCGTGGACCTGGCGTTGCTGATCCCGGTGATCGACGATGCCTATGAGCTTTACTGGAATGGGGTGTTCGTAGGGCGGAACGGCACACTGCCGCCGCATCCGCTGGCCATGATGATTCCGCAGCCGGCGCAGACCTTCGGGCTGGGTCCCGCGAACAGTGGGGTGCTGGCGGTGCGCGTGTGGAAGGCGCCGCTGACGTCGAACGATGCGGCGGAGATCGGCGGTTTTGAGGCTGTCCCGGTACTGGGCAGCGGAAGATCGATTGCAGGGCGCAAGGCGGAGATGGACCTGAACTGGCTACGCCGCCACCAGTTCGAATTCGGGCTCGATTCGCTGTACGTGCTGGTAGCGCTGTTGAGTGCAGTGAGCTGGATGCGCGACAGGCGCCAATGGCTGCTGTTCTGGATGGCCCTCTATGCATCCGTTCCGCTGGTGCGACTGCTTTTGGGCGGGTTGCGTCTGCCTCTTGCCTCAAACCTAGCTCAAGGGCTATTGCAGCCCGCGATCATGCTTCAGGATGTCTCGCTGTGGTTCCTTCTGCTTTGGCTGTTGCACCTCGAGGAAAGCCGCCGGCTGATGAGCTCTATCCGCACCCTAGCCATGGTGTTTGCCGTGGCGTTCACGCTGGACGGGCTGGTGGTGCTGATATGGGCGCTGGGGTCATGGACTGTGCCCCAGCAGGCTGCCGACGCAGTGCTGACCATCATCTTCACGCCGCTGGAGGTGATGCCACTGCTGATTGTGGCTGTGGCGGTGCTGCGCCGCAAGCGGCTGGAGTTGTCACGGTGGCTGGTAGCGATCTGCGCCTTTCTGGCGGAAATGACGTATGTTCTGCGTAATCTCTCCGGGCAGTTCAAGCGGTTTACGCACTGGACGCTGGATGACCGTATCGGGATGCCATTGTTCACAGTGAATGGCAATCCCATCACTACACAAATACTTGCGAACGCGCTACTGCTGTTGGCGATTGTCTATGCTGTGGTGCGCTACTCGATGGACGAGCACCGGCGGCAGGCGCTGCTGGTGCAGGAATTCGAGAATGCGCGCGAGGTGCAGCAGGTGCTGGTGCCGGAGACGTTGCCTGCGGTACCCGGCTTTACTGTGACCAGCGCCTACCGGCCGGCGCAACAGGTGGGCGGGGACTTCTTCCAGATCATTCCGTTGGAAGGGGGCACGACGCTGGTGGTGCTGGGGGACGTGAGCGGCAAGGGCCTGAAGGCCGCCATGGCCGTGTCGCTGATCGTAGGCGCAGTGCGCGCGCTGGCAGACGACTACCCCGCTCCGGCACAACTGCTGGCCCAATTGAACCGGCGGCTTTGCGGGCGGCTGCAGGGCGGCTTTGCGACATGCATCATTGCGCGCATCCATCGCGGATCGGAGTGTACGTTGGCCAGCGCCGGCCACCCGGCACCTTATCTGAACGGGCACGAGGTGGAACTGCCCGGGGCGCTGCCGCTGGGGGTTTCGCTGGCGGCGGTGTATGAGGAGTGCGCACTGCGGCTGGAAGCGGGCGACCATTTCTCGCTCTACACCGACGGACTGCTGGAAGCTCGCAACCACGCAGGCGAAATCTATAGCTTTGAACGGTTGGAGAGCCTGTTTGCCACCTATCCGGATGCATCTCGGGCGACCGAGGCGGCGGTCGACTTTGGCCAGGATGACGACATTACGGTCCTGACCCTGACTCGTCTGGACCCCGGCGAAGAGGCCAGCGTGCGAATGGCTCCGAATTCGCTGGAGCCGGCTGACGCCTGATCAGCCCAGGCGGGGCGGAAATCCGATTTTTTTAATTTCGGCCCCAGCGGCAAACAGGTATGCTTGGCACATGCTTCCCAGCAAGACCGGCTTCCCCAGCCTCCTCATCTTCGTATTTCTAGCCTTCGGCTCAATTCTGGCTGAGGGGCAGGAGATGACTGCCCAGCCCGCGTGGTATGTACCTACCCTCAAGGTGGAAGCGCTGGGCAAGGGCGCGGTGCCGCTGGATGGGCCGTGGGAGTTCCGCCAGGGCGATAATTCCGCGTGGGCTTCGCCAGGAATCGACGACTCGTTGTGGGACCGGCTGAGTGGAGACAAGACCTGGGGGCGCCAAGGCTACGACAGCTACGGAGGTTTCGCGTGGTACAGGAAGCACCTGGTGCTGACGCCGGCGCCGGACGCGTCACTGGACTTCGCCCTGCTGATTCCGGCCATCGACGATATCTATGAGGTGTACTGGAACGGCCAGCGCATTGGCGGGCTGGGGCAGATGCCGCCGCATTGGGTCTGGTACTCCGGCGTTCCACCTCAAATCTACAACTTGGGCGCAGCGCGCGAGGGCGTGCTGGCGATACGAGTATGGAAGACTCCGCTGTTTTCAACAGACGACGGCAAGGGCGGCGGGTTTGAGAGCCTGCCGCTGGTGGGCAGCCCGGAGGCGATTGCAGATGCTCGCGGCGCGCGAGACTTCGAGTGGCTGCGGAAGAAGCAGTTCCAGTTTGGACTCACTTCGCTCTACTCGCTAGTGATGCTTTTCAGTCTGGTGGCGTGGCTACGCGATCGCAAGGAGTGGCTGCTGTTCTGGATGGCGCTGTTTTCAGCCAATCTGGTGGCGGAGTTATTCCTGGGCGGCCTGCGTCTACCGGTTTCTGCGGCACTGTTGACCTGTCTGACGCAAATCGAGATCGCTCTGCGCGAGATGTCGCTCTGGTTCCTGCTGTTGTGGCTGTTGCGGCTGCAGTCCAACCGCAAACTGCTGGTGCTGACGCGCAAGGCCGCTCTGATCAGCATTCTGGCCAGCATTGCAGACGGCGTTCTGATCTTCTTTTACCCATCCGTGCTGACGGCAGGGCAGACACAGATCGTGGATGCGGTGCTGACGCCGGCAATCCTGTTTTTCGAACTGCTGCCCGTGATTCTGGTTGGCTACGCCTTCCTTAGCCACAGAGCGCTGGACTCGGCGCGCTGGGTGGTAGCGGCAGTAGCCTTCGCCAATGGCATGGCGTACTTTGTGCAGAACGTGGCCTCGCAGGGGGTTCGCTTTACGCACTCCACGCTTTCAGACCGCATGGTAGCGCCGCTATTCACGCTCGGCGACAATCCCATCAATGTACTTATCCTGCTTCGGGCCGCACTGTTTACTTCGATCGTGTACGCAGTGATTCGCTCGTTCCTGGACCATCGCCGTCGTTCCGCCGTGATTGAGCAGGAATACCAAAGCGCCCGTGAGCTGCAGCGGGTGCTGGTACCCGCTTCGCTGCCGGTGGTGCCAGGTTTTACGCTCACCAGTGCCTACCGTCCGGCCAAGGAAGTGGGCGGTGACTTTTTCCAGATCATCCCCCTCGAGGATGGATCGACGATCGTAGTGCTGGGCGATATGAGTGGCAAGGGACTGATGGCGGCGATGGCGGTGTCACTGATCGTGGGCGCCTTGCGCGCACTGGCTGAGGAACATCCCAGTCCGGCGGAACTGCTGACCTTGTTGAATCGGCGGCTGTGCGGGCGCCTGCAGGGCGGCTTTGCCACTTGCATTATCCTGCGGTTGCACGCAAACTCCCAGTGTACGCTGGCTAGCGCCGGGCATCCGGCACCGTACCTAAACGACAGCGAGATCGAACTTCCGGGTGCGCTGCCGCTGGGCATTTCGCCGGTGGGCGAGTATGAAGAGTCCACGATCACCCTGAAGGTGGGAGATCACTTTTCGCTATACACCGACGGACTGCTGGAGGCGCGCAACCAGGCAGGCGAACTGTACAGTTTCAAGCGCCTGGAGACGCTGTTTGCCTCGCACCCGAGCGCGGCGCAGGCTACTCAGGCTGCGGTGAACTTCGGTCAGGACGACGACATCACGGTGCTCACCCTGACGCGGCTGGCGGTGGGCGAGGAAGCCTTCTCCCTGCAGCCGATGGGTATGTCGGCCTAGTTCGCCGCACGGTCCACTTCTGCAATCCTGGTGTTGCGACATCAGACACAAATCTCTCTTTGAATCGCATGCCGATGAACGGCAGGTGGGTCGCTGCTCGTCGGCCCGTGCCGTGTTCGCCCGAAAGCAAGACTAGGGAATGCGAAGGGAACTGCTGTGTCTACACTGTGCAACAGAACCGAAGCGGGCAAAAACCATGGGCTCAACCACGCCTGTTGCCATTTTCCCCTGTGACGCTGCGTGTGCTGCAACTGACCTCCAACGGCAATCTGCAGCTGCATGACCTGAATGAGTTGATCACATCGGACCCGGTGCTGGCCTCGGAGATCAGCAATATGTGGTTGGGTACTGCTGGCTGGACTGCGTCCATGCACAACGAAGGCCGGCTCCGGCGAGCCGGGCTTCGTTGTGTCATGAGCACACCCACTGGAACTCGCAATGCACTCGGACAGCCTCGTCTCTGCGCTAAGGCATACCCCGAACAATCTTCAGCGAGTCGCTTGCATGCCGTCGCCGACTTGTCTTTTTCATATCTTAGGCCTGTATTGGCTTGAATACGCAGACTGCTGAACCTAGACACTGCCCAACCGTCTTTATTTTGGGACTTCCGCATTGGGTGTCTCTGGCTGTTTTTCGACGCGCACAACCATGCACTTTGCTTCTTTTCCCGAAGGGTTCTTTAGCTTGACCTTGTCATTGTCGAGTTCGTATTTGACGTCGCTTCCCACAACGAAGTCAGTCGCTTTCAACTTGTCGTTGGTTCGGCAGACATATTCATTTCCCGTAGCATCGAAGGTGATGTCAAACTTCTGGGTCTTGTTCTTCTTGTCAGTGGTTCCTGCCGGCTGAAAATCTTTCAACGTGGCAGTCCCCTTTTGCTTACCGGCCCAAGCCTGAGAAGCACACGCGAGTACAACGAGCAGAACCACGGTCCATCTGTGCATCGTCAGTCCTCCGCCCACATTGTATGCCAAGGCGGGCGTAGCGCATGTAACGAAGCTCCACTTGAAATTAATGGACGCAGGTTTTCCATGCGCCTCATTCATTGGCACTGGGAAGAAATCTGATTTCTAGATGGTCGTCAAGTGGTCGGAGCCGGCAGACGATTTCAGCATTTTTCTGAACATGGGTTTGCGCGACCTGCGGTGTGCAGCGGACTCTCCGCAACCGAGAGTGGGGCACTCTGGTCTGAAGTAATGGCGCACAGTCAGGCGATGCGCGGACGCAGAGTACGCGTGCACGGGCAAGCCGGATACTAGCTGGATCAGCGGAAGAGCTAAGGAAGCTCTGCACAAGTCAGCAATCCGCGTGATTACTAGGGCGTGTTAACACTATCTGAGAGCTTCGACGATCAGAACGAAGTTGATAAAGGCGAGGAAGACAACATCGAGCTTTTCGAATCTGGAGAAAATGCGGCGGAAGCCTTTCAGCCTGCGGAAGAGTCGTTCTACTTCGTTTCTTTTCTTGTAGAGTTCGCGGTCGTATTGCCAGGGATCGAGCCGGTTGGATTTGGGCGGTACTACTGGAATCATGCCCAGATCAAGTACCAACTGCCGCGTTTCATTGCCCTCATAGGCCTTATCCATCAGCATCGGAAGCCCTTCAGGCATCGGTCCCAGATCTTCCAACAGCGACCGGCCTTCCGGCGCATTATGCGCGTTGCCCGGCGACAGAGCGAAGACTACCGCCGTTCGAGCATCCGCGGCAACCATATGAATCTTGGTGTTCCATCCGCCGCGGGATTTACCGATGGCCTGGGGTCCGTTTTTTTTAACGCGCCTGTACCATCGGGATGCACCTTGATCGAGGTTGAGTCCAGCGAGAAGGCTTCAATCTTGATGCGCACGATCTGCTCGGTCTGCAACTTCTCAAAGACACGATCCAGAACCCCGTTCTTGGCCCAGCGATTCATACGCGTATAAATGCTATGCCAGTTGCCAAATCGAGCCGGAAGTCCGCGCCATTTACAGCCTTGCTCAGCAACATACAGAATCGCATTGAGCACTTGGAGGTTTTGCAGTTTCACATTCCCACGCTGAATCGGTAGGCTGTCCTTAATCCTTTTGTACTGCTCCGCAGTGACTTCCATTAACTTCAATTATAACAAGGTTAGTGTTAACACGCACTAGTACGCCTCTCCCGAGCAGGCCAAAAGGCGTCACCCTGGTACGCAGGCCGATACAGAAATAACAGGCAGGCCAGAAAGGCTGGAGAACTGTGCGAAGTATGTACAGAAAATATCAATAACGTAATTTATGAATACAAAATCTGCTCTCACATGTAATACTTCTTCTCATTCTGTTCTAAATGCATCTCTGGCTGCACCGCACTCACCAGGCTCCTTTACGCGAGCGCAGACGCAGAGCGGAGGTATGGATGGCACACGTGAAAGCGCCCGCCGTGCAGGCGAAGAGCAAGCGGCTAGTTTCAATCGATGCGTTGCGCGGCTTCGACATGTTCTGGCTGATGCAGGAAGAGACCGGTTTGGTGCTAGCGCTAGGTGCGGCACTTCATCTACCGTTTCAAGGTTTTCTGGCTAGGGAACTCGACCACACTCCGTGGGTGGGCTTCACGTTCTGGGATCTGATTGCGCCGCTTTTTCTGTTCATTGTGGGCCTGAGCCTGCCGCTGGCGCTGGAGCGGAGGCGTGAACTGGGCCAGTCAAACCGTACGATCGTTGGGCACATCCTGCGCCGCACGGCTGTATTGATCGTGCTGGGACTGATTTTCAACGGCATTCTGCGGCTGGACTTTTCAGACTATCGCTACACGGGCGTTCTGCAGAGGATTGCGCTCTCGTATGTGTTTGCCGCACTGATTACTCTGTTCTGCAAACTGCGCGGGCAGATTGCGTGGACGGTGGCGCTGCTGCTGGGGTACTGGGCAATCATGGCACTAATCCCGGTGCCGGGCTTCGGGCGCAACGTGCTGACGCCGGAGGGCAACCTCGAGGGCTTTATCGACCGGCTGTTTCTTCCGGGCAAGTTCTGTTGCTACATCTATGGCGACAACGAGGGCTATTTGAGTACGATTCCTTCGATTGCGACCGTGACGCTCGGCGTGCTCTGCAGCCATCTTATGCATATGAAGCGCTCTGAGACGTTCAAGACACTGGCGCTGATCGCGGGCGGCGCGGCATGCATTGGTGTTGGGCTGCTATGGGGCTTGTGGTTTCCCATCATCACGCGGCTGTGGACGAGTTCATACACGCTCTACTGCAACGGCTGGTGCATGCTGTTGTTCGCGGTCTTTTACTGGATTATCGACGTGAAGGGCTGGCGGCGCTGGGCGTTTCCGCTCGTGGTTATCGGCATGAACCCGCTGACGATATACGTCGTGCAAGAGATCTTCGATTTCAAGCACGTGTCGACGGTCTTTGCCGGTGGGCTGGCGAACCACGCGGGCGTATATGCAGTGTTGGTGATGGCAGTGGCGACGGTGCTGACGAAGTGGCTGTTCCTCTACTTCCTCTACCGACAGAAGATCTTCCTGAAGGCCTGAGCGCAGGCTCAGGCCCTGCATGCATCGAGCGCGGCGATGGTCGCTTCGAGCGTGTCCCAGCCGTAGACACGCTTGTAGCGGTGCTCCTTGCG
>DCFV01000190.1:2110-4576 GCA_002314435.1 Acidobacteriaceae bacterium UBA1795 | reverse complement strand
GTAAGGACACACCGATCAGGAAAGCGCATAAAAAGCCAGACACCCTCTGCCTGGAGGGGCAGAGGGTGTCTGGAATTGCATTTGCTTGCCGAATTTAACGCTGGTATTCGGGCCGGGATACGTAGTGAGTGTGCAGGAACTCCTCGGACTTGTGACCACCCGCTTCGCCCAGGAACTCTGTATAGAGCTGCTTGACGTACGGGTTCTCGTGAGAACAACGCCACAGAGCGGCCTGATCCTCTTTGTAGAGGCCAGCGGCACGCTTGACGCGCAGTTCGTTGGTCACGCCGTAAGGCTGTCCGCCGCCAGCGACGCAGCCGCCAGGGCATGCCATCACTTCGATAAAGTGATAAGGCATTTCCTCGCCTGCATCCTCGGCCGCGCGCACCTTGTTCACCACCTGCTCGACATTCGCCAAGCCGTGAGCGATCGCGATACGCACCGTCGTGCCAGCAACATCAACCGCGGCTTCCTTGACGCCCTTCAGTCCGCGCGTCGCCTTGAAGTCAAGGCTGGGCGCTTCCTTGCCGGTCACGAAGAAGTAAGCCGTACGAAGAGCCGCTTCCATCACGCCGCCGGTGGCGCCGAAGATGGTGGCAGCACCCGTGTAGGCGCCCAGAAGGCAATCGGGCTGACCTTCCGGAATGCTGTTGAAGTCGATGCCGGACTGCTTGATCATGCGCGCCAATTCACGCGTGGTCAGCGATACGTCAATATCCTGCTGTCCGGAGGAAGCCATCTCCTTGCTGCGGATGATCTCGAACTTCTTCGCCGTGCAAGGCATGATGGAGACCATGTAAATCTTGGCCGGATCAATCCCCTGCTTCTTGGCGTAGTAGCTCTTGACCAGCGCGCCGACCATGGCATGCGGCGACTTGCAGCTGGAGAAGTGGTCGATCATGTCGCTGTGATACTTCTCCATGAAGTCCACCCAACCCGGGCAGCAGCTGGTAAGCATCGGCAGCGGTCCCGAACCGGTAGTGAGGCGCTTCACGAACTCCGTCGCCTCTTCAATGATGGTCAGATCGGCGCCGAAGTTGGTGTCGAAGACCGCCTTGAAGCCCATGCGGCGCAGAGCCGCATAGATCTTGCCGGTAAGGTTGGCGCCAATCGGGAAGCCAAAGGCCTCGCCGATCGCCACACGAACGGCCGGAGCCATCTGCACGATGCAGACTGCTTCCGGATCTTCCAGCTTCCGCCAGACCTTCCCCACTTCGTCGTACTCGGTGATGGCGCCGGTCGGGCAGTGCGCGGAGCACTGGCCGCAACGGACGCAAGGCGAGTCGCCGAGTGGAATTCCGCCGGCCGCGGCAATCTGGGTGGCAAAACCGCGGTGAAGGAAGCTGAGGGCCCAGACGTTCTGTACCTGCTGGCAGACCTCAATGCAGCGGCCGCAGCTGATGCACTTGCGCGCATCCAGCACGACGGCCTGCGTCGAGTCGTCAACCGGGATATCGGGAACGATGTTTTCCAGATCCGTGGTCGACAGATTGAAGTCGGCCGCCAGGGTCTGCAGTTCGCAGTTATGGTTGCGCAGGCAGGTGAGGCATTCATTGGGGTGCCTGGAAAGGATTAGCTCAAGCACCGAACGGCGGACAGCAACAATCTCCGGCGTTTCGGTGAGGATGTCCATCTTGTCCTCGATGGCAGTGCAACAGGCGCGCAGCATCTTACCGCTGTTTTTGACCTGCACGATGCAAATTCCGCAGGACGCTGTGGCTTCCAGATCTGGATGCTTGCACAGTGTCGGAATACGCACATGTACCTGCCGCGCAGCATCAAGAATGGTGGTGCCTTTAGCGGCTTCGACGGGCAACCCGTTGATCGTAGCGTGAATAGTTTGGCTCATGTCTGATTCTTCTCGATCCGTTGTGGTCAGGCTTGTTTGGTCGCAACCGGCTGCAGCCGTTCGCGGAATTCTGATTCAAAGTGATGAAGGGCGGACAGCACCGGATTCGGAGCAGTCTGACCCAAAGCACAAAGCGAGGCTTTCTGCATTGCCGTGGCAATCCTGCGGATCGCCTTGATGTCCTCTTCGGTTCCCTTGCGTGCAACGACCTTGTCCAGCAGACGCAACATCTGCTTTCCACCGATGCGGCAGGGAGCGCACTTACCACAGGACTCATCAACGCAGAAGTCCAGATAGAACCGGGCCAACTCGACCACGCTATCGCTCTCGTCGATAACGATCATGCCGCCCGAGCCCATCATCGAGCCCATCGCCTTCAGGCTATCGTAGCTGACCGGCGTATCGAACTGATGCTCCGGAATCATGCCCCCCGAAGGTCCGCCCGTCTGGATGGCTTTCACCTTTTTGCCCGAGTCCGTGCCGCCGCCAACCTTCTCGACGATGGTGCGCAGCGTCATGCCCATCGGCACTTCCACCAGGCCGTTGTTCTTGCTCTTGCCGGTCAGGGCGAACAGCTTCGTGCCCTTCGAATCTTCCGTGCCCCGCGATGCGTACCA
>DCFV01000190.1:0-1725 GCA_002314435.1 Acidobacteriaceae bacterium UBA1795 | reverse complement strand
CGCTTGCCCTCGATCGAGGCGATCAAGGCTGTTTCTTCACCGCAGACGAAAGCGCCCGCGCCGAGACGAAGCTCGAATTCAAAATTCCATCCCGAATCCAGGATGTTCTTGCCCACCAGGCCCGCCGCGCGCGCCTTGCGAAGAGCCTTCTCGATGCGCTCAACTGCCAGCGGATACTCGGCGCGGATATAGAAAACGCCGTTGGTCGAGTTCATCGCACGGGCGGCAATCAGCATGCCCTCGATGACTGCGAAAGGATCGCCTTCCAGCGTCGAGCCATCCATGAATGCGCCCGGATCGCCTTCGTCGCCGTTGCAGATGACGTACTTCACGTCGCCTTCAACCCGCCGCGTCAGTTCCCACTTGCGGCCTGTCGGGAAGCCCGCGCCGCCACGGCCGCGAAGACCGGAGGCCAGCATTTCCTTGCAGATGTCCTCGGCGCTCATCGACAGAGCCCGGCGCAGGCCCGTGAAGCCGCCGTTGGCAATGTAGTCGTCCAGGCTCTCTGGATCCTGCTTGCCGTTGTTGGCCATCACGATGTATTCCTGCAACGCGAAGAACGGATCGTTCAGATCCAGCGTCTTCGAGGCCAGTTCACCGCCCGGCTGCTCGACCTTTTGGCCGCCCAGAACCGGAATCACTACCTGGTCTACAATCTTCGGCGCCAGATCCGCCGTTATGTCGCAGAACATTACGTCCTTCTGCGTCTTGGATTTCATGCGAATCAATGGACCGCGGCCGCAAAGCCCCAGGCATCCACTGCCACTTACTTGAACTTTGGCTCCGAGCTGCTTGGCCTTGATCTCCGCCTTGAGAGCGGTGATGACATCCACGGCTCCTGACGACTGACAGCCTCTGCTCGAGCATGTGAACAAGCGCACATCGAAAGCTTGCTGCTTGGCGATCTGCGCAGCCGCTTTTATTTCGAGTTCTTCAGGTTTCATATTATTCCTGTGTCTTCGTTTGGAAAAAGTCCCGCGGACGGGAGTTAGGCGTCGACCGAGTCCGGCTCGATCTCGATCATGGGCTTGTCAATCTGGATGCTATCGATCACATGGCGGCCCGCATCGTGTCCCAACCGGGCATATACCTTGTTGTTGACCGATACCACCGGGGCCAGACCACAGCAACCCAGGCAACGTACCGCCTGCAGGTGATACTCCTTGTCCGGTGTGCTGGTGCCCTCGGGAATCTTCAATTCCTTCGACAGGCTCTCCAGTACGTTGGCTCCACCCTTCAGGTGGCAAGCGGTGCCCAGGCATACGGAAATAATGTACTTGCCCGGCGCTTCTGTCTTGAAAAAGTTGTAGAACGTGACGACCTCGTAGATTTGCGCCAATGGAACGCCCATCTCGTGGCCCAGCCGCATGGCCGACTCGCGCTGCACATACCCTACCTTCGTCTGCAGGTCATGTAGCGCCATGATCAAGCTGCCGGGAATTTTCTTCCACTTCTTCGCCAAGGTCGAAATCATATCGGTCTTGGGAGCTGCAGCTTTTGCTGTCGTACTTACATCGATCGGTGTGCTCATCGTTTTCCTGTCCGCCGAACTTTCCGGGGTGGTTGCTTTCCTGCCCCTGAGAGGCTGTTCACACGACTCCAGATGCGGTGCACAAGCTACCGCAGAGCATGGGGCCGCCTTTTACGGCAATTCTCTCTTTGCAATGAACTTTACGAGCCCCATCTGAGGATTTTCGTGATGGCCGTCACGCTTGCATGTGAGCC
>DCFV01000010.1 GCA_002314435.1 Acidobacteriaceae bacterium UBA1795 | reverse complement strand
GGCGCTGCTGGAGCAGGTGGGGCTGGGCGAGCGTATGGAACACTACCCGGTGCAGCTTTCCGGCGGCGAGCAGCAACGCGTGGCACTGGCGCGCGCTTTCGTTGTCGATCCACCGATTGTGATGGCTGACGAACCGACGGGGAATCTGGATTCGACGAACGGAAGGCTCGTGCTGAACCTGCTGCTGAAGCGCAACAGCGAGGAGCGGACCACGCTGGTTCTGGTAACGCACGATGCGGAGGTAGCCAGCCGCGCTGATCGCAAGATCGTGCTGAGGGACGGCATGATTGTGGAAGATACGCTGCCTTTCGCGGGCGCGGACGTGGCCCTTTTCCAGAGCGAGGGGAAGAATGGCTAGGCGTGCACTGGGTTGGAGCCGCGCCGCTGCGATTGGCTGGCGTGATCTGAAGTCGGCACCGGGCAAGTTCGCGTTTGTGGTGCTGTCGGTTGCGGTGGGCGTGGCAGCGCTGGTGGGAGTGCGCGGATTCAGCGAGAGCTTTCGGCGCACGTTGACGCTGGAAGCACGCTCGCTGATGGGCGGCGACCTGAGTGCGCGCATCTTTCACCAGCCAACTGCGGCTGAGCAGCAGAAGGTAGATGCGTTGGATCAGCAACTCGGTGCACAGTCCACATGGGCGGTGGAGACGGTCTCGATGGCGTCGGTTCCGCCCGACCCGGTTCCGCTGCTGGTGACGCTGAAGGCGGTCGATCCGGCTCAGTATCCCTACTACGGTGCGGCGCAACTGGAGCCTGCGATGGCGCTGAAACAGGCGCTCGAGGGCGACTCCGCCGTGGTGGCAGAGGAGTTTCTGATCCGGCTGAACGCGCATGTGGGAGACACGCTGCGCATGGGCGGACGCAGTTTTCACATTGCTGCGATCCTGCGGCAGGAACCAGACCGCATGTCGGCTGGAGCGGGCATGGGGCCGCGCGTGATGATCTCGCGCTCTGCACTGGAGCGCACCGGGCTGCTATCGCAGGGAAGCCGCGCCAGCCAGCGCCTGCTGCTGAAGTTGCCGGTGAAGGCCGATCCTGTGGCGGTGCGCAAGCAACTGGAAGTCGTGCTGCCGGATGCGCAGGTGATGGACTTTAAAGAAGGGAATCCGGCCCTTAGCGAAGGGCTCGACAGGGCGACCGCGATTCTAAGTTTGATTTGCCTTGTGGCGATGGTCCTGGGAGCGATTGGCGTTGCAATGGCCATGCATGCGCACCTGGAGCAGCGCATGGACATGCTCGCGATCTTGAAAGCTGTAGGTGCGCGTTCGGCAGATCTCCTGCGCATCTTCCTTCTGCAAACGCTGGCCCTGGGATTGGCTGGCGGCATTCTGGGCGTGGCCGCGGGAGCTGGTGTGATGGCGGCGCTTCCCTCGGTGTTTGGCAAGCTGTTGCCGGTGCACGCTGCGCTTGCGTTTCCGTGGCGGTCTGCACTGGCAGGCCTTGGCACTGGCCTCTTAACGACGTTGCTGTTCTGCCTGCCGCCATTGCTGGACGTGCGCGCCGTGCGGCCAGTACTGGTGTTGCGCAGACTGGTGGAGCAGGCACCGGTGGGCACGCGCGCGTGGCTTGCGCGCTGGTGGCAGCGCCGGTTGCAACTGGGGATTGCGGCCCTTGTGGTGCTGGCGCTGGGTGGCATTGCGTGGGCGCTGTCAGACTCCGCGATGGTGGGCGGCGTGTTTGCGGCAGTCTTCACAGTGGCGCTGATTGTGCTGGTGGCAGTGGCGGCGGCAACCCTGCGCGGGCTGCGCTTTCTGCTGAATCGCGTCCGGCTGCGGCTGCCGTCGTCGTTGCGCCACGGTTTGGCGAATCTCTACCGTCCTGGCAATCAATCGGCTGCGGTGCTGGCGGCGCTGGGCACGGGTGTCATGCTGATTCTGGCTGTTTATCTGACGCAGGGAGCGCTGGTGCGCGGGTTGCGCGATGTGGCTTCGCCGAAGCTGCCCAACGTTTTCCTGATCGATGTGACGAGCGACGAAGTGGCCGGCGTGAAGGAGTTTTTTAAGCACCAGCCTGGCGTAACGGAGCCGCTGGATTTACTGCCTGTGGTGACGGGGCATTTTGTTTCGCTGAATGGGAAGACTCTGGACCAGTTGCAGGGGCAGCATTTTCCGCGGCGCATGTTGGAAAGCGCAGAGCTGAGCTGGGCAGATACGCTGCCCACAGGTGACAAGCTGGTGCAAGGGAAGTGGTGGACAACGCCTGACTCAGCAGAGATTGCTGTGAATGAGGGCGTGGCCAAACGGATCAATGTAGGCGTTGGTTCGGCAGTACAACTGCAGATTGGCGAGCGCGTAGTGACGCTTAAGGTGGCGGCAATCTACCGCGGCGATGGCGAGCACGTGAGCGCGCGCGTGTCGTTCGAGCTACCCTCGGCGTTGCTGAAGGATGAACCGGCCACATGGTACGGCGGAGCGCACCTGGAGATGAAACAGATTCCCGCGATGGAGCGGGCGCTGTTTGCGGCCTATCCAACGGTTACTGTAATCAACCTCGCCGACATGCTGAGCCGCATCGAGTCGGTGGTGGACCAGATCACGTTTGTGGTGCGGTTTCTGGCCGGGTTTTCGATTCTCGCCGGATTGATGATTTTGGCGTCGAGCATCGCAAGCGCGCGTTTTCGGCGCATGCGCGAGGCGGTGGTACTGAAGACGCTGGGAGCCACGCGGATGCGTATTGTGCGTACCTTCAGCGTTGAGTTCAGCGTGTTGGGGCTGCTCGCTGGAGCGGTGGGTGTGGTGTTTGCCAATGTGCTGACGGAAGTCTTGTTGCACAGGCTCCAATTGAGCTTCCGCGTGGACTGGAAGGCCACATTGGTTTCACTGGTGGGCACTGCGATTCTGGCTACTGCCACGGGCTGGATTGCCAGCTACCGCATTCTGGGGTTGCGACCGCTGGAAGTGCTGCGCGAGGAGTAGCGTGGGGTGAGATGGGCGGTTTGACCCAACTCGGGATTCCCCCTTATGATGTACAAGTTGGTCGATTTGCTCGGGCGCCTGCCTTGAGCAACGCCAACAGGCTGCAAGATAGCTGCCTTTCGCGCTTGTTGCCCCCTCGTTCAATGGTAGGACAGCCGCCTCTGGAGCGGCATATCGGGGTTCGACTCCCTGGGGGGCAGCCACTCAAATCAATAATTCAGCTTCCCCGTTTAGTGAATCTCATCACCACCGTGCCGTAGACCCTCTTCATCATTCGCAGCATTGCGTTCATTGACGAGCTGCGCTACATCCTTCAATCGAGGATTCAGGCAGCGTTGTGAGTATGGATTCATGCCCGAGCATCTTCTGCTTTCGACACCGGAGCGTATGTCGGGACAAACCCCAACCGCAGTCTCTCTGATAGTAGTGGCGGAGCGCTCAATCCGAATTGAGCGCTCCGCCATTCAGCTTCGCTGCGTTGGTGGATGAACGATCGAGTCTGAGGAAAGCTAATCCTGCATGACCGCGACCTTCTCGTTCGCATTGCTCTGCTGAGCAGGGGTTATTTGCGGCGGCCCTAACTTGATTGTCAACTTGTTCAGCGTTCCGCTAAATGCGAATGGCGGTGTGTAGTCGTTGTCCTCTACGCCGGTGCCCGTGTCGGCCCCAACGTCGAACGACTCCCCGGCTTCGAGAGCGAACGGCAGGGTGGCCGCGAGCTTCTGCCTTGCGGTTTCAACTCCATCTACTGTGATTACGCCTGTGCCGCTCTTGCCAAAACCCGGCCCGTCGTACGTGAAGTCAAAGACCACCTTATGTTTGCCCGGCGAGAGCGCTGCTTTGCTCTCCACACGTTCGCGCGACAGATCCAAAAGGTCGTAGACAAAGACCGGCTTGCCTTTCAGAACGTAGAACGCCCAGCCTGCGAAGCGTCCGCCAGCCGTAGTCAGCATGCCGTCACCACCGACCTTGGGTATTTCGACATCGGCCGAGATTGTGAACGACCGGTTGAGAATGCTGGGTGCAATGGCCTGCGGGGTGCCTGTGATGGGTCGGATATAAGTGAATTCTGTGCGTCCCGCCACGATGCTCGGCCTGGGAGAGATCATTCGTTTGATGCCGGAAGCGTCCAGCGGAAGTACCTGGTATTTGTCCGCCTCAACCCAGAACCTGGTCTGCAGCTCTTTCAGCTTCTCCGGATATTTGTCAGCAACGTTGTTATTTTGCGTGGGATCATTTTTCAGATCGAACAATTCCCAGGTCAGGCCCTTAATGATGTCTTCCGGTTCTGGCTTCGTGCCTTCCCACGGCGCACGGAAAGGCAGGGTGGAAGCAATCCAGCCATCATGGTATAGAGCGCGCAGACCCATCATTTCAAAATATTGCGTGACATGGTGGGAAGGCGCGGATGCGTTTGCCTTGTCGAACGTGTATGCCATGCTCACGCCTTCAATGGGCGTCTGCTGAATTCCGTTCACGGTGAAAGGAGCCGGGATCCCGGTTGCTTCCAGAATGGTTGGAACGATGTCGATGACATGGTGAAACTGGTTTCGGATTCCGCCAGCATCCTTGATGCGAGCAGGCCATGCAATGGCCACGCCGTTACGAGTGCCGCCGAAATACGATGCGACCTGCTTGGTCCACTTGAAGGGCGTGTTCATAGCCCAAGTCCAACCCACCGCCATATGGGCATAAGTCTTGTCCGAACCCCACACGTCGTAATACTTCTTGAGTTGTGTTGCAACCGGCACGTCAGTGCCGTTGAAGAACGTCATTTCGTTCGGCGTGCCGTTCGGCGAGCCTTCTGCACTGCCACCGTTATCTCCGCTGATATAGATGATCAAAGTGTTGTCGAGCTTGCCCGCATCTTCGACTGCCTGGATTACGCGGCCGATTTCGTTATCGGTGTAGGCAAGGTAGGCGGCGTAGACTTCCATCTGGCGCTCGAAAAGCTTCTTCTCGTCCGGAGAGAGCGCATCCCATCGTTTGAGGAGATCGTCTGGCCAGGGCGTTAACTGCGCATTCTCAGGAATGACACCCAGCTTCTTCTGGTTGGCAAAGATCTCCTCGCGGAGCTTGTTCCAACCCATGTCGAACTTGCCCTTGAACTTGTCGATCCACTCCTGCGTAGGCTGATGGGGTGCATGTGTGCCACCAGGCGAGTAGTACAGAAAGAACGGCTTTTTCGGATCAATTGAGTTGATCTGATTCAAGTAGTTGATGGCGTCATCGGCCATGTCGGTGGTGAAGTTGTATCCAGGTTTACCGACATAGGGGTAGACCTTTGTGGTGTTGCGATAGAGATCCGGCTGCCATTGATTGGTTTCGCCTCCAAGGAACCCGTAGAAATAGTCAAAACCCATTCCAACCGGCCACTGGTCGAACGGACCCACCTGGCTCGTCTGGAATGCAGGCGTGTTGTGACTCTTGCCAAACCACGACGTGGCATAGCCGTTCTGCTTCAGAACTTCGCCGATGGTTACCTTATCCTTGGTAATAACGCTGTCATATCCGGGAAAACCTGTCGCCATCTCGCTGATGACGCCAAATCCTACCGAGTGGTGATTGCGCCCTGTAATCAGGCAGGCTCTCGTGGGTGAGCTGAGCGCGGTTGTGTGGAAGTTTGTGTAGCGCAACCCCATTTTGGCGATTCGGTCCAGGGCCGGGGTGGGGATGACTCCTCCAAACGTGCTCGGCGCGCCGAAGCCAACGTCGTCGGTGATAATGAGCAGAATATTGGGAGCCCCCTGCGGTGGCACGATCTGCGGCTGCCAATACGGCTTAGATTCGCGGGCGTCAAGGCCTATGACACCGCCGAAGCGGCTTGGGGGATTGGGGAGTTGGTGGCCGTCCACAGTTGTTGTGGCATTCGGCGCTCCCGGTGTTCCATTGATCTGCTGCGCTATTAGAGGGGTCGAAGCGACAAACAACGCTCCGCCGACAGCCGTCAACTGCTTTGCTACTGTGTTATGGAGTAAACGCATCGATGACTCCTTTCATCACCTTGTTCATGCCATGCGTGAATTGCCGCGAGCAATCCGATCGCAGATTTCCTGTGCGTCGCGATCAATGTGCTCCCAGAACCGCAGTAATCCACTGCATAGATAGTTCAAACCAAACTCGCCCTCGGGAGTCCGAATCAATCGATTTTTAGGGCACTCCCCATTGCAGGCGAACAAATATTTGCAACTACGGCAACGTTGAGGCAGGCTGGAGAATTTCGAGAACCCGAACCCCATTTGCCTCTCAGAGAAAACCAATTCTGAACTTGAGATTTCCTGGATGTTGCCCAGTTTGTACTCTGGATAGACGTAGTGGTCGCATGAGTACACGCTGCCATCGTGCTCCAGCGCGACCCCCTTCCCGCAGAACTCGTGATAGACGCAAGTCAATGCGTCCATCCCCATCCATTGCGCTACAGCCGTTTCGAACAGGTTGACAAACACGTTCCCGTAATCACGCCGATACCACTCATCCCAGATCTTGCTCAGGAAGAAGCCCCAGTCATCGGGATCAACAGACCAGTCCGTGACCACCGACTCCGGATTCCGAGGATGAGCCGCGCCGGAATCGTACCTGGGAAGAGTTTGCGCTTCCCATTTCTGCGGAGCGATCTGGCAAAAGTCTCGCTGCTCTACGCAGGGGATGAATTGCATCTGGTACGGCCGCACCTCGTCGCGTAAGAAACGGTAGACGTCGAGTGGACGCCGAGCATTCACACGGTTCACAACTGTGAGCGAGTTGAACCGGATTCCGTGGCTATGAAGCAACTGCGTGGCGGCGAAAACCTTGGCAAAGGTCGGGGCACCGTTCTTCGCTCTGCGATGCGCATCATGAAATTCTTCAGGACCGTCGATGCTCAAGCCCACCAGAAAATTGTTCTGGCGTAAGAATTTCGCCCAGTCTTCATCAAGCAGGGTTCCGTTTGTTTGCAGATCGTTATGGATGGTCTGTTTTGGGCGCGCGTATTTCTCTTTGGCAAAGAACTTGAGGCCGAGCAAAGTGGGTTCACCACCTTGCCAAGTGAAAACTACTTCCGGGCTGTCCTGGCCCTCGATGTACTGGCGTATATGCGTATCGAGAAGCTCGTCGGAGATTCTGAACTTGCTCGAGCTTCCCAGCAGGCGTTCCTTGTGCAGGTAATAGCAGTAGGTGCAATCCAGATTACAGATTGACCCCGTTGGCTTTACCATGGCGTGATATCTTCGCTGGGCCCCGGGCCCAGCCGAATTTGGTGTCAAAGACGGAACGGTTGAAGGCATCATTTCGATTAACCTCGGGATATTCACCACCGCATGGACATTCCCAAAACCGGTCCTTGCGTCAGCATTTCGTATTCAAAACGCTGCCCGTCGTTCTGAAACTGAGCAGAGCAAAGACCAACACTGACGAACAATATTTGGAAAAGCTGCGCACAGGCTAGAAGGTTTCATACGGCCTCTATTTCACGGAATAGCCTTTGGAGTCGAGGCAGGCCGAAAATGCCCTGCGGAATGTATCCAGCTGCCCCTGCTGCTGCGCCTGGGTCTGCTGCTGTGCTTGCTGCTCCGCCTGCTTGTTGGATTTCTTCTGTTGGCGGCGTCCACGGACTGCACCTGCAGTTGCTCCGATCGCCGCACCCTCTCCCGCGTCACCGGCGATTGCTCCGATAGCTGCACCACCGGCAGCTCCTTTCGCCGCACCCTTTACGGCTCCGCCCTTCTTCTGCTCTGCCTGTTGCGGCGGCGGGGGTGGAGCCTTCGGGTCGATCCCTGTCTGCTTTTGCGCGGACGAATAGCATTCATTCTCGTCTTTCGCTTGTTGCTCTGTCGTCTGTTGCTTTTGCGGATAAACAAACAGGCCGATCTGACCCGACGGAGATTTGGGGGCGGGTGCTGTCTGAGGTTGAGGTGTGGCGCTCGGAGCCGCCTGAGCTGAAGCAAAACAAGCGCTGATGATCGCGAACGATAAACAAGTTATGAACGTCCGTTTGAATTTCACAAGTTCCTCCCTCGGGATGGTGGCCAAATGCATGAGCCAACATGGCCAGTTCCAG
>DCFV01000022.1:22373-31907 GCA_002314435.1 Acidobacteriaceae bacterium UBA1795 | reverse complement strand
ACAGGTCGCGCAGCGGCTCCACCACATGCACCGTCATTGCGGTTCCGTTGAAGACAATGTGTCTGCTTGCCACGCGTACGGGCCAACCGTAATTCCCCACCGTGGAGAGAGCGACTGAGCCGTCGGTCGCCCCGGCACGCATCACAGGAACGTGGTGCGAAGCCAGCACCGCAGACTCGTACAGCATGTTGCCTTGGTCGTCGGTAAACTGCACAATCACGTCCATGATCGACGAGTCAGGTGACTCAGTGAATGCCTGCGCGAGCTGTTCAGGCGTACTCAGCGAGCGGTTCTCTACAAAGGGCACAACCGCTGCGATGTGATACCCCAGTTCCCGGTCAAGCGCGTGATACATACTCGCGCGCAGAGCGAACCAGCTTCCCGCAGCAAACAAGCCGATGATGATTCCCAGGCTCAGAAAGTACCAGGCAGTGAGTCGGGTTTGAATCGACAGGCTTTTCAATTTGATCCTTCCCGGATGCTGTAGCCCAGCCCTCGCTCGGTGTGGAGAAGCCGCGGCAATCCCGGCCGTTCCAGCTTCGTGCGGAGGAAGCGGATGAACACGTCCAGATTGTTCTCGCTGATGTCGCGGTCTTCCCACACCTGCTCCATAATGCGGCTGCGCATCACGACCCTGCCCGCGGAGCGCATCAGGCACTCCAGAATGGAGAATTCCGTCTGCGTCAAATCCAGCCGCACGCCGCTGCGCACTGCCTCATGCTTTTCCGTGTCCAGAAACAGATCGGCAAAGCGCAGCTGCGCGGATTTAGTCCCTGCCGCCATGCGTGTCCGCGCACGAATGCGCGCCAGCAGCACTTCAAAGTCGAAAGGCTTGGTCAGGTAGTCGTCCGCGCCCGCGTCCAGCCCCTTCACAATATCCTCGGGCGCATCGCGCGCCGTCAGCAGCAGAATCGGTGTGCGCACCTTCTGCAAACGAAGCCGCTTCGTCACCTCGAAGCCGTTCAGTCCCGGCAGCATCACGTCAAGGAGCACAATGTCGAACGCATGCAACTCCGCCTGGCGCAGCCCTGACGCGCCATCAAAGCAGACCTTTACCGCGCAGCCTTCATCCTCTAGTCCCCTCTGCACAAACCCGGCAAGGTCCTTGTCGTCCTCCACCAGGAGCACATTCAGAGATGCGTTGAAGGCTTCGCTCATTGTCATCTTCCTCGTGCGCAGACCGTGGCCCAGCCGTTCTCATTTGCTTGGGTGATGCGCCCTGTTCCCGTCCAGGTGGAACGTAATCCCGACCATAGGTGTTGTCTGTTCCGCTCCGGGATCGGAGGATGGTTTGCCGTATTCATTATGCCAATACCAAAGGCCGCCATTCAGATCCATCAATTGCGGTTTCTTGAAAAGCAACGCCCCAAGATCCACCGACACTGCGCTGCGAATTAGAAACTCCGGTTTCGTCTCACTCCCAAACGAGTCTTTGCCCTTCGCGGTGTTATATTCCGCAAACCCGCTGTAGGCAAGGTGCACCTTGCCAATCGCAAACGGCACCAACCACGTTGGCTCAATGTTGAAGTTCGGATCATAGTCGTCGGTCTTGCCCAGCACCGCCTCGTGGTTCCATTCTTTGCGCAGGTGAAGGCCCACATTCAGGTAGCCGCGCGGCATAGCCATCTGCAGGTTCGGCCCGATGTAGAGCGTTTTCTCCGCTGGAGAGTACGCCGAGTTCTTGGTCTCGAGATTTGTGCCGAACTCGACCGCCACATCGCGCAGCGGACCCTTCCGGAATGTGCTCGAGTGGCTGATTTCATTCAGCCCGATGTTGGAACGCCATATGAGGTAGAATTCCGTCGCTCCCGAGCCTCCGCTGCTTGCCGGTTCCGCCATGTTCGACTGGCTCACCATCAGATCCGCAAAGTTGCTTCCCTTGCTCCAGAACTGCAGGTGCGTCATCTCCAGCGCGTGCCTCTGGATATTGGCGGCCTTGCCCGTGTTCGAATCCACTACAAACGGCGTGTGGTAGTTCGTGCCGTACCAGTAAGCCACCGTGTCCGATCCGCTGGGCCGCGTCGTTGGCTTTGCCGCTGGTGCCGTTGCTGCGTACTCCTCCCCTGGCTGTGCCGCGGCAGAAGGTTGCGCTGTATCCTGTGCCACCAGTGGCACAGCACCAGACATCAGCAAAGACAGGCACATGCTGAGGATATGCGCCTTCGCGGTAGAAGCGACTCGAGAAGCCGGCTTGGGCCAAAGTGCAAAAGGTTCGTTCAGAAACATACAGGGAGCCTCACGTCACAAGCAGAGTGACAGCTCAATCTGAAAACTTCCTGAACAGCGCGAATCTTATTTTTCGCTGGCCGCTACCGGGTCCTCGTCCGGCCGTCCAAAGCGACAACCGAAGAACGAGTAGAATGCAACAAACACGTAGCACAGCAACGGCACTGAGTAGGCAGTGGCAATGTGCCCTGTCCACTGCGACAGCAGCCCCATGACTGGCGTCAGCACCGCTCCGCCCACAATCGACATCACAATCAGCGAGCCCGCGATCTTGGTGTTCGCGCCCAGCCCGTCAATCCCAAGCACGAAAATTGTCGGATACATCACCGACATGAAGAAGCTGGTCAGGAAGACCGCCCACAGCCCCACCCAGCCCGTATACAGAATGCCCACCGCCACCAGCCCGCAGTTCAGCAGACTGTAGATCCCCATCAGCCGATTCGGCCGTATGTACTTCATGAGCGTGGCCGAGCTGAACCGCCCCACCCCGAACGCCGCCAGTGTGCCGGTCAGAAAGTACCCCGCCACTTTCTCCGGCTGGTGCGTCGACTCCTGCACATACTGGATGAAGTAACTCCACGTACCCACCTGCGCGCCTACATACAAAAACTGAGCGACTATGGCCAGCAGGAAATGCGGCCGCCCCAGCAGATCGCGAACATGTCCGTGCGCGCTGTCATGTTGTGCCTGCTCGTCGTGCGTCTCAGGAAATCGCGTGCGCGCAATCACCAGCGCCAGCAGAAAGGCGCAAACGCCCAGCACCAGGTACGGATCCACCACGCGCATCGTCTCGTGGCGCAGGTAAGCGTCGTACGTGTGCGCTGTCCGAAGCGCTGCTGTCTGTGTATCGTTCAGCTCCACGCCAGAGAAGATGAACACCGTGCCCACCAGCACGCCCGTGATCGATCCCAGCGGGTTGAACGCCTGCGCCAGGTTCAGCCGCCGTGCAGCGCTTGTCGCATCGCCCAGTTGCGCAATAAAAGGATTCGCCGCCGTCTCCAGAAACGAGAGTCCGCTGGCGATCACAAACAGCGCTCCCAGGAAGAATGAGTATCGCTGCGCCAGCGCCGCAGGCCAGAACAGCAGTGTGCCCGTGCCCAGCAGGCACAGCCCCGCCAGAAAGCCGAACTTGTACCCATAACGCCGCATCAGCAGCGCCGCCGGAGTAGCCAGCACAAAGTAGCCCATGTAGAACGCCGACTGCACCAGTCCAGCCTGGAAACGCGAAATCGCGAACGACTTCATGAACTGCCGAATCAGCACGTCGTTCAGATTGTTCGGCACGCCCCATAGAAAAAACAGCGACGTAACCAGCACAAACGTCAGGACCATTCCGTGCGGCACCAACCGTGTGCCCTGTCTTTCTTCAGCCAGCCCCGCGGGCAAAGACGTCAGCATCGCTCTCACTCTCCAATCACCCGGCCGGCTTCCACTCGTACAGCTCCCTCGTTTCGCCAACGCCGCGGACTGTACCTCTATAACAGACCGCGTCGCTACGGTCGAGCAGAAAGGCTCCTGCGCGGTCCGTCGCACCTGCGGCATCCCGTTCCGGCCCGGGTTGTATACTCGGTCTTCGGATTCGACGGATTCTAAATATATACCGAGGCAAGGTCGTGTCCACGCTCTCTCGCCGTGAACTCCTTAAGCAGGCAGGTGCTGCCGCCGTGGTGGCTGGTTTGCCCGCCGCCCATCTTGCAGCTGCTGCGCAGTTGCCAGTCCCGCCGGATAAACGACCAGCCTCCGCAGATCGCCGCTTCCGTTCTACGGCCGTCGAGCAATATCTCGAGCAGACACGTGCGCAGATCGCCGACTCGGACCTCGCCGCGCTCTTTGTGAATTGCTTTCCCAACACGCTCGATACCACCGTCGAGCCCGGCACATTCGAAGGCAAGCCCGACACTGCTGTCATCACAGGCGACATCCCCGCCATGTGGCTGCGTGACTCTTCAGCGCAGGTGTGGCCCTACCTTCCGCTGGCAGCAAAGGACCCTGAACTGCGCGCTCTGCTCGAAGGCGTAATCCGCCGCCAGACCCGCTGCATCCTCATCGATCCCTACGCCAACGCCTTCATGGCAGACCTCAATGCGCCGCCGCTCGAGTGGAGCCGCAAGGACCAGACCGAGCTGCGCCAGGGCGTGGGTGAGCGCAAATTCGAGCTTGACTCGCTCTGTTACCCCGTCCGCCTCGCCTACGGCTACTGGAAGTAGACCGGCAGCACCGAGCCGTTCGATGCTCGTTGGCACGACGCCATGCGCCTCGTAGTCAAGACCATGCGCGAGCAGCAGCGCAAGGACTCTCTCGGCCCATATCACTTCCAGCGCCAGGCGCCCACGCCCACTGAGACGCTCAATGAAGGCGGCTACGGCAACCCCATGAACCCCGTTGGTCTCATCTGCTCAGGATTTCGTCCTTCTGACGATGCCTGCATCTTCCCGTTTCTCGTGCCATCCAATCTCTTCGCGGTCACCGCACTTCGCCAGTTGGCAGACATGGTGCATAATCTCCTCAACGACAGCGAACTCGCTGGCAGCGCATCGTCACTGGCAAGCGAGGTGGAAGTCGCACTGCGCACCCACGCCATCGCTCAATCCGCCCAGGGAACCATCTGGGCCTACGAGGTCGACGGCTTCGGCGGGCAGGTGCTCATGGATGATGCCAACGTGCCCAGCCTGTTGGCCCTGCCTTATCTTGGCAGCTCACCCGACGTCGCGCTCTACGCGCGCACCCGCGCCTTCGTCTGGAGCACGCGCAATCCGTGGTTCTTCCGCGGCACGGCAGGCGAGGGAATCGGTGGGCCGCACGAAGGCCGTGACATGATCTGGCCCATGTCGCAGACTATCTACGCGCTCACCAGCAGCTCGGCCGCAGAGATTCGCGCCTCACTGCGCATGATCAAGATGGCGTCGGCAGCCACCGGCTACATCCACGAGAGCTACTTCAAAGACGATCCGGCGAAGTTCACGCGCCCGTGGTTCGCCTGGGCCAATACGCTCACCGGCGAGCTGCTGGGCAAGCTCGCCTTCAATCAACCGGAGCTGCTGCGGCCCTGAGCGTAAGGCGGGTTCCGAGGTCGTTACGAACCACAATGCTGAGTCAGCGGCGCTAGTACCGCGCAGTTTCGAGTCGGCAATAGCAAAGATATCGCTTGACGGTAGTTTCCATGGAAAGCATAATGGTTTCTATGGAAACTACCTGTGCGTTGCTCCGTAACAGATCTGAACTCGAAAATCATCTGGGCTACCGGCTCCGGCGCATTTCCAATGCGGTTTCGAGCGAGTTCGCCCGAGCCCTTCAAGCGAAACAAACCTCTGTCGCGGAATGGGTACTCATGCGCATGCTCTCCGAGCGTGGGCAAATGACTCCGAGCGAGTTGGCCGAAGTCGTGGGGACGACGCGCGGAGCTGTCTCCAAAGTCGTCGATAAGCTTGAAGAGAAGATGTGGCTTCAGGCACAAACGGCGGATCGCGACAATCGTGTCCGGTTGCTTTCCTTAACGCGTGAGGGGCGACGCAATCTTCCCATACTTGCCAAAGTCGCGGATGAGAACGATGCGCGGTTCTTCAACTGCCTGGACGCGAACGAGAAGCGCACTCTTCAAAAGCTACTCGCCAAACTAGCGGACCAGCACGACATTCATGATGTTCCAACCGAGTAAGGAGATTCTATGAGTAAAGCGATCGACAACCTGACCAAAGCGATGAAGCGTGCCGAGGAAGTCCGTCCTCGCGTTGGCGGTTTCCCCTACCTGGCCGAAGCTCTCAGGCAAGCAGGAGCAACACGCAACGTGTGGTCCCTTCCATCCTGCCAATGCCTTTTCCTAGCCGAAGAAGGCCCGGTCATCATGCAGGGAGTACCGTTGGTCAGCGGTGCTGTCGATGTACCGGCCTTCGACGAAGATGCCCTGATAAGGGCGCTTCGCATTGATCAAGCCGGAAAAAGTACTTTTCACGAATTCCTGAATGCATCATGGCGCGCCGGAGTCGTGCGCTACGACGTTGATTTCGACGCACGTACGGTGGCATACCAAGGCTGCAATGGCGAGGAGTACATCGAGGCGTATCCGGCAGTGACAATCGGTTAGTGTCGTCCGATGACCGCGATCTCCAGTTCTTCTTAGCCGGCGATCGTTAGTCCTCATACGTCAGCCTGTTGGCAGTCATCCGTCCCGGACGAGGCGCGGTCAACGAATTTCGTGACACACTCGTTCCGTCGCTCCTCAGTCTGTCTGGTTAAGATGGATCAGACCTGTCGACCGTCTACACAACCTTGCCCTTGAACCCATGCTTGTTGCGTGCAATTCTTACTAGGTTCGATCATTTTGGTTAGAAATGTTCAAATCGATGGCGAAATCATGCTAATGTAGGCAGTATTCAGCGATGGATTAGACCATTTCTTCGGTCCAATCCATCGCCGGGAAAGCAGCTGCACAGACCTGCGCCACCGGATAAGCCCATTGAGCAGTCCTATCGTTTTTGAACTCTGCGCAGAAGACCTTGCCACCTGCCTTGCTGCAGGGCCCGGCGGTGCTGACCGCATCGAGATTTGTACCCAACTCAGCGTCGGGGGACTCACCCCCGATCCCCGTCTCATCGAAGCTGCCGTGCGGCAAAGCGGGCTTCCTGTCCACGTACTGATCCGCCCCACCCCGGAAACCTTCGTGGTTTCGTCCGCAGCCGCGAACGCCGCCAGAGCCTCCATCCTGCAGGCGCGGGAGCTGGGCGCCACCGGCGTCGTCATCGGCTTCCTGGTGCCGGAAATGCGCGTAGCGGCCGAGCTCACCGGGGAATTGGTGGCGCAGGCCGGCGGACTCGAAGTCAGTTTCCATCGAGCATTCGATGAAGTTCACGATCAGGCCGAAGCCCTGGAGACGCTTATCACCGCCGGTTGCCACCGCGTGCTTACCACGGGCGGCGCGCCCGATGTGCTCGCTGGCGCCGAGCCGCTGGGCCGCCTGATCGAGCAGGCGGCAGGGCGCATCGTCGTCGCCGCAGGCGGCGGGCTCACGCTCGCGAACGCCGCCGCCGTTGCCCGAATCTCCGGTGCCGACCACTACCACGCCTCCATGCGTCCCACGCCCGGCGCATCCGCATCGCTCGTCGAACGCGTCCGTGCCATGCTCGAAATGCTCCGCACAGCGCGTGCGGCCACTCCAGGGCGCGCAGGCCAGCCGTGCCTCCGACCCTGACAGCGCCACGGCGCAATGCCGTTCTGTGCCATGTGTTTCCATAATCTGCTCGAGGCCGCGATGGCAGGCACCTGCTAGATGGACAAAAAAATGGCCCGAATTGCAAGCAGGGAATTGTTACGATTGGTTCCCAACGTGTACCTGCGGCGCAATCCTTTTCTTGGCTCTGAAATGATCCCCGCGTATAGTGGCAATTGAGTACGCTATTGCTATGGACAGCACCCTCCCTCTAATTGATTTGCGCAAATCGGATCAGCTCTCCTCGCCGGAGATCCAGCCGCGCTCGCTGGCGGAACTCGGTGTGCGCGAGTCGATCCTTGAAGACATCTCCCTCAAGGTCCTCTACTCTTCGGGGCCGTTTTCGGTGCTAGAGCTTGCCAGCCACGTTTGCGTCAGCTATGAGGTCGCGAATGACCTCTTCAGCCGTCTGCGCGGCAAGCTGCTCTGCGAAGTCACCGGGATGACGGGCAATGTCCCCATGCTGGCTATCACCTCGCAGGGTCGTTCACGTGCTCTTGAGCTGCTTTCCCATAGCCAGTACGCTGGGCCCGCGCCCGTGTCGCTCGCCAGTTACGTTGATCAGGTGCGCAAACAGAGCGTGCGCCACGTGGAGGTGCATCCGCCTCAGGTGGAGCGTGCATTTGCTCATCTCGTCATGGACGCCAGGCACCTTGCGCAGTTTGGAACCGCGCTCAACTCCGGTGCCGCCATCTTCCTCTACGGTCCTCCGGGCGTCGGCAAAACCGCGGTGGCAGAGACCCTTTCGCGCGTCGTTGCCGAGAACTCCGTCTGGATGCCCCATGCCATCGAGGTCGACGGCCAGATCATCACCATCTACGACCCGGCCATTCACTTTCGCCTTCGTGAGGCCGAGCCAGAGTATCGCGACGCACGCTGGGTGCGCTGCCGTCGCCCCACTGTCATGGTCGGCGGCGAACTCACTGCAGAGATGCTCGACCTGCAGTTCAATCCCATCACCAAGTTCTACGTCGGCCCCATGCAGATGAAGGCCAACAATGGCGTGCTCATCATCGACGATCTGGGCCGCCAGCGCATCACGCCCGAGGAACTGCTCAATCGCTGGGTCGTGCCACTCGACCGCGGCATCGAGTTTCTCTCCCTTGCCGGCGGGCGCAAGATCGAAATCCCCTTCGAGATGCTGGTGGTCTTCGCCTCCAACCTCGATCCCGGCGAAATGCTCGATCCGGCCTTTCTGCGCCGCATCCAGACCAAGATCTATATCGGTGCACTCACCGACGACCAGTTCCATGAGATCTTCCGCCGCGTCGCCGCCACACATGGCCTCGACCCCGACCCCGCGCTCGTTGCCGATCTGATCGCGACTATCAAGGGACCGCTCAAGCAGGAACTGCGCGGTTGCCAGCCCCGCGATCTCATCAACCAGATCTGCTGGGCCGCCAAGTACGAGGGCCGTCCTCCGCGCATCGACAGCGAGTCTCTTCAGCACGCCGTCTCCAGCTACTTCCTCACCAAGGGCTGATCGGCACACAGGCAATAAGAATGGGGCAGGGAAGTGACCGTAGACGGTCCTCTCCCTGCCCATTCCATTTCTGTTCTCGATTGCGCCGTACGCGCGGTCCATGCATTCGAACCGCGCCTCCCGACTATGTCTACGGCTTTGGCACGCTCTTGATCGTCGTCAGAATCTGCGAAACGATCTGGTACGGATCGGCTTCGGAGTTCGGACGGCGGTCTTCCAGGTAGCCCTTGTAGCCATGCTTGATGAAGTTTACCGGCATGCGAATCGACGCGCCGCGATCCGACAAGCCGTAGCTGAACTTGTCGATCGATTGCGTTTCATGGTGGCCGGTCAGGCGCAGATGGTTGTCCGGACCGTAGACTGCGATGTGCGCTTCCTTGTTCTTGTCGAACGCAGTCATCAGTGCCTCGAAGTATTCCTGACCACCCACCTCGCGGATGTACTTGGTGGAGAAATTGGTGTGCATGCCCGAGCCGTTCCAGTCGCCCCGCAGCGGCTTGCAGTGCCACATCACGTCCACTTCATACTTCTCGCACAAGCGCATCATCAGGTAGCGCGCCGTCCAGGTGTCGTCGGCCGCTTTGGCTGAGCCCTTGGCGAAGATCTGGAACTCCCACTGGCC
>DCFV01000022.1:16313-22092 GCA_002314435.1 Acidobacteriaceae bacterium UBA1795 | reverse complement strand
TGATGCCCTCGTGGTTGATGCCGGCTGCCAGGCACAGTTCCAGATGTTCTTCCACGATCGTGCGCGCAATCGAGCCCATGTACTTGTAGCCTACGCCGCAGTAGTAGGGGCCCTGCGGACCGGGGTAGCCGTCCCTGGGGAAGCCAAGCGGGCGGCCGTCCTTGTAGAGGAAGTACTCCTGCTCAAAGCCCACCCAGAGATCGGGATCGTCCTCAATCGTAGCGCGCGCGTTTGTCGGATGTGGCGTGCCGTCCGGATGCATCACTTCGCTCAGTACGATGTAAGCATCCTTGCGACTTGCGTCCGGGTACAGAGCCACAGGCTTCAGAATGCAGTCGGAACTCTTGCCCTCGGCCTGCATCGTGGAACTGCCGTCGAATCCCCACAGAGGCATGTCCTCGAGCGTTGGTGTCGTATCGAACGACTTGATCGTTGTCTTGCCGCGCAGTTCTGGGATCGGCTTCTTGCCGTCGAGCCAAATGTACTCGAGTTTGTACTTAGCCATGGATCTCCTTCAGGCATTTTGAAGATGAATATGCATAGGAAATCCTAGTGCCTGAGTCGTAAGGATGACATGAGGATCGAGGCCTGAAATCGTGGAAAGCGCGCTCAGTGGCGGTGTGCGAGCAGCACCATGATCAGCAGCACAACCACCGGCACCATGGCTAGTGCCGCGTAGTAGAGAATGCGCCGCGAAAGATGCGATTTGCGTTTCTCCCAGTCGCGCAATTCTTCGCGGTCTTCCACTCCCACTGTGTCCAGATGCTCCAGATCGTGCTCGAAGTCCCGCGCCCGTGCGTAGCGGTTCCGCGGATCGCGCTCCAGCGCGCGATAGATCACTTCCTGCAGTTGCGGCGAGATGCCCGGCTCGGCCACGCTAGGCGGCGTGGGATGATTCAGCAGCCGGTCATTCATGACTTCCATCGGCGAGACACCCGAAAACGGCAGACGCCCCGTCACCATCTCGTAGAGAATCACGCCCACCGCATAGATGTCCGAGCGCCCGTCGCCTCGCTTGCCCTTTACCTGCTCGGGAGAGATGTAGTCCGCCGTGCCCAGCGTGGCTGTAAAGTTCGCATAGGTCAACCGGCGCGCCTGGCTGTCCCCGGCAATGCCAAAGTCGATCAGCTTGAGGTGATCATGGTCGTCCACCATGATGTTTTCTGGCTTCAGGTCGCGATGCACCACGCCGTTCTCATGGATGTACTCCAGCGCATCCAGCACTGCAATCGTAATGCGGATGGCGCGGTCCTGTGAGATACGTCCCTCGCTCAGAATCTGCCGCAGCAGTCGTCCCTCGCACCACTCCATCACCATATACACGCGTGCGCGCTTCTCGCCGCCGTAGACGCGCATCACATTGGGATGATTGAGGCGCTCGCCTATGCCTGCCTCGCGTTGAAAGCGGTCAAACAGGATCGGATCGGCTTCCATGTCAGGGTGCGGAATCTTCAGCGCCACTTGCTTGTTGTCGCGCACGTCCACGGCGCGGAAAATCGACGCCATGCCGCTGCGCGCCACCGGTGCTTCCACGCGATAGAAGTCAATCTGCGTGCCGGGTTCAATGTTGTCGAGGAAACCCATCAGAAACCGTTGCTCCAGGGGCGTTTTTCAATACTCTATCGGGTTATCCCCCGGAATTCACAAGGGTTTCATAAGGCCTTACGATTTTTTGGGCGGATGACGGCTCGTGCTCTAGCCTGGCAGCCGGTAGGGCCGTCCGCGATACATGCCTACCTGTTCCACTGACCGCACCCGGATCACCTGCGCCGTGGTGTTGTCGTGGCCGTCAATCTCCACTGCCCGCGCCACCAACTCTCGCGCCAATTCATCCGCGGTCTTCTGCTGCGAAGCGATCTGCGCAATCGTCTGTGCGCTCATCTCGTCGTGCAGCCCGTCCGTACACAGCACCAGCACGTCACCCGGTAGCAGCGTCACTGCCGTCGTGTCCGGCGAGACGAACATCTCCGGCCCCAGCGAGCGGATCAACACGTGCCGCGAATCTGATTGCGCAATATCTTCTGTGGTAATGAGTCCGAGTTTCCGCTGCTCGTTCACCCACGTATGGTCCTGGGTAATCTGCCGGGCATTCCCGTTGCGCACCAGATAGCAGCGAGAGTCGCCCACGTGCGACACAATCGCCTGATCGTGGCGTAGCGCACATGTCACCAGCGTCGTTGCCATTTTCTTGCCGCGATACTCAGCCGAGAGCGTGCGGTCATGCACGGCTGAGTTGGCAAATGCGACCAGCCGCGGCAGAAGGCTGATCAGCATGGCACCAGACTGTGCCTTGCCGAATTCTTCGGTCAGTACGGAGACAGCAGTGGACGAAGCCACTTCGCCCAGATCCAGTCCGCCCACGCCGTCTGCTACGGCGAACAGGTAGCCGTGCGTGCGCGCCTGTTGCCGCGACGATGGGATGAACGCTCCCATCGAGTCTTCATTGTTGGTGCGGACCTTGCCTGGATCGCTTGCTTGGCCGAACTGTACATCGAGCATGGGCGCCGCTGCCTGGGATTTGTCGCGTTATCGCGAGAAAATGTTCGGGTTGTGGTTGCGGGTTGACGGAGAAAACATCGCTGGGTGGACCTCCGTCGAAGCTGTGCAAAAAGCCTTCGATTGGAAATACCACCCAGCCTGTTCGTTCAATTGGAAGAGTGCCTAGCTTGCGGCGCCCTTCGACTCCAGCAGTACTGTTTTGCCCTTCGCCTTCGATGCGCGGAGGAAGTAGATGGCGCCATACAGACCCCATGCTCCTGAGATGCCCAGCGCCGTCAAGGGTTCCATCTTGGTGCCCAGGTTGAAGAACGGTCCTGCCACATAGAAGCCCATGCAGATCAGGTTGGCGACCAGGCCAAACCCGGGGATCAGCGTGTGGATCAGGAAGTTGTGATCCGGACGTTTGTGATAGGCCACTATGCACAGGAAGCAACTCAGTGCATACAGAATAAACGTTCCAAAGTTCGACGTCAGTGTGATTGTAAGCAACGAGTTGGGTAGAGCCGCCAATTTGTCGTGCGTCGTATAGCCGAAGCTCGAGAAGATGCCGTGCGGCAGTGCCGCGATCGTAGCGTCGGTTGGAGCGCTGCCGTCCGCAAACACGCAGGTGACGGCCAGCGTGCCCAGAACTGCGGAGATAACTGCCAGCGTCCAGATCGCGCGCCGCGGCGTCAGCGACTCGGCGTGCAGCATACCAAAGTGCTCCGGCGCCTCGTCATCCTTGCCCATCGCGTAGGTCACGCGTGCACCCGTGTTCATGCAGCTCAGCGTGGTGCCAATCAGTGCAAGGAACACAGTCAGCGCTTCGGCCAGCATGAAGTACTTGCCGTGGCCCTGACCCAGCAGCGCATCGCCCACAATGATCATCATGTCGCCGATCGGCGCTGCCGACCCAGCCGCACTCTGCATCGTATAGCCCGAGTTCAGGAAGTAGTTCGCTGCAAAGTACTCAATCAGGTAACAGATCAACCCCTGAATCAGCAGCGACGCAATCACTGCAATGGGAATGTGTTTGGTCGGATTCTTTGCCTCACCTCCCATTGCTGTTACTGATTCAAAGCCCACCAGGATCAGAATCGCTACCGTTGCCTGGATGAACACCCAGTTGAAGTTGTGCGGAGAGATCACAGACAGCGCGGTTGGATGGGTCAGCAGATTGCCGCTGGCGTCTTTTTCAGGGTAGTCCGCCGTGAACGGAACCGGTTTGCCGGCCTTGTCCAGCAGAGGCAACGGAGCGCCGCTCGCGTCACGCAGCGTCGAGCTGTCCTTCGGGTTTGTCGCGAACTGATAAGTGTAGGTCGACTGCGTCTGCGCATCGTACTGGAACGCCGGAGCGCCCGCCGGATGGTTTACGCGATAGCCGAGAGCCAGTACGCTGAACACCAGAAGCGCCGAGATCTGCACGACGTTGATCGCCAGGTTCACCGCCGTCGAAGCGCCCGCGCCCTTCTGCGCAATCCACGCCACAAAGAACGAGAACACGATCGCCACCAGCGCCATGAACACCGGCCCGGGATTCGAACCGCTGATGAAATTCGGATAGAGGAACCCGACAACGTAGCCTACAAAGATGCCCGTCGTCCCCACCATCACGCCCGGATACACCCAGTAATAGAGGTGCGAGCCCCAGCCGACGATGAACTTCGCCACGCGCGCATACTTGAACGCCTTGTCCTTCGACAGCAGCGCCTGCTCAGCGTAGTAGTAGCTCGAGCCCGTGCCAGGATACAGTTTTGAAATTTCGGCATAGGCCACGGCCGTAGCCAGACAGAGCAGCAGGGCCAGCAGAATGCCCCACCACATCGCCGGTGCGGTCGACGGTTGACCCGCCGCGCCCGTCGTAGCCTGAATGTAGAACGTGAGCCAAAGGAAGGCGCCCGGTGCAATCAGCGCCATCGCATTGCTGGTCAACCCGGTTAGGCCGAGTGTGGCCTGCATCTGGGGTGCTTTCTGTTCTGCCATGAGCATTCTCCTGGAAATTGATTGAAAGTGTGCAGCCGGAAGTCGGGGGGGTGACCCCGGGTTGGCCTTCTGCGCTCGCCTGTCTCAGATGAAGCGTGCGGACGATGCGCTGAGATTGCTGGAGTAACTACGAACCTAGTTCTGCGCCGATAAAGATGGAATCAGGAAGTAGGCGCTCTTGCACGTCGATGTTGCTTTCGGCGCTTCGGTCTTCGCTCATGCGCAGCACCGAAGCGCCTCTTTGCTTAGCGCTTGGGGCCGAAGAAGGCCACAAAGCCAACGGTCACCGTCGTTTGCGCGTCGACCATGTTCGTGTCGCCCTTGTGGAAGTACGGCTGGTCTGACCAGTCGCGGCGATATTCCGCACGAGTCAGCAGTCCCTCAGCCCACTTGTACTCGTAGGTGCCGGTGAACTCCTTCAACTCCTGCGCTGTGCCCGTCGAGAAGCCATTGTTGTCGTGGAAGAATTCAAAGCGGCCGGTCAGAGCTGATGTGCCTGTCACCTGTCCGTGCGCTGCAACCGCCACGCCCTGCCAGTGGTTCAGCGAGGTGTCGATTCCTTCGCCCGTGTCGAAGTGGTTGCGGTTTTGCCCGTAGTCGTAATTCAAATACGCATTGAACTTCGCATTTGGCGTCAGCAGTAGCGTCGTGTCGATCAGGTTGCGGTAACCCTTCTGCGTCGAAGCGTTTGACGGGCCTGTGTAGTAATTTGTGTTCCACGTGTACTTCGGCTTCACCAACGCGTTGGTCAGTCCGATCGTCACGCCGCCGTTGTTCGTGGTCACATTGTTCCAGCCATTCATCACCTGCACGCCGATCGTGTCGGTTTTCGATACCGGCATCGAAGTGCGCAGGCCGAAGTGGTAGTAGGGAATCGCCCAGGCGAACAGAATCGAACGCGAGTAGTTCCAGTTGTCCTTCGACTCGATCACTTCTGCGCCGGCTGAGGTCACGAACTTGCCAAAGTCCATCTCAAAGCCCTTGGCCTTCGGCGGCTTCAGGCTTAGAAACGCCTGTTCGATATAGTCACCCTGGTTGTTCGAACTGCCATTGATCAACGTGTTCGTACGCCCGTAGAACAGGTCCACGTGCGCGCCCACCGGGTCTGGATCGTGGTTCAGCGTCAAACGCAGTTCGCTCAGGTTGAACTGGTCGGTCTTGTCGTTGAAGTTGTACAGATCGTTGACCTGTCCGTTGGCGGCGTCACTCGGCCGGTTTGCGTTGTAGCTGTAGTAGCCATCAACCAGGCCGCTGATATCCATCGGGCCGACGCTCCACGTGGGAGCTGCCGCCGGCGCTGCTGCTGGTGCCGCTGCTG
>DCFV01000022.1:13595-16057 GCA_002314435.1 Acidobacteriaceae bacterium UBA1795 | reverse complement strand
GCTGCTGGTGCCGCTGCTGGAGCCGGGCTTTGCGCGGGCTCGCTTGCAGCCGGTGTTTGTGCTCCTGCAGCCACGGCCATCGCCAGGGTTGCGCATGCAGCAGATTGAAGAAGGCGGTTCAGGTTTCTCGACACTGTTCCTCCATGAATTGTGGAATTTTCTTGTTAGCTGAAGTTGTTCCGTGAAATCCAAAATAGACTGAATGCCGCGCCCTTGATTGGTGCGAACTGCGCCCTGGCCACGCCAGCCGAGGTTGCTGTGCGTCCTGCCGTGCGAAGGTAATGGATCGGCGGTGGAGCTGCGGATTCCTCCGGCCCCCGATGTCTTCCGAACGTTGCGGATTAAGCTTAGTAACTCAAACTGTTCATAAAGAACAAATGAAGATAATCAAAAGATTTCCTTATACCGCTGAGCCAGATTCGACGCGGCTTTCCGTCACTTAGCTCTTCCAGCTCAACTTATCGGTCTCGCGCTTGTACCGTGCCACGTATAAGTAAAAAATAAGGATGCTGATAAAATCTAGACACGTTTTCAGGTGCATACCGGAAGCCCTGTCCAGTTTCGGTCTTCAGTTCAAGTGGACTGGATCAGTCCGGCGTGGGCGGCCGTTATCCCTGCGCAATGCATCGCACACCCGGTTGGGGCGCACCTGCCGCACTGCCGGATAAGGAGTAGACCGTTGTCTGGCGCCTACATTCCGTTGTGGAAGTCGTTCGGCGGAAGCCGCCCGCATAGCAGCGGTCCCCGAGCCCTTCTGTTCACGCTCGAGTGCGCGCTCGGCATGACCGCGGTCTTCTTCATCGGCGTGTTCGTGCACTGGTTCCCTTGGCTTGTTCCGGTCACGGCACTGCTCTGCCTGCTCATCGTTGTGCCTGTCGCGTTGCTCTGCGGGTTCTGGCAGGCCGCGACGGTCTCCCTGTTTGCGGTCATCGTGCAGAGCTATCTGAGCGCGCGCCACGCCGAGTTCAACCCCGCGCGCGACCCTGCGAACTCGATCACCCTGCTGGCATTCATTGGCACTGCATTGCTCGTCAGCCGCCTTTCGGCACGCGTCACGGAGCACGCCCAGGAGTCCGAATCCTGGGGCGGCCAGATGCACGACCTCTACGAATTCACTCGCCGTACCCTGCAGATGAATCTTCACGAAGAGCCCGGCGCGCAGCTTGCCGAACTGGTGCATGAAATCTTTTCTTTTGAGGCTGTCGCCGTCTTCGATGCCGATCTGCACGAAACCTACCAGGCCGGCTACTGGGCCGAGGATCCGCAGGAACTCGCGCAGAACGTCTACTACTTCGAAACCACCAATGACGATCCGGAAACAGGCATCAGCCGGCGCGTCGTGCGCCTCGGCAACGCTCCCGTTGGCAGCATGGTCGTCCGCGGAGACACCAGCCCCCTCACCAATAACGCGATCGCTTCCCTCATTGCCATCACCTTCGATCGCTACAGATCCTTTGCCAACGAGAGCCGCATTGAAACCGAGCGCCGCACCGAGCAGCTGCGCTCCACCGTGCTCGACTCGCTCGCCCACGCCTACAAGACACCGCTCACCGCAATTCGCGCCGCTTCGACCGGCCTCAGTGAAATGGGACGTCTCTCGCCCGCGCAGTCTGAGCTGGTCGCGCTCATCGATGAACAGGCTAATCAGCTTAGTGACTTGACCGCGCGTCTGCTCACCACTGCTCGCCTCGATGCCGGCGAAGTCTCCGTCAACGCCGTCTCTGTGGCCGTCGCGCCACTCATTGAGGAAGTCATCGCGAGCCTCGGCGACCGCATCGCCAGCACGAAGATCGATGTTCGCGTGCCCGATGAAGACCTTGAGCTTTGCTGCGATCGCCAGCTCATGGTTACCCTCCTCACGCAGTACATTGACAACGCCTGCAAGTACTCCAACTTCGGCACCACCATCACCATCAGCGTTGTGGAGGCCAAGACGGAAGTGATCTTTTCCGTGCACAGCTTCGGCCCCGTCATTCCTATGGCCGACCGCGAGCGCATCTTCGATCGTTATTACCGCTCGTCCAACTCCGCTCGCCGCGCCGCCGGAACCGGCATCGGTCTTGCCGTTGCCAAACGTGTTGCCGTCATCCACGGCGGCTACGTCTGGGTCACCAGCGACGAGGAAGAAGGCACCACGTTTTTCGCGGCCATTCCCGCGTCCGCGCAGAAGAGGAAAGTTCAATGAACCAGCCCGCAATTCGCGTTCTTGTCGTTGACGACGAAACAGCCATCCGCCGCGCCCTGCGCCCGCCCCTGGCCGAGCTCGGCTTCCAGGTTCACGAAGCCTCGCGCGGAGAAGAAGCGCTGCAACTGCTCCACTCCACTCCCGTCGACGTCGTCTTGCTCGACATCAACATGCCCGGCATCGGTGGCATTGAGACGCTGCGTCGCATCCGCGCCTTCGCCCCACGCCTGCCCGTGCTCATGGTCACGGTGCGCGACGCAGAAGAGGAAAAGGTCGA
>DCFV01000022.1:11488-13315 GCA_002314435.1 Acidobacteriaceae bacterium UBA1795 | reverse complement strand
GGCGCCGACGATTACATCACCAAGCCCTTCAGCATCCGTGAGCTCATTGCGCGCGTGCGTACCGCGCATCGCCGCGTTCATGCGCCCACGCGCCATGAGGACGCGCCCATGGAGATCGGCGATATCCGCCTCACTCCCGCGCGCCGCACCGTCACCAAGCGGGGCCAGCCCGTCCACCTCACGCGCAAAGAGTACGACATTCTCTACTGCCTCATGAGCCGCGCCGGCCGCGTCATCACCTACTCCAAGCTGCTCACCGCCGTCTGGGGCGCCGACTGTCGCGAAGAGGTCGAGTACCTGCGCACCTTCATCCGTCAACTGCGCAAGAAGATTGAAGACGATCCGTCCAACCCCACCTACCTGCTCACCGATGTCTACGTGGGCTATCGTTTTGCTGACGCGCAAATGCTCGCCGAAGCTGCCGGCAACGGCCCCGCCGAGCCAGGCGAGGAGAATGCCGTCCGCGAAAGCGCAAGCTAGCGCCGCAGGGTTGCGCAGAAACCGAAACGTCTTTCCCGAGCAAAAGGAACGCCCGCCTGGGCGGGCGTTCCTCGCTGATGAGCCATCACAAATCTGCTTAAGCGCGCCAGACAGCGTCCGATAGTTGATGAGCCATACAGGGCCCCGGACGGGCGCGCGTCCGCTGCGTGCAACCCCTATTCGTCGTAGTGCAGCAGGCTGAAGACGTCGTACTCCGTGAAGCGGTCGCGCCCTTTCAGAAAGTCCAGCTCCACTGCAAAGCCCAGCCCGGCGATATCGCCGCCCAACTGCTTCACCAGCTTTACGGTCGCTTCCATCGTGCCGCCTGTTGCCAGCAGATCGTCCACCAGCACCACGCGTTGTCCGGGCTTGATCGCGTCCATGTGAATCTCAAGCGTATCCGATCCGTACTCCAGATCGTAGGTCACGCGCGCCACCGGAGCGGGCAGCTTGCGCGGCTTGCGCACTGGCACAAAGCCTGCGTTCAGCCGGTAGGCCAGCGCCGGTCCAAAGATGAACCCGCGCGCCTCGATGCCCAGCACCAGGTCAATGCGCTGCTCAATGTAGTGCGCCGCCAGCGCGTCAATTAACTGCGCAAAGCCCGGCCGGTCTTTCAGCAACGTCGTAATGTCATAGAACAGAATCCCCGGCTTGGGAAAATCCGGCACGGTGCGCACCAGCGCCTTCAGGGCTTCCACATTCACTGGCTTCGGTTTCTCTGGCATGCGTCGGTTCGCTCCTCAGAAGCCCGCCAAGGGCTCCGGAAAATTTGAATTATGAAGGAAGAGAACAGGCAGGTCCCGCGTCCATCTTCCCTATCGATTATAGAAGCCGGGGTTCAAGGGCCGGTGAGCAGGGAACAGAGTACAGGGAATAGCTGCTTCTTCGCCGGGAGCCTTTACTGATCACTGTCTACTGTCCGCTGTTCACAGTAGTTACCACGCCCCTTCGATTCGGAACGCTTCAAGCCCCTCAGCCTCGTTCTCGTCCAGATAGTGTTCAATCAGATGGTCCACGCGGCTGCCGCGCGGCCCTTTGCGCAGGCTTCTGCGTAGTTCGTCCAGATCGTCGGCCGAACCGCTGGCCACAATCTCCACGTCGCCCTCTTCCGTGTTGCGCACCCAGCCGTGCAAATCCAGTTCGCTCGCCTCCCGGTGTACAAACCACCGAAAGCCCACGCCCTGTACTCGCCCCTGCACCAGAAAATGAAGAACCATCGTCAAAGTCCATCGCCAGTCTTGCAGAACCGCGCACCCCCATGCAACCGGACTGCGCCAGCACGGGCTGGTTCCCCACAGGCAACGCCCGCGCGCGCTACACTGAACTTCACCATGGTCTTCGTGCTCG
>DCFV01000022.1:6709-11213 GCA_002314435.1 Acidobacteriaceae bacterium UBA1795 | reverse complement strand
ACGATTCGTTCACTTACAACCTCGTCCAATACCTCGGCGAACTTGGTGCAGAGGTGGTCGTCCGCCGCAACGACGAGCTCACGGTCGAGCAGGTTGAAGCCCTCCATCCTGACCGCATCCTGTTGTCTCCGGGGCCCTGTACGCCCGGCGAAGCCGGCATTCTGGTGCCCCTCATTCGCCACATGGCCGGTAAGGCGCCCATCTTCGGGGTGTGCCTGGGCCACCAGGCCATCGGCGAGGCCTTCGGCGGCCAGGTCGTCCGCGCGCACCATCTCATGCACGGCAAAACCAGCCCGATCGCGCACGACGGCAAAGGCATATTTACCGGTCTTCCCACGCCGCTCACCTGCACCCGCTACCACTCCCTCATTGTCGCGGAAGACACTCTCCCCAAAGAACTTACCGTTACCGCCCGCACTCCCGAGCCGGATGGTACCGTCATCATGGGTCTGCGCCACCGCACACTGTGCATTGAAGGCGTGCAGTTCCACCCGGAGAGCGTGCTCACCGAAGGCGGCCACCAGATGATCCGCAACTTCCTGGAAATGTAAGAGATGCCAGCCCCGCTCCGCGCCGACACCACACGGATTCTGTGGGCTATCTGCGTCCTGGGTCTTTGCCTCCCGCTGGCGGCGCAAACCGCCGCGCCCGTCGTCACGCACTCCAGCCCCATCGCCATCGTGCCGCTCGAAAGCGCCACTCCAGGCGGAGCCGCAACCGTCACCGGCGCACTCCAGGTAACTGGAGGCAAGGCACTGATCGCCGCCAGTGGCGCGGTCACAGCAGGCCTGGCAGCGAATACAGACGTCGCCCTGCCACAGCGCGGCTCTCTGCGCGTTTGCGCCGCCACCACCGTCAAGCTCGCCGCCGATGCCAGCGTGCCCTCCGGCGATCAGCCCGGCCTGATGATCGCCTTCGACCACGGTGCCATCGAGGCCAGCTTCTCTGCCGGCACCAATGCAGACACCGTGCTCACCCCCGACTTTCGCATCCTCATCGGCGGCCCCGGCGCTGCGCATGTCAAAATCCGTCTCGCCGATCACGGCGACACATGCGTTGATAACCCCGCCGGCAATGCGCCCTATGTACTCGTCACCAGCGTCTTCGACGGCTCGCTGTATCGTGTGCAGCCCGGCCAGCGTGTCATGTTCCAGCACGGCAGTGTGCAGGAAGTCGTGGACCAGGAGCGCGAGCCCTGCGGCTGCCCGCCCGTGCAGGTTCAGGGCAACGACTTTCCGCTGGCGCAGAGCGCGGGCCTGGCCCCGTTAGCCGAGCCCAAGCCCAGCCCCGCGGCACAGAATGGCAAGCCTGCAATAGAGGCTCCACCACTTGTACATAACGCCGGCGAGGCCGCTCCGGTGCCTGAACCCGCCGCAGCGTCTACCCCTGCGCCGCCGGCTGCCGCCCCGGCTCAAACTGCTCCGCAGAAAAAGCGCGGCTTCTTCGGCCGTATTGGAGGCTTCTTCCGCCGCATCTTTGGCGCGGAGTAATGCCGCCGCACAGTACAGCGGAATCAGATTCTAAAGCTCGCGTGCTTGCTCAATGGCGCGAATCACGGCCTGCGCCTTGTTGATGGCTTCCTGGTGTTCCTTCTCCGGCACGGAGTCGGCCACGATGCCCGCGCCCGCCTGCACGTAGCCCATGCCGTCCTTGGCCAGCAGGGAGCGTATCGCAATGCATGAGTCCAGATTTCCCGAGAAGTCCGCATAGAGCACCGCGCCGCCGTAGGTGCCGCGCCGCGCCGGTTCCAGCTCTTCGATGATCTCCATCGCTCGCACCTTGGGTGCGCCGCTCAGCGTGCCGGCAGGGAAGCAGGCGCGCAGTGCGTCCACGGCGGTCAGCTCCGGTCGCAGTTTGCCCTCGATCGAGCTCACGATGTGCATCACGTGGCTGTAGCGCTCCACAAACATCAGGCGGTCCACCTTTACGCTGCCGAACTCGCTCACGCGGCCCACATCGTTGCGGCCCAGATCCACCAGCATCACATGCTCGGCGCGCTCCTTCTCGTCGTGCATCATCTCGTCTTCCAGCGCGACGTCCTCGGCCTCGCTGGTGCCGCGCGGCCGCGTTCCCGCGATGGGGCGGTACTCTACCTTGCCGTCGTGCACCCGCACCAGCAACTCGGGCGACGACCCGGCCAGCTCGATCGCGGTCGGTTGTTTCTTCGCCTTGGCCGAACTCTTCGGTGCGGCGCCCAGCGTTTCCTCCGGCGTGAAGCGCAGAAAATACATGTACGGGCTCGGATTCACAGTGCGCAGCGCGCGATAGGCTTGGAAGCTGTCGATGCCCGGCACTACGTCGAAGCGCTGCGAGAGCACGGTCTGGAACACGTCGCCCGCCGCAATGTATTCCTTGGTCTTTTCGACAGCCGCAAGGAATTGGTTCTTCCGCGTGCGGTGGGTGACCTTCAGCTTGCCTTTACCCTTCACAGCCGGCAGTTTGGGCAGCGGCTGTGCCAGCCGCTTTTCGAGCTTGGCCAGCCGCCTCACCGCGTCGACGTAGGCCGCGTCTGGCTTGGTCAGCGTCACGTCTGCCGTCACCACCATCCAGATCTGCTTGCGTACGTGGTCAAAGGCCAGCACTTCGTCGAAGAACAGCAGGCACGCGTCAGGCACGCCCAGTTCGTCCTTTGCCTTGCTCGGCAGCCGTTCGATCTGCCGTACCGCGTCGTAGGCAAAAAAGCCCACAGCGCCGGCGGTAAACGGAGGCAGCCCGGGCAGCCGTGCGGGCTTGTGCCCACCCAGCGCCTCGCGCAGCACTTCAAAGATGTCGCCTTCCAGATGCGTGGTGCGCTTGCCCTCAGTAATGGCGATCTGCCGTCCGCGCGCCACGACGCGCTTGTATGGGTTCACGCCGATGAAGGTGTAGCGGCCCACCTGTTCGCCGTTCTCCACCGACTCCAGCAGAAAGCACTCGCGTTCGGCCCAGGCCGCGCGCAAAAACGCCGATACCGGCGTCTCCAGGTCGGCCGTCAGTGTGCGATATACGGGGACAAGCGTGTGCTCTTTGGCGAGCGCGAGGAACTCTTTGCGGCTGGGCTGGATGGGATGCGACGAGGCGTTCACAGCCAACAGTGTAATTGTTGGCCCTTTGCTGTCCCAGTATGGACCGGTGTCAGGCTAGCGTTTGCTGGGCGTCTTGGCCCGTGCAAATTCGCCCAGCCAGCCCGGAACCCTCTCCGCTGGCATCGGGCGGCTGATCAGGTACCCCTGTGCGCCGTCGCAACCCATCCTGCGCAGCAGATCGTACTGCTCCTGCACGGTCACGCCTTCGGCCACCACTTCCATGCCCAGTCCATGGCCGATCTCAATCACCTTTTCCACCATCACGCGATCGCTGTCGTTTTCGTGCATCAAGTCGACGAGGCTCTTGTCAATCTTCAGTTCGGTGGCCGGCACATTCTGCAATTGCTGCATCATCGCGTAGCCCGTGCCAAAGTCGTCGATGGAAAGCGGAAAGCCCTTCATCCGTAGCCGCGTC
This sequence comes from Acidobacteriaceae bacterium UBA1795, assembly GCA_002314435.1. Lineage (GTDB taxonomy): Bacteria > Acidobacteriota > Terriglobia > Terriglobales > Acidobacteriaceae > Telmatobacter. Next base: position 7,733 of record DCFV01000022.1, on the reverse strand, counting down.
AGTACGTCCAAAGTGCGCGAAAGCTGCCGCACCAGTCCGGACTCGGTCACCTCGATGGCGATCTTGTTCGTCGCAACGCCGTGGCTCTGTGCAAGAGCCACAAATTGATCGGGGAACTCCAGGTTGTGCAACGAGTGCATGGACGCATTCAATGAGAGGCGCGGCATTGCGCCATTGACCAGACTGAAGCCTTTTAGATCGATGAGCGCCAGCTCTGCCGTCCGCAAACAGAGCTTGTCAATCAGGCCCAGCTGCTCAATGCGCGCGATGAAACAGTCCGGTGGCAGCAGGCCCAGCTCCGGATGCCGCCAGCGCGCCAGGGCCTCAAAGCCCGTCACTTCGCCGGTCGCCAGGTTCACCTGCGGCTGGTAGTGACTCACAAATTCGTCGCGCTCAATGGCTGCGCGCAATTGCTCGTCCGGCAGTGCCAGTGTGGGCACCTCGACCGGCATCTGCGGTGGGCCCATCTTGGCCACAGCCTCAAGCGTGTTCCGCAGCGCCTGCAGCGGCACTGGCTTGTGCATGCGGCCGATGACCTGCAGTCCAAGGCTCTGGGCCAGCTTTTCCGCCGTTTCCAGCACGCGCTTATCCATGCCACTCATCAGCAGGATGCGTGCCTGCGCGTGCCGTTCGCCCAGCAGGCGCAGCACCTCGATGCCGTCCATGCCGGGCATCATCAAATCCAGCAGAATCAACGTGGTCGACGGGGTAATCAGATCCAGAAACGAGGTTGGGTCCTTCGTCGTTACGCAGTCGAATCCCATTGTTTTCGCCAGGGCGGAAACAATGCCGCACACGGCTTCATCATCGTCGATGACGAGAATTCGATCAGCGTTTGCCATCCTCATCCCAGGCTTCCGCGCCATAACTCCTTAACAGACTTTCGTGCGTTGGAAACCCGGTGCTCCCCCATCTGCCCGCAACAGGCTGAAACGAGTTTAGCTTAGCCGGTTTCCTGTGTGGCTTGTTTTGATGCAGCTTCATTCCGATCGCGTTTACTGAGAAGATGCCCGGCCGCAGCTTT
>DCFV01000022.1:2659-6335 GCA_002314435.1 Acidobacteriaceae bacterium UBA1795 | reverse complement strand
TTGAGGAAGGGGTTCCGAAAGGGTTACCAGGTCCCGTCCGCAGGCTTGACGCGGTATTGCGCAGAGCCTAGACTCACATGGGTTTGGGCGAGAGGCCGATGAGCCCCGCGTCGAACCGCGGCCGACCGCACCGATCGACGGGCGCGCGGCGCGCAACAGAATTGGAGAAGCACTATGCCAACAACACCAAGCGTCACGCTCGACCAGGAGATCAATCCGTGGGAGGCGCAAAGCGCGCGGTTCGATTTTGCAGCCCGCAAGCTGAACCTGGACGAAGGTCTGTGGAAGCTGCTGCGGACACCCGCGCGCGAAATCATCGTCCATTTTCCGGTCGCCATGGACGCTGGCCATATTGAGATGTTTACCGGCTTTCGCGTGCAGCACAACATCGCGCGCGGGCCGGCCAAGGGCGGCATCCGCTATTCCCCTGACGTCACACTCGATGAAGTGCGCGCGCTGGCCAGCTGGATGACCTGGAAATGCGCCGTCGTCAACATCCCCTTCGGCGGAGCCAAGGGCGGCGTGATCTGCGATCCGAAGAAGATGAGCCAGGGCGAGCTCGAGCGCATGACCCGCCGCTACACCTCAGAGATCATTGACTTCATCGGACCGGAAAAGGACGTTCCCGCGCCCGACATGAACACCAATGAGCAGACCATGGCCTGGATCATGGACACCTACTCCATGCATATGGGCCGCACCGTCACCAGCGTCGTCACCGGCAAGCCACTCAACATCGGCGGTTCGCGTGGACGCGTGGAGGCCACCGGCCGCGGCATCATGGTCATCTGCGACGAGAGCCTTCGCTACCTGAATATGGCTGTCGACACCTGTCGCGTCGTGATCCAGGGCTTTGGCAACGTTGGCTCCAACGGCGCGCGCCTGATGATGGAGCGCGGCTACAAGATCGTCGGCATCGCTGAGAAGGACGGTGGTCTCTACAATCCCAACGGCATCGATATCCATGCCTTGAGCGAGTACAAGTACCGTAACGAAACCACGCTCGGCTTCCGCGGTGCAGAGGCCATTCCCAGCGAGGAACTGATCATCTCGGACTGCGACCTGCTGATTCCCGCAGCCACTGAGAATGTCATCACCAGCCGCAACGCCGACAAGATCAAGGCCCGCGTCATCGTGGAAGGCGCCAACGGTCCCACAACCGCGGTAGCAGACGAAATCCTCGCTGACAAGCGTATCTTCGTCATGCCCGACATCCTGGCCAACTCCGGCGGCGTCACTGCCAGCTACTTTGAGTGGGTACAGGACCGCCAGGGATATTTCTGGAAGGAAGCTATCGTCAATGAGCAGCTTGAAACCATTCTGCGCGACGGCTTCGAGGACGTTGTGCGCTACTCCGAGGCGCACAACGTGAACAACCGCATCGCAGCTTACATGCTGGCCATCGACCGCGTTGCTTTCACCATCAAGCAGCGCGGCATCTATGCCTGAGCTTTAGGGCGCGGCCGAAAACACCAGCGGGATGGGCCATCGGCCCATCCCGCTTTTTGTGCCCGCCGGCTCAGCGCAGATCCTTTCATGCGCGATTTACTTGCCGTGGTCAACGTCCTCTGCGGGCAAACTGCGCAGGTAGGCAATAATCTGCCACCGCTCCGGCTCGGGCAATGTGCTCCACGACGGCATCCCTTTCCACATGCTGCCGTTCTTCAGCAGCCACGCCAGTTCGCCGTCCGTAGTGTGCGCAATGCGTTCGCTGCGCAGGCTGGGACGTCCGTGCCTGCCCAATGCGTCGTCGCCGTGGCACTTTGCGCAGTTGTCGGCAAACAGCAGCTTGCCCGCCGCCGCATCAGCCTGTCCAGCGTAGGGGTTCACGCGCTTGCGCTCCGCATCAGGTACCTTGCGTAGCCACGCGCCATCGGCGGCCAGCAGAGTTGTACAGCCGATAACCGCGGCCAGAGAGGCAATCAGAATCTGTCTCATCGCGACCTCCGGAACAGATCGCGGAATTGCTGAATCTCGTACGCCGCCCGGAACCGCCACAGCACGCCCACGCTGTTGTCATTCAGCCCGAACTGCGGCGAAAAGCCCAACGTCGGTCCGTGCGGCAGGTTGAAGTTGACGGCGGGTCCTGCGTAGTGCGAGGTCGAATCGAGTCCGAAGTCATGCGCTGTCGCGAGTCCGCCGTAGAGTTCCGCGCCTGCTGTAAAGTTCTGACTGCAGAAAGTGCAGCTATGCCCGCCCGCCACCAGAACCAGCGGCCGGCTCGCTGCTATCGCATAGCCAAACTCCCACGGCTCGTTCTTCAGATTTTTTTCCGCAATAAAGTTTTCCGAGACGTTCCAACCCCTCACGTTGCTTGACAGGATCAGCTTTCCCTCGAGTTCGCGCTTGATCTCTGAACGAGTCACCTGATTGCTTTCTTGAAGGTCAGCCACGCCGTCGTGACCCACCACTTCGAGAAGACTCTTGCTGGCCCCATTGACGTTTTCGTACTCCACATACAGCACCGGGTTGATCCAGTGCTCGCTAGGGAGCACGCGAAAGCGGTTCTCCCAGCGATAGCCCGTGAAGACGGCTGAATCGTTCTGCGTCGACTGCCCCTCCAGATAGACCTCTGTGGTCCACCAAGCCGTCGCGCCATATTCCAGCTCCAGCGTTGGGCTGAAGAATGCGTTCGCGTCCTTCGGCGAGGCCGTTAGCCCCTTCAACTCGAACTCAAGGTTGCCCGGTTCTTCCAAAGCCTGCGAGTAAGTGATGAAGTAGGGAGGCTCCTGCGCGCGTGCTGTGCCGCAAAGCGCCTGCCAGGCAGTAAAGCCCAGCGCCAGGGCCAGTCCGAACCGGAAGAATCCGGTTCCTGTAGTCAAGAGGTGGTCACACTGTCTGCGCGTAGGCAGACTCCAGCGCGCACAAAGGTGTCGTCTGGAGCGGAGTGCTTGCCAGGCCATGCAAAAAGTACCTTTCTGGGATAAGGCCGAAGTTCCGCTATGCTAGTGGAATCGGCAGCCCAATGGTTGTCGGGTCCGCGGTCCTGGTGGCGCTTCGCCAAAAGTCCACCGCCAGGGCCGCCTTCGTCGTTTCAGAGTCTTCAATACCGCGTGCCAAAGGGAGCAGCGCGGCCGCAATGGATGAGCTCGTGGTTTGTTCCAGCAGGACCGCGTCAGTACAGGTCAATTAAACTGCGACTGATTTAGTCCTATATCAACCTAGCACAGCCGTTCCCGCCTCGCAACCGCAGCACGTCAAACTGGCTGTGGACTCAATCTGATGTGAGAGACTGCGTTGTGCGCCCCGTGCCGCGAGAAGAAGTTTATAGTTGTCGTAGCCAGTTCTTTCGAGTTGTTTGATTGAGCTAGGAGCCGCTAGTCAGTTGATTTGCAATGTGCGAACGGTGCCAGACGGCGGGAAGCAGAGGTTGAAGCGGGAAACTCGATGAATCTGCCCAATTCCATCACGATGAGCCGGATCGTCATGATCCCGCTACTCTTGTGGATACTCTCTCCGCACTTCCCCGGTCAGGCGGCATGGGGTGAGCAGGAGGTTGCGGCCTCAGTGCTTTTCGTTCTGGCCTCGATGACAGACGGTCTCGACGGCTACCTGGCTCGCAAACGCGGACAGATCACCACCATGGGTATGCTGCTGGACCCGCTGGCCGACAAAATCATGGTTACCGCCGCCCTGGTTGCCTTGGTGGCCTACAACCCCGACGTGGTCAAGGTCT
>DCFV01000022.1:0-2329 GCA_002314435.1 Acidobacteriaceae bacterium UBA1795 | reverse complement strand
GAGGGCTTCACCATCCAGGCAAGCGACCTGGGCAAGCTCAAGACCGTCAGCCAGATCGTCTCGGTCACCTCTGCCATCCTTGCGCACCGCTGGTACGACTGGCAGTTCGGCTACCTTGTCATCCCCGTCAAGTGGATCGCCATTGCAGCAATCTACTTTACGGTTCTGGTTTCAACGATCTCGGCCATCGACTACTTTGTCGCCTTCTGGAAGCGCATCGACCACGCCTCCAACGATCGCCGCAAGTCCTTTGTGCTCTCGCGCAACAAGGGCATCGGGACCTCGACACCCAACTAGGCGGTGTCCTACGTGGAACGAAAAAGCCGCGGCCGGGGCTTTCTGCATTGAGCTTATGCGCAGGTGTTTACGCCAGCACGGCAATTGCGTCTTGCGGTGTGGCCACTGCTATGGCCGACACGGCCCCGGCCGGAACTGCCGCCGCCACCGAAGAAGCCATCGGCTGCGCCGGCACGTGCGCGCCGCGCGTGAGACGATGCACGAAGTGATAGGGCGGCCAGGGCCCGGAGAGCTGCATCTGGCAGTCCCGCATCGTTGCGCTCGTGGTGGCGAACTTGTTCTGGTAGCGCTCCACATACTTGCGGTCGATCAGGTGCGAGATATCCAGCACCATCTTGCCGTTCTCCGCCAGGCGGCAGCTTACTTCCTCGTCCAGCGGCATAAACAGTCGATGCATCTGGAAGCTCACCGCTCGCGCCCGCGTCTGGCGCTCGCGCTGCCGCGTCGCCGTCTCTCGCAGGTTGCTCAGATACTCGCGACCGACGGTTTCCCCGCATGGGCCTTTGCCCGCTTCGCGGTTTCCGCAGTCGTCCACAAATATCTTCAAATGCATCTCCGTCTTGCCGCGCAGCTTGTCAATATTCGACAAGAACTGCCGCTGGTTTGACCGAATGGATTTGCGCAGGCTTTCGTCGTCACTGAAGACCGTGCCAAAGCGGAAGGGCAACACGGTCGAGTGCTGGAAGCAGTCGGCGATCACCCGGGCATGGTCGACGCCGGCCTTCTGGCTGAGCGCTTCTGCTGGGTTGTGTTCGCTGACGATGATGGCGAGGTCACTGGCGGGATAGAGGAAAACCTGGTTGCCGCTGACTCCATGTACGGATTCCATCGGAACAGGTTTGCGATGTCTGGCTAACTCAGGAAATGCTTGTTTTTCACCGATGCAGTAGGCATACCATGCCATATTTGTGCACTCCATGTGCGGTCGCCGGTAAGCGCCGCCCGTTCGTAAAGCTCACTGAACTCAGGAACAACTGCATTGTGGCGTGGGGCGACGTATCCCCATTTCAACTACCGGGAATACTAGACCGCTCAAAATGCGACTGGCAAGGCTCGCCGTCACAAACTGCGAAAAAGACCGAAAAGTTCCCGAATTTGAATTTCGTGGGAGTGAAATAGAAGTTTGTAATATAAATACCGCTGCAAAAGTGTGGGCCAGATCACAAAAATAAGCATTTCTTGCGCATGCAACGCACTGTTACGGTCGAGGTCAGGCTCAGTGCGCGAGGCCACCGGTCCGCAGGAGTACCGCCACTCCCACCCCCAGCGAGGCCCCCAACAGGATCAGCCCCAGCACGGCCACAACGGTTACGCGCCTGCGCAGGCGGTCCAGGTCGTCAGCCAGCTCCTGTTGTCGCGCCGCCTGGCGGTCCGCCGCGTCTCTTACTTCTTCGAGTTGCTCGCCGATCCGTTTCAGCTCTGCGGACTGCTCACCGGATTTGTCGCGCAACTCGTCGAGCTCGACATGAAGAACCTTCAGTGCCCGCTCCATCGGACCCAGGTCTACGCGCGTGCCCTGCGGCATTGGCGCCAGCAGGTTGGCCACGGCCAAGGCCACATTGCCTTCCAACAGAGGCAGGGCGCGCTGCACCAGCGGCAAAACGGTCTTGATCGCGTTCATGGTGCGGCCAAAGCGAGGCCGCTGTACGGGGCGGGGAATTGGCTGCTGCGGTCGTGCAACGGTGCGCAGCGGAGCGGTGGGACGCAGTGGCTGCGGGCCACTGGTGGAGGCCGCAGAATGGTCGGTCTCGGTGGGGGTGTTGCTCTCGGCCGCGCGTGTTCGCTGAGCCTGCTGCTCCGGTTCCTCGGTCCTGGTCCGCTCGCTCTCCTTCATTGGGCACCTTCCCCTCTGACTATAAAGCCCCACGCCCTCGCGTATCCTCAAGAGCAGGAGAATCGCGTGAAACCCGTGCTATCTCACCTGCTCCGCGGCCTGCAACGCAATATTCTTGCCGGACTCATCACCATAGGGCCGTTGTTTGTCACATGGCTGGTTTTCAGCTGGGTATTGGGTAGCCTGGCCCAGGCCGGC
>DCFV01000237.1:8651-25504 GCA_002314435.1 Acidobacteriaceae bacterium UBA1795 | reverse complement strand
CCGGAGAAGGGGCAGGCGGCGTGGCTGGAGAAAGCTGTGATGGCGGCCATTGAGCAGGGCGTGAGCTGGTTCAGCTACTGGGACAGCCATGACGTGGACCGCAAGTTCGCATTCAATCCACTGGAGTACAGCCTGGGACTGCTGACCAACGACCGGCAAGTGAAGGAGCAGGGCCGCGTTTTCAAGCAGCTTGCTGAGGCGTATCGGGGCAAGCCGGTTGTGTTTCCGAAAGGGAGCGCCCCGGAGCCGCCGCGGGAGCGGACGGAAAAGACGACGTGGCGGTGGCTGCTGGAGTGGATGGGGCAGAATCCGTCAGTGTAAGCGGGCGATGCGAACGAACAGGGGCGAACTTCACTCGTGCCGTTCAAAGCACGCCAGGATGATCGCGCGACTCAATGACGGTGCTGAGAAGAATAGCCTCTTAATGGAATTAGTGGCTTGAGAGGCACCAATGGCAATTCGGCGATCACATCCGGATAGAGGAGGTAAATCTTGGTTTCGGGATTCTCGATGAAGGGGCCATATATCTCCCCGACCTGCAAGGTGACCGTTCTCAGAATCGGACCCGTCAGCTCAACGTCGCTCTCTCTCCACGTCTCGAACCCCGGGGCCCACACGCTTAGGGCATATGTCCCAGGGCGCACTTGAAATATGGCTTTGCCCTGAGGGTTCGTCACGAATGCGTAAGCGTCTCCGTGCGTTATGTTGATCGCGGTGACACGCGCGCCGGGAATCACGGCTCCAGTTTGATCCATCACAGTGAGCGTTGTAGTGTTCTGTGTGGGCTCTTGCCCAAAGAGCGACGAGCTAAGCACGACACATGCAAGCAGAAGTAACGGTTTCGCTGGCATTGGCGGATGTTAGCACGATTCCGCCTAACTTGCGGATGAGAGAGTCTTGGATCGTTGCCATCAGAAGATAACTCCGTAGCTGGTAGATCTTACCTATAAGCTTTGAGGTCAGGGCTGCTTCCAGTGCGGAGTCTTTCTTGATTCCGCACTTTTCTAATTGCAATCAAAGGCTTTCCAGCGGGACTTGGCGCGGGCTGCGTCCTGATAGGATTTCTGCATGTTTGCGGATGGCTTTGTGAGGCGTGTTTCTGCTGCGGCGGTGTGCGGTGGTGTGGTGTTGGTGTTGGCGTGCGCGGCGGCTGCGCAGGCGACTGCGCCGGACCGGGCGCACCTGGATGAGGTGTTGAAGGGGCTGGAACGCGGGCACGGCGTGGGGCAGGTGGCGGTGGCTCCCGACGGGAAGCGGATGGCGTGGATCGAGGGCGGGCACATTGAAGTGGCCCCTTTGGACGACTTGAAGAAGGCTGTGCAGGTGACCGCGGCGACCAAGGCCGATGCGAAGTGCGAAGAAGGCGACCTGGCGTGGGAGCCGGATTCGAAGGCGCTGGCGTTCTTCTCAGACTGCGCGGCTCCAGAGGAGCAGACGGACCTGTACTTGTCGCGGCTGGATGGGAGCGCGTCGCGTCGGCTGACGGCGCTGAAGGGCTACGAGGACGCGCCGGCGTTTTCGCCAGACGGGACGAGGATTGCCTTCCTCTATGTAGAGGGTGCAACGCGGCAGGCTGGGGCGCTGGCGGCGATGAAGCCTCCGGCAGGGGTGATTGGCGAGGACGGGGTGGAGATTCAACGGGTGGCAGTGGTGCAGGTGAACGCGGAAACTGCCGTGCCGGCTCAGGTGACTCCGGCGAATCTGCATGTGTACGAATTTGACTGGGCTCCGGACTCGATGGGGCTGGCCTATGTGGCGGCAGCGCCGCCTGGCGAGAACAACTGGTGGGTAGCGAAGCTCTACACGCAGGCGATGGGCGGGGTAGCGACTGTGGTGCTGGCGCCGGCGGAGGTGGATGGGCCGCTGCACGGGCTGCAGATCGCGGTGCCACGCTGGTCGCCGGACGGCAAGGCGATCGCGTTTATTGGCGGGCTGATGAGCGACCAGGGCTCGACGGGCGGCGATGTATGGATGGTGGCCGCGACGGGCGGCGCTCCGCAGGACCTGACTCCGGGGCGACCGACGACTCCGCAATGGCTGGAGTGGGGTGGCAAGGACTACCTCTACGTGAGCGAATTGGCGGGCGGGAATAGCCAGCTGATCCGGTTTAAGGTGGCGGGCGAGCCTGGGACGGCGACGGTGACATTCGGGTCGCCGATTTTCAGCATTCCGGGCACGGTGGGCGATGGCCGGCTGGAGGTGAGTCTTTCGCCGACGGCGGATCATGCGCTGTTTGTGTTCAGGGCGAGCACGTTTGAGCGGCCGGCGGAGATCTACGGAGCAAAGCCGGGAACGGTGATGAGCCCGGGCCTCGATGGCGTGATCCAGCTTTCACATATCAATGATGGGGTGGAGCCGGCGTGGGGCAAGTCGGTTTCGCTGAGTTGGAGGAGCGACAAGTTCCGGGTGCAGGGCTGGCTGATGGAACCGAAGGACTTTGACCCGGCGAGAAAGTATCCGCTGATCGTGCTGGTGCACGGCGGGCCGGCAGCGGCTGTGACGGCGCACTGGGGAGCGGGCGTTGGCCTGAGCGCGGCGGCGTTTTCTGCACTGGGCTACTTTGTGCTGCAGCCGAATCCACGCGGGAGCTACGGACAAGGCGAGGAATTTGTGCAAGCCAACCGAAAGGATTTCGGCTACGGCGACCTGCGGGACATTTTGGCGGGCGTGGACGTGGTGGAGGCGCATTACCCCATCGACCCGGAGCGAGTGGGGCTGACGGGGTGGAGCTACGGCGGGTTCATGACCATGTTTGACGTTACGCAGACGGGACGCTTCAAGGCGGCGGTGGCCGGAGCGGGCATTGCGAACTGGCTGAGCTACTACGGCGAGAACTCGATTGACCAGTGGATGCTGCCGTATTTCGGAGCGAGTGTGTATGACGACCCGGCGGTGTACGCGAAGAGCTCGGCGATCAACTTTATCAAGCAGGTGAAGACGCCGACGCTGGTGGTGGTTGGGGATCGGGACGGGGAGTGTCCCGCGCCGCAGAGCTTCGAGTTCTGGCACGCGCTGCGGGCGCAGGGGGTACCGACGGAACTAGTGGTATATCCGAACGAGGGGCACGGATTTGTGGACCCAGAGCACCGGCGGGACGTGCTGGAGCGGGCGGTGGAGTGGTTCGCGAAGTATATGCCGGCTCGGCAATAGAAATCCGCCGGACGAGGCGGGCTGCGCCGGCAGTTCTGCTCGCCAACCGGGTCTGGCGGAGTCTATCTGGTATCAGGAAACCAGAGGCGGTTCCGGCCATCGGGGGAGCCGGTTGGTCCTGATACACTTTTCATTGGAGAAGCGGGTGTGTTTCGTCAACCGGCAGCAGCGTTAGGGCTTGCCGGAAGCCGATGAGCACAACAAGTTGTGCCGGCGGCGAGCGAGTGCTGAGCGCGTTGACGGGCAGCCCCTCACACCTTTTTTCCTGATGCGATGGGAGAGACCGTTCCGCGCCTGGTAGGGCTGGAGCGGGGAGGATTCATGCGGCGGTATTTGGCGCTTGTCTTTTTAGTCAGTCTGGCGATTCCGGCGGGAGTTTCGATCTCCGGGTGCACGCGTAACCCCGCGGCGAACTACTGCAACGGCCTGGGTTACGGAACCAAGATCTCGGATGTGTATTCGATCGACCTGGAGCCCGCCACGACGGGTATCTCCCTGGCCTTCGGCCAGACCAGGCAGGTTACGGCGCCGACCTCGAAGACGTGCAAGGGGGATACCGCGAGCCCGTCGTCGTATACCTATGGCACGACGGATACGACGCGCAAGTACGTGGATATTTCGCCGACGGGCAACATCTGCGCTGGCTCGTGGAACCGGAATTCGGGAGGCGGCATCTCCGACTACACCATCTGCTCGGCGCCGAACCCGCAGCCGACGACGAACGGGCTGCCCTATACGACGGCTTTCATCACGGCCTCGGCCGATTCAGTGACGTCGAACCCGGTGGAAGTGTATGTGCACGCGGCGGTGAGTTCGATCAACCTGTCAGTGGGCGGTACCACCACAGGGGATCAGTGCTACTCGAAGGGCACCGCGGAACAGCTTGACTCCGAGGCGTGTTACGCGAGCGGCGGCAAGCAGTATGAGCTGTGCGCGCCTTCGACGGTGACCAGCTATTCCTGCCCGGGTGGATTGGCCCCCGGAGTGAGTTCGGTTCCCGCCTGCTCGTCGGCGATCGGCGTGCTGAGCTACACGGTGGGCACCGGCTCGGTGGCGACGATCAATTCCGAGGACAACGTGATTACGGCGAACCTGCCGGGCACGACGGCGATTACGGCGACAGTGGCCGGGTCGGGCGCTTCGGCCGGCTACTTCTCCACCTGCCCTCCCAAGTCGATCTCGCTGGCGTTCTCAAACGGCGCGACGAGCGGCACGGTGACGCAGGGCGTGACGCAGAACCTGACCACCGCGATCGTGGACACCAATAACACAGCGATTACCGGTCTCTCGCTGGACTACCAGTCGACCAACCCCAAGGACATCACTGTGGGCTCATCGGGTGCCATTACGGCAGCGTTTCCGGGCGCTGCTTCGGTCTTCGCAATCTGCCAGCCGTCGGCGTGCAATCCGGCGCCGGTGAATGAGATTGGCGTGGGCAGCGGCACGGGACTGCCGATATCGAGCAATGCGGTGAACATTACCACGCCGGGCACGGCCAGTTCGTATGTGTGGTTCGGTGCACCGGGCGCGTCGCAGTACTTTGTGCCGATTTCGCTGGTGACGGGAAACACGGGATCGACGATCAAGTTGCCGTACGTACCGAATTCGATGGTTCTGGACCGTACCGGCGCGAGTCTCTACTTTGGATCGTCGACTGAGATGATGGTCTATACGGCCTCGACCAACTCGCTTAGCGCACAGGTGACGAGCACGCCGGGGGTAGTGCTGGCGGTGGCGCCGGACAACTCGGCGGTACTGATCAACGATCAGTCACGGAAGGTCTTGTACGTTTACAGCGTTGCTTCTTCGTCGGTGACCTCGACCTACGGCGGCGTAGGCAACACAGCCACGTGGACGCCGGACGCGAAGACGCTGTACGTGAGTGACAGCGCCTCGCTGGGCGGCAACCACACGGATACGCTTTATGTGTACAACTCCAACACCGGCTGGACGACGCATGATCTGAGCGCTTCAGGCGGCGCGGCGAGCCTGGCGCTGACGGCTCCGAGTGTGGGCGCGTACCTGAGCGGCAATCCGACGGTGGCGCACACCTGGTGCCCGACGGGCACGGCGGGCAACTACTCGAGCATGGTCTTCTATCCGCAGGGCGATTCGGTGGATGCGCAGACGGACGTGCTGGCAGGGACAACGGACGGCTACCACGTTATTGGCGCGGGCTATAACAGCGGCGCGGTCACGCTTTCGGACATCGGCGTGACGATTCCAACGACGCAGTGCCCGATTGCGACCGACGGCACGATGTCTGGACTGGCGCTGACGCATACGCTGGTGCAGACGCCGGTGGTGATCAACGCGACGAGCCTGAACCAGGCGGTTACAGCGGCTTCGCCGGTGAGTTCGGGCAGCTCAGTGGCTTCTACCAGCTTGACCTTCCTGACCTACACGGGCAACACGGCGGGCGCGACGCTGCCCTACTACAAGCAGGTGACGGGCAGCACTAGTTCGCTGGGTACGCTGGGCTACATCACACTGACGGGCAGTTCGGTGATTACTTCACCGATCGCGGGCGCGTTCAGCCCGGACGACTCGCTGTTCTTCGTGTCGACCTCGGGGGACAACCTGATCCACTACATCAACACCACCACGCTGACGGACACGCAGCAGCTGGCGCCGGCTCTGCCGGCCTGCTCGACCGCTGACCATGGCTGCACGCTGACCACGACTCCGGCCTCGGGGATTGTGCCGGCGACAGTGATCCAGGTGAAGCCGCGGACCACGACGTAATCCGCAGGAAACGAACGACGCAGAGGCCGGCCAAGTGCCGGCCTTTGCTTTTGGCGTTGATCGGGAGAAGGGCAGCTTTGACCGGCGGCTCGGGCTGGGTACCCACGATAGAATCAGAGCATGATCAAGGGAATTTCATTCCTGCGTCCGACGGGCAGCGCAGCAGCGTATGAGCGGCTGTCGAGCTTTTTTGCGTCGCTGGGATTTGCAAATGGAAAGGGCTGGCAGGAAGAGGCCAGTCGCGGTGCAGCGTTTCTGGCACCGCTGGGCAATCTGGAGTTTGTGGACGGGGAGTTTCCAGCCATGGCCGAGGTGCTAGTGGAAGTGACTGCACTGGATGCTATGCACCAGGCGGCTGCTGCGTGGCTGCGCGCGCTGGGCGGCGAGGAAGCCGTGGCACGGCTCGGCGCGATTACCGAGACGCACTGGAAGTCGCAGCTGTTCACGGTGGAGCCAGAGCCCGGTTTTAGCTTCAGCTTCTGGACGTGGACTGACCCGGTCAAAGGCAGGCCAGTGGCCGTTGACGGTGATCTGTCGGCCGAAGGCATGAAGTTTGCCGTCGTCGTGGCGCGCTGGAATGCAGTGATCACGGAGCGGCTGCTGGAAGGCGCTCTGGATGCGCTGTTGCGCAGCGGCGCAACGCGCGGCGATATCCAGGTGGTGCGGGTACCGGGCGCATGGGAGATTCCGGCGGCGGCGCGCACGATTGCCAACCAGGGCAAGGTGGACGCGATTGTGACGCTAGGTTGCCTGCTGCGCGGCGAGACGGCGCACTACGAGGCGATCTACAACGAGGTTTCGCGGGGTATTGGGCAGTCGCAGCAGGAGACGGGCGTGCCACACAGCTTTGGCGTGCTGACCTGCGAGACGCTGGAGCAGGCGCTGAACCGGGCGGGGATCAAGGCGGGGAACAAGGGATTTGAAGCTGCCGCGGCGGCCGTGGAGATGGTGAATCTGAGCAGGAAGCTCAAGGAAAGCGGTCCCGCATGAGCGCCGGAGCGCGGCGCAAGGGCCGTGAACTCGCCATGCAAATGCTGTTTCAGTCCGACGTGGGCAAGCAGACGCCGGAGCAGGTGCGCGCCACATTCTGGAAGGCGGGCGACGCTGTGGAAGGCGAGGTGCGCGGCTTTGCCGAGGACCTTTTCCGCGTGGCTACGGAGAACCAGGAGAAGATTGACGAACTGCTCGTAGCCAACTCCAAGCACTGGCGGTTGGAGCGGATGCCGGCGGTGGATCGCAACCTGCTGCGTATGGCGGTGGGGGAGATGATCGGGTTCAAGGGTACTCCGTTTCCGATTGTGATCAACGAGGCGCTGGAGATTGGGCGGCGCTACTCGGCGCCGGAGTCGATCAACTTTCTGAACGGGCTGCTGGACGCGGTGGCGCACAGCCTTCTGCCACATTAGTCCGCACATTCTCTCCCGGCTCACAACGGAAAGCGAGGGAGCTGCGTCCAACCTGGTAGGCAGCAGGCGTGTGGCAGCGGAATTCACGCGCATGCGGGGATTTGCGGCGTACCATGAAATCTGGTACGCTCAGGCTCGCTTTGATGGGACGTTGAAAGGAGATCATTCGCCATGGCAGAAGATAACAAGGTGACAGGACTTGCGTGGTTTCTGGCTGGACTCGGTGTAGGCGCCCTGGTCGGTATTTTGTACGCCCCCAAGAGTGGCCGCGAGACCCGCGACGATATTGCGCACACGGCGCGCGAAGGCAGCGAATATCTGCGCGCCAAGAGCCGCCAGGCGGCCGAGCAGGTGGGCACGCTGGTGGAGCGGAGCAAAGGGCAGGTAGGCGAATACGTGGATCGCGGACGCGCGCAGTGGGAAGAGTTCGTGGAGCGCGGCAAGAGCCTTGTGAACGACCAGACGACGCGGGTTAGCGCGGCGGTCGATGCCGGGCGCGAGGCCTACAAAACAGCAGCGGCGCCGGTTGAATCCGCAGAATAAGTAGAACCGCGGCGGACGGATTTCCGCGGAAGAATGAGGGCCGGGGCAAGCGGACTGCGCTTTGCTCCGGCACTTGTTTTGTGGTGTGTGCCGGCGGCTGTCCGGCCACAGACAGCAGGCGCACTGGGCGCTGCGCGAGAGCAAGAGAATGCAGAACGTCAACACGGAAACACTACTAATTGTCTTTGTGGCCCTTACGGGCGCGGCTGTGCTGCTGCAGTCGTTTGTGCTGCTGGCGTTGTTTTTTTCCGTACGCAAGGCGGCGAAAGCGATTCAGGAAGAGATGGCGGAGCTGCGCGGCATAGTGCAGCCGGTGGCCAAGGAGACGCGCGAGTTTCTGGCGCGTGTGGGGCCGCAGGTGGAGGCTGTGACCAAGGACGTGGCGGAGATGGTCCACGGGCTGCGCGCACAGAGCGTGGAATTGCAGGTGTCGACCACCGAGATCTTGGAGCGTGTGCGGCGGCAGACAAGCCGGATGGACACGATGTTTACCGGTGTGCTGGACACGGTGGACCGGGCGACCGCCGTGGTGTCACAAGCGGTCACGATCCCTTTGCGGCAGATCTCCGGGATCGCAGCGTTTTTGCGCGCAGCGATCGATACGCTGCGCTCAGGCGGTCGCGCACCACGCGCGCAGGCGACGCACTCGGCGGCAGACAGGGACCTTTTTGTATAGTATGGCTCTTGAGTGGAGCAGGCAGGGTGATTGCTCGCAGGTTGCGGGGTATGTTCTTGTGCCGTCCATCGCCTGATTGTGAGGAACTGGCGTAGCGTGCGCAGCTCTGACGGAATTGGCTTCAAAAGTGAGGGCCGGGACTCAACGAGTCCCGGCCCTCACTGCGTTGGGTTGGGCTACTGCACGTCGAACTCGATAACCTGAATAGCGTAGGGGGGCAGAGCGTGGTTGAACTGACTGCTAACGTTGTGCAACGTTGACTCGACAGGTACGATGCGGTCGGGTGCGTCTATGGAGTTGGTTTCCTGCGGGTTGTGCGCGGTGAGGCTGACAAGCTTGGCGCTGGAGGCGACTTTGGATCCGGCCAGATTAATCTGCACTGGTTGCGGATCGGACGAGCCGTTGATCAGCTTGAGATAGATCTTCTTCATCCCAGCGCTACTTGTGGCGGAATAAAAGAATTTGTCGCCGGCGTTTTGCACGCTGGAGGCGAGCACATGGTCGCCGACATACTGTGCGAAGAGCACCTGCGCGTAGTAGGCGGGCGAGCCATAACTCTTGGCTGCGTTGTATCCGATGAGGTTAGTCTCCCACTGCATACCGCCGGGATCGACCCGGACCAGCAGGGGAGCGTAGGCGGCCATGACAACGATATCGCTGTTGCGCTCGAGGCCAGTCATCCAGGCTGCGTCGCCGAGGGCGGCGCCGAAGTCGGGCGTGGGAAAGCCCTGGCGCGTGGCCCACTCGCCTACGAAGATTTTGGGGCCGTTGCGGTCAGTCTTGTCGTAGTGGGTGGCGTCGTGGAAGTTGTCGGTGGCGTGCACATAAAAGTGTTCGTCGAGTACTTCCACGTGTGCGCTCTTGACAGGCGCGGTGGCTATGAGCTGCAGGTTAGGGTACTTGGCCTTGATGGCTTTGTAGAACGGTGGGTAGCGCTCTTCGTAGCTGCCAGACCTGTCGAGCCAGTCTTCGTTGCCGATCTCGACGTAAGTGAGCTTGAAAGGCGCGGGATGGCCGTCCTTGATGCGCTCGGCACCCCATTTAGTGTCAGGCCCGCCGGTGATGTACTCGATTTCATCGAGCGCGTCCTGGATGTAGGGCTCGAGGTCAGGGCCGGCTTTCACGTGGTCGCCTCCGAGCGAGTAGCCAGCATAGACCGCAAGGAGGGGGTCCATCTTCAGATCTTCGCACCACTCGAGAAACTCAAGCAGGCCCATACCGTCATCGGAGTGATAGCCCCAGGGTCCGGGATGAGTGGGGCGGTCGACAAGCGGGCCAATGGTCTTCTTCCAGTCAAAGCGTTCGGGAATGCGGTTGCCCTCAAGGTAGTTGCCGCCGGGGAAGCGCAGGAACGCAGGGTGCATTGCGGCGAGCTTTTCCATCAGGTCGATGCGGTTGCCGTTGGCGCGGTTGTGGTACGTGGGCGGGAAGAGCGAAACGAGATTGAACCATACGCTGCCTGGATGGGCTACGGTGAGCACGAGATGGTTGGTCGATGAAGGTTCGATGGTGCCGGTCTTGAGGGTGAACTTGTAGTGCTTCCAATCTGCGGAGAGCGTGGCGACGGTGGTAGTGGCGAGGGTCTTGCCTGTAGTGTCGCTCACCAGACTGACTGTCACGGGGCCAAGATCGGTTGCGCTGGTCTTGGAGTAGAAGGAGCCCTCGTAGGCGGAGTTGGGCTTGAGTGCCATGCCCCAGTAGCCGATGTTGAGAATGCCGGCCGCGCTGTGGGCGTCAGCCCGGGTAACGTCGAGGCGGAGGCTGGAGGACAACGCGGCGCTGGGGCCGGTGTGCTCATCTAGTGTCATCTTGGCGGCGGCATCGCCGTCTTCGACGAGGTTCCAATAGAGGATGCCGGACCAATCGCCGCGGAAGGTGCGGTTGCGAACCATTTCGGCATACAGGCCGCCGTCGTAGGAGTAATTGATCTCCTCGGTCATCAGCCCGTAAAGGGAGGGGCTGACGGCGCGCGTGGGCTGATCAGCATGGAGAGTAAGGACGGCGGGCGCGGATTGGGCGCCGGCGAAGGTGGAGGCAAGTAGGGAGGCAGCGAGCGCGGCGGTTCCGGCAAACGTTTTCTTGAGCATGAGTAGATCTCCGGATTCAGATGCCGAGCCAGTATATCGCGGCGGGGGAAAGCGGTGCGCACAGGGGGTGGAAATGAACCGGATGGTTACCGTTGAGAGCCCCATTTTCAGAGTCACCAGTCGGAAATGCGTACAAGCGGGCTAGATTTTAAGCATGTCTGCACGACAAAGAGTTCCCGTTCTGGACGGGTGGCGCGGTATCGCGATCTTGGGCGTGGTGATCACGCACTGGCAGTCCATGATCGGGTACGGGCTTTGGGGACAGTCGTGGTTTGAACCGGGACAGCACGGCGTGCAGCTGTTCTTCGTCCTGAGCGGGTACCTGATCACAAGCCACTTGCTGGACGAGGAGCGGATCGACCTGAAGAGCTTCTACGTGCGGCGGTTTTTCCGGCTCATGCCTGCGCTATGGGCTTTTCTGGGGACGCTGGCGGTGATGCAGGCCACGGGGAAGTTCCGGGTGCTGGACCGGAGCGTGTGGGCTTGCGTCTTTTTCTACCGGAACTACCTTCCGGAGACGGTGACGAGCACGCCTACCGGGCACTTGTGGTCGCTGTCGGTGGAGGAGCAATTCTATCTGGTTTGGCCGCTACTGCTGCTCTTGGCGGGGCGGCGGCGGGCTGCGTGGATTGCGGGCGCGGTGGCGCTGGCGGGGGGCATCTATGCGCTGGTGTTCCGTGACTACTATGCCGAGGGGCTGCGGTACTTCCACACTGAGGTGCGGGTCAGCGGGCTGTTTGTGGGCTGCGCGCTGGCGTTCCTTCTGCGGGAGGCAGCGGTGCGCGCGTGGCTGGCGCGGTGGCGCTGGACGGTGGCAGTGGGCGCCGTGCCGGTGCTGGCCTGGGACCTGTATCACATGCAGAGGGTGATTCCGCTGCATGAGTCGGTGGCGCTGGCGGCGCTGGTGGGTGCGACGGTGGCGGCGCCGGGGATGGCACTGACGCGGGTTCTCGAATGGGAACCGCTGCGGATGACGGGGCAGGCTTCCTACAGCATTTATCTGTGGCAGGGATTCTTTCTGCGGGCTAACTGGGGCGTATGGGGGGTTCTGCTGCTGGTGGTGGCGTACCTGCTGTCGTGGCAGTTTGTGGAAGTGCCGGGGATGCGGCTGGGACGACGGTTGGTGGCGCGATGGCAGACACGGAGGAGAGATCCGGCGTTGAGCGCGGAGGCGGCCGAAGGGCAGACGGGGTGATGCCGGCGCGCCCCGGTTTGCAGGCCGGAGCACGCGAGGGTCAGGCTACACGGCGGAGGCCATGGCGGAGTCGTGGCAGGCGAACGTTGCGGCCGCACCTGCATGGTCATAGGCGACGAGGCTGGTAGACCCTCGTGAACGGCCCCACAGCGGCGGTGGTGGCCGGGACTGTGGCGCGCCGTTGCGTGCGTCGTTGCCGGTTTAGAAGGCTCAGACTGGGCGGTGATGGAGGAGACGCCGCCGGTGGCCCTTTTCTTGGTCTCGGTTTAGACGACGAAGGTCTGGAGGGTACGTGAGCCGTGATGAGGGTGACCTACTCTCAGTGGCCAGGCTATGCTTCGAGGCGGGTTTTGGACAGCCGAAGGCCAAGGTGGGGGAAGCCATCGAGCTATGCGGAGCGGCTGGCAAATGGAGTGTGCTAGCGGATCCAGCCGCCGCCTAGGACTTCGTCGCCGTCGTAGAAGACGGCAGACTGGCCGGGGGTGACGGCGCGCTGCGGCTCGTCAAAGGTTGCGCGCACTGAGTCGCAGGGTGACGCCGGGTCAGGTTCGAGTGTGGCCCAGGCGGGCTCGTGGCGATGGCGGATCTTGATCTGGACCCGCGTGGGCGCGGTGAGCACAGGGATGCTGATCCAGTTGAGGCGGCCGGCTCGCAGTTCGCGGGTGGCCAGCTCGGCGTCTGCGCCCACAGAGACGCGGTGGCTGGCGGGGTCGATCTGTAGCACGTAGAGTGGGGTGGGCGAGGCCACGCCAAGGCCCTTGCGCTGGCCGACGGTGAAGCCGGTGATGCCATCGTGGTGACCAAGGACCTCGCCGCTGGAGGTGACAAGTTCGCCGGCGGAGTCGGGCATGGGGCGGCCCTGCTCCTCGAGATAGGCCGAGAGGAACTGCTTGTAGTCGCCGCCGGGGATAAAGCAAATCTCCTGCGAGTCGGGCTTTTCGGCAAGAGACAGCCCGCGATCGCGCGCAGCGGTGCGGACTTCCGGCTTGGTGAGATTGCCCAGCGGGAAGAGCGTGTGTGCGAGCTGGTCCTGGGTGAGGCCGAAGAGGAAGTAGGTCTGGTCCTTGGCGCGGTCGGCGGGACGCTTGAGAATCCAGCGGCCGCGGGCGGGGTCGTACTCGTTGATGGCGTAATGGCCTGTGGCAATCCGCTCTGCTCCGATGGAGCGCGCGGTTTTCAAAAGCTGGTCGAACTTGAGGTGGTTGTTGCAGAGCGAGCAGGGAATAGGCGTGCGGCCAGCGAGGTACTCGTCGACGAAGGGGCGGACAACGTCCTGCTCAAAGCGCTCCTCCTGGTTGACGACGTAGTAGGGGATGCCGAGGTGCTCGGCGACGCGGCGGGCGTCGTAGACGTCATCCAGGGAGCAGCAGCGGCCGGCCTTGGGGGCTTCTGGTATGCCGTGCTTTCCGGCGAGGCGGGTCTGGTCCCAGAGCTGGAGGGTGAGGCCTACGACCGCAGCACCCGACTGGGCGAGCAACGCCGCGACCGTAGAAGAGTCGACTCCTCCGGACATGGCGACGGCTATGGTGCTCGGCCTGTTCAATCCAACCTCATTGATTTCGATGCGAGAGGCGCGGGGATGGCGCGTATTTTACGCTATCCCAGGGTGCCAGCTTCGACCGGGGAGATAGCGCGGAGCCGCTCGACGGCCTCGGGGAGGGCGCGTAGGACGTAGCCGACTTCGGCGTCAGTTGCGGTTTTGAGCAGACTGAAGCGGAGGCTGGCGCGGGCACGGGTCTTGTCGACGCCCATGGCCATTAAAACGTGGCTGGGCTCGGTGGCGCCAGAGTGGCAGGCGGAGCCGCCGGAGACGGCTATCCCCTTCAGATCAAGCGCGATGACGAGGGCCTCCCCTTCGAGGTGGTCGAACCAGATATTGGTCGTGTTGGCGGCGCGCGGGGCTGGCTGGCCGTCTGCCAGGGCGCCGTTGAGGCCGGTGCCTGACAAGGCGAGGACGCCGGCTTCGAGGCGGTCGCGGAGAGCGGCGAGGCGGTCCATCGTGCCATCCGCGAGCGAGCGCATGGCCAGCTCGGCGGCTTTGCCCAGGCCCACGATGCCGGGGACGTTTTCAGTGCCGGCGCGGCGGCGTCGCTCATGGCTGCCGCCGACAAGGAGCGACTCGACGGGAGTGCCGCGGCGGACGTAGAGAGCGCCAACGCCCTTAGGGCCATGCATCTTGTGGGCGCTGATGGAAAGCAAGTGGCAGCCGAAGCGGCTGACGTCGAAGGGGACCTTGCCGGCGCCCTGAACGGCATCAATATGGAAGAACACGCCTGCGTCGTCAGCGATCCTGCCAATCTCCTCGACAGGCTGGAGGACGCCGGTTTCGTTGTTGGCGAGCATAACGCTGATGAGACGCGTGTTGGGCCGCAGTGCGGCAAGGATGGAGGCAGGATCGATGAGGCCGCTGGGCAGGGGGGCGACTAACGTGGTTTCGACGCCGCGCTCGGCGAGACGCTGGGCCGGCTGCAGGATTGCGGAATGCTCGATGGCGGTGGTGATGAAGTGGTCGCCGGAGCGGAGCAGGCCGAAGAGGGCAGTGTTGTCGCCCTCGGTGCCGCCTGAATTGAAGACGACCTCAGCCTCGTGACAGCGGAAGAAGGCGGCGAGGGTCTGGCGTGCCCGGTCCACGGCGGCTCGGCCCTGCTGGCCGTCGAGATGGATTGAGGAGGCGTTGCCGAAGTGCTCCGTCCAGAAGGGATGCATCGCCTCGACCACCTGCGGCAGCAATGGGGTGGTGGCGTTGGCGTCCATATAGACGCGCACTGGACGCTGGGATGCGGGAGCCATGGGCGGAACCTCTTTCCCTTCGAGGTTACCACAAAGTTAATAAGGTTCCGGCGCGTCAGAGCGCCGGACAAGAAGGCAGAAGCCGGCCTCACGAATGACGAACATGCTCGCACGCATTGGTAAGCGAGGGCCGGTGTTATGAGTAGCTATGTTTTGTTTAAGAATCCCTTAACTGCTGGGATAGTGGGGATACCAATCATACGTGGGCAACTACGTCCCCGAAGAGCAAAGAGTAAAGAGTAAAGGTGCTTGCTTTCATGTGCCGGCGTGATTTGAACGTATGCTAAGCAATTAGCAGAAAATGATTACCTGTATGGACACCCGATCCAAGCGAGGATAGCGAAGTTTTGCCCCCAAGTGCACTGGCGCCGTGTGATTTCGAAGATGTGAACGGTGCAGGCGCGCGGGCGCAAGCCAATGCCAAGCAGTCAGTGGTACGCCGCCGACACCACCTGCTGCCACGAGAAGCGCGTGGCGGAGCACTTTGCGCAGCGGGAGATCGAGCACTTCTTGCCGCTCCTGACGGCCCGGCAGCAGGTCAGCATTCGGCGGAGAGCTGTTACCGGGATGAAAGGGCATCGTCAAGCGCAGGAACAATGGCCTTCGCGTAATGATCCCGCTGGACCAGATTATGTCGAGCATCGAAGTGGAGATAGACGAGGGCGAGCTGGAGTTGATCGAAACCAGGGAGCCTGCAGAGCTGCCGACAGGGACACCTCGCCTGCGCACGTGTAAGCAGGCTTCAGACTCATAATCCCGGATTTCTTCCCGGAACTTTTCGTGTCGAGATTTGCGCCGCGCGCGGCAAGGTGCGCTGGCAATGTCATGCCCTGAGCAGGCCGCAGTCCGATTCCAAACACAGCAGGAGCCACAATGCAGGAACCGCGGGTACAACTCGAGGCGGTACAGAAGAGCACATTCTGGCGGCGGCGTTGTTTGCACGGTTTGGCTGCAACGGATTGAGCACGCGCGAGATCGCCGCCTCCGCGGAATTGAACGAGGTGACAATCTACCGACATTTTCCGCGCAAGCGCGACTTGTATCTAGCCGTGCTGCGCCGGGAGTTGCGGCTGGTGTATCTGCGCGGTGATCTGATGTGCAATTGGCCGAGGCACGTATGCGACGAGAAGCTGTCGACGCTGTGGGGCGCGATCATCCAAGCCTCAGGCGGGCGAACGACAGGCATTCTTGGGATTGAGGCGTTCTGGATTTACTCCGGCGGCTGCAGTCCTGATCGTGAACACACATAACTGCGAATCACCGAAGCGCCATGTACATCGGCACCTATCCGCTCCGCAGCTCGTACCGTTACTATTGCGATTAGGAGTAGGTTGACTGTAGAGCCCTCGCAGGTATAACGGCTTCTCTTCCGGCGCGCATCAGGAAGTGCAGGTGAGAGGCCCTGGGTTTTCCCCTAGAGGAAACATTGCAATGAAGGATTCAATGATCGAACCCGTCTCGATAGTAGTTGTTGGTTCGGGCTATGTGGGCCTTGTGGCCGCGGCATGTTTTGCTGAAATCGGTCACCGCGTGATCTGTGTGGACAACGACGAGTCCAAAGTGCGCACGCTGCGCGAGGGTGGCGTTCCAATCCACGAGGAGTACCTGCCGGAACTGTTGAACCGGCATCGCGGCACGCGGCTGGAGTTTACCAGCGATCTGCGCGCGGCAGCACAGGCGGCGCAGGCGATCTTTATCGCCGTGGGTACACCGCAGAGCCGCACGGGCAGCGCAGACCTGTCGTATGTGGACGCGGTGGCCAGCGAGATTGCGCGCTCGATCGATTCATACAAGGTAATCGTGGAGAAGAGCACGGTCCCGGTGTACACGAACGAATGGATCCGGCGGGTGATTGAACGCAACGGCGTGCCGACGGAGATGTTCGACGTGACGTCGAATCCGGAGTTTCTGCGCGAGGGCACAGCCGTGGTGGACTTTCTGCACGCGGACCGCATTGTTGTAGGCGCGGCTACGGAGAGGGCTTCAACGCTGCTGAAGAATCTGTATGCGCCGCTGACTTCGGGTGAGTACTACAAGTCAGCTGACGCGGTGCCCGGACCGTGCAACGAGAAGAATCCGCCACCGCTGTTGCTGACTTCAACCAAGGCCGCGGAGATCATCAAGCATGCGTCGAACGCATTTCTGGCGACGAAGATCTCGTTTGTGAACGTGGTGGCCAATATCTGCGAGGCTGCGGGCGCGGACGTGGAGGAAGTGGCGCGCGGCATCGGAATGGACAGCCGTATCGGCAACAAGTTCCT
>DCFV01000237.1:0-8383 GCA_002314435.1 Acidobacteriaceae bacterium UBA1795 | reverse complement strand
CGCGCGGGCGTGGGCTACGGCGGTTCGTGCTTCCCCAAGGATGTGGCGGCGTTCCGCCACGTGGCAGAGCTTGTGGGTGTGGACTTTGGCCTGCTGCACGAAGTGGAAAAGATCAATGAAGAGCAGAAGCTGCGCTTCTTTCAAAAGATCCGGTCGGCGCTGTGGACCTTCCGCGGCAAGAAGATCGGCGTGCTGGGCTTGGCCTTTAAGGGTGGTACGGATGATGTGCGTGAGTCTCCGGCGCTGGATATTGTGCAGCGGCTGCTGAGCGAAGGATGCATTGTGACTGCGTACGACCCGGCTGCAGTGCCGCGGACCAAGGAAATTATTCCGAAAGGGCCGCAGATGCAGTACGTGGACGACCCGTATGCGGCGGCACAGGATGCCGATGCATTGCTGATCCTGAATGACTGGCAGGAGTTTGCCGAGCTGGATTTGGCGAAGCTGCACTATACGCTGCGCTATCCGATCGTGATCGACGGTCGCAATCTGTATGACCCGGCGACGATGACCAAGCATGGCTTTACCTACCTGAGTGTAGGACGGCCTGGTCTTTCTCAGCCGGTGGATCCAGTGACCACGATCAAGCGTTGGCCGGTCAAGGCAGAGACGAAGTCCTAGCTTCTCAGGCCGGCGCCTGATGGGGGCGCCGCCTGGCGCGAAAGGGGCAGTTGAAAGATGCGTGTTCTTGTCTCGGGAGCCGCGGGCTTCCTGGGGTCCTATCTAACTGACGCTCTGCTTGCTGAGGGGAACTTCGTTGTAGGAGTCGACAATCTGTGCACAGGCTCTATACACAACGTGAAGCATCTGGAGCATGAGCCACGCTTTGAACTGTTGGAGCATGACATCTGCCGGCAGTTCGATCCGGGTGCGGTCGATTACGTGTTCAACTTCGCCTCGCCGGCCAGCCCGGTGGACTACGCGCGGCTGGGTGTGGAAACGCTGCGAGTGGGCTCGGAGGGGACGCGAAATATGCTGGAGATTGCGCGCAAGTATGGCGCGAAGTTTCTGCATGCGTCCACTTCAGAGTGCTACGGCGATCCGTCGGTGCATCCGCAGACAGAGGACTACTGGGGAAACGTGAACCCCGTGGGACCGCGCTCGGTGTATGACGAAGCCAAGCGGTTCAGCGAGGCTCTGACAATGGCCTATCACCGTTACTACAACGTGGATACGCACCTTGTGCGCATCTTCAA
Organism: Acidobacteriaceae bacterium UBA1795; assembly: GCA_002314435.1. Taxonomy (GTDB): domain Bacteria; phylum Acidobacteriota; class Terriglobia; order Terriglobales; family Acidobacteriaceae; genus Telmatobacter. Next base: position 7,187 of record DCFV01000237.1, on the reverse strand, counting down.
TACATATGGGCCGCGGTTGCAGCACGACGATGGTCGCGTGATCTCGAACTTCATGATTCAGGCGCTGAGGGGTGAAGACATTACGGTGTACGGCGAAGGTGCGCAGACGCGTAGCTTCTGTTACGTGTCCGATGAGATTGATGGGATTCTTGGACTGTCGCGCACTGGCGAGCACTACCCGGTGAATGTGGGCAATCCGCATGAGTGGACGATTCTGGAGTGCGCCAAGGCGGTGATCCGCGTTACCGGTTCGAAGAGCAAGATCTGCTTTGAGCCGCTGCCGCAGGACGATCCGCTGCAGCGCCAGCCCGACATCAGCAAAGCAAAGAGGCTGTTCGGCTGGGAGCCGAAGATCGATCTTGAAACCGGACTGAAACTGAGCCTGGAGTACTTCCGCTCGTTTGTTGAAACGCACGCCTGATAAGAAACCGGGCGCATCGCACGAAGGCGCATGCGTTGTGATTGTTTCCACCGCGTTGCCCACGCGGCAACCGTATTGACCAGAAGGAGCAAGGACAGGATGAAGCGTGCTCTCATTACGGGTGTGACTGGACAGGATGGAGCGTATCTGGCCGAGTTGTTGCTGAGTAAGGACTACGAAGTGCACGGAATCAAGCGCCGTACTTCGCTGTTCAATACCAACCGCATCGATCACCTCTATGAAGATCCGCACAAGTCAGGGCGCCGCTTCATGCTGCACTACGGAGACCTGACTGACTCGAGCAGCCTGATTCGCATTGTGCAGGAAGTAAAGCCGGACGAGATCTACAATCTAGCCGCGCAAAGCCACGTGAAGGTGTCGTTCGAGGAGCCGGAATATACGGCCAACTCCGACGCGCTGGGCACGCTACGCCTGCTGGAAGCGATCCGCATTGCGGGGCTGGAGAAGCACACCCGCTTCTACCAGGCTTCTACGTCGGAGCTGTACGGACTGGTACAGGAGATTCCGCAGACAGAGAAGACACCGTTCTATCCGCGCTCGCCGTACGCGGTTGCCAAGCTATATGCCTACTGGATCACGGTGAACTATCGCGAAGCCTACGGCATGTATGCGTGCAATGGCATCCTGTTCAATCACGAGTCGCCGCTGCGGGGTGAAACGTTTGTCACACGCAAGATTACGCGGGCCCTTGCACGCATTAAGGTAGGGCTGCAGGATGCTCTCTACCTGGGCAATATGGATGCGTTGCGCGACTGGGGTCATGCCCGCGACTACGTGGAGATGCAGTGGCTGATGTTGCAGCAGGAGCAACCGAAGGACTTTGTCATTGCGACCGGCGAGCAGCACAGCGTGCGCGAGTTTGTGGATCTAACAGCGAGCTTTCTGGACATGAAGATCACATGGGAAGGCAAGGGAGACGAAGAGGTGGGTCGTGACGAGTGCGGCAAGGTGATTGTAGCTGTAGACCCGCGCTACTACCGGCCGACGGAAGTGGAGACACTGCTGGGCGACGCGAGCAAGGCAAAGAATGAACTGGGATGGAAGGCACGAACCGCATTCCGCGAGCTGGTACAGGAGATGACGCTGGAGGATCTACACGCAGCCGAGCGGGATGCGCTGATCCGCAAGCACGGATACTCGGTCTTCAACTTCCACGAGAACTGACGAGCCGAAGGGGCATCGGAATGGAGAAGAGCAGCCGCATTTTTGTTGCGGGGCATCGGGGATTGGTGGGGTCGGCGATTCGGCTCGGTCTGGAGCGGCGAGGCTACACCAACCTGCTGCTGCGCACGCATACTGAGTTGGACCTTACGGACCGCGCAGCGGCACTTTCATTTTTCGATCAGGAGAAGCCGGAGTTTGTCTTCCTGGCTGCGGCCAAGGTGGGCGGCATTCTCGCAAACGATACATATCCGGCGGACTTCATACGCGAGAACCTGGAGATCCAGACCAGCGTTATCGATGCGAGCTATCGCAGTGGTGTGAAACGCCTGCTTTTCCTGGGCTCAAGTTGTATCTATCCCAAGCTGGCACCGCAGCCGATCAAAGAAGAGTATCTGTTGACGGGGCCGCTGGAACCGACCAATCGCGCTTACGCGCTGGCTAAGATTGCAGGCATCGAGATGTGCTGGTCGTACAATCGGCAGCACGGAACGCGCTATCTGGCGGCGATGCCGACGAATCTTTACGGCCCGGGCGACAACTTCGACCTGCAGGGCTCGCACGTGTTGCCGGCGCTGATGCGCAAGGTAATTGAAGCGCGGCAGAAGGGCAAGCGCGAGTTGGTGGTGTGGGGCACAGGCACGCCGCGGCGCGAGTTCCTCTACAGCGACGATTTGGCCGAAGCCTGCATCCACCTGCTCAATTTGCCGAACCAAGTGTACGACGGTCTGCTTAACAAGGACGAAGCGCCGCTGGTGAACATCGGCACGGGCGAGGATCTGACGATTCGCGAGCTGGCGGAGTTGGTGGCGCATATTCTCCAATACGAATGCAAAATCACGTTCGACATCTCAAAGCAAGACGGAACGCCGCGCAAGTTGATGGACGTGAGCCGCATCCAGAGCCTGGGATGGAAGGCCAGCACCTCGCTCGAAGAAGGAATCCGCAAGACCTACGAATCTGCGCGCGCTCAGCTAGAAGACCTGGCCGGCTGAGCGTTGCAATCTGCCGCGTTCTGACGGCCTCTCAGTTCAAAACGTTCATTTAACCCGAAGCCGCCGTGCCGCGCGAGTCGCTCGAGTTTACCCTTCGCGCCACGCTGAACGCCCTGCGCAAGTAAGCCAACGGATGCCGCTCGGCGCGCCCCCTGCCGCGGCTCCGACCCCTCGCACAAGACACCCTACGACGCAAAAAGCGACACTCAAGCGGCTCGTCCGTACCTGTCCTGTTTGCAACGCAGGAGGGCCCGCTCTTGCAGGAGCGCAGCAATTCCCGGCCCTCCCGTGCTCTGAATCGGGTGAGTGGGGAACCGAGTTCATTTAACAAGAAATTACTTACGGCGTACAGGAGGAGGTCGTCCGCCCGAAGCTTTGAGCCCGTGAAGAGCTGGGGTCGCTCATCAATGGGCGAGGTCAGATATTCGTTGTCGTATGGGGTGTGGGGAAGAGGGAAGCAGCTTGGTGCTTTCCAATTCTCCACATCTCTTCTGACTTCTGTGGCCAGACACATTCACCGCTTTGCCCAGCCATGCACTCCTGCTCCTATGCTGCTGTGGCCGAGCATGCCGCTGCATGAGCGATTACCGACCGACAATCTGGCCAAATGACCGGACTACTTGAAAGATGCAACCGCCGCGGTCTCGTCGTCGTAGATGTCGAAAACGGTGTAAAGCTTGGTCACCTGAAGCAGGTCATGAACTTTCTGGGTCAGTTTCAGCAGTTTCAACTCGGCGCCGTGGTTTTTGGCGGTGGTGTAAGCGCCAATCAACTCCCCCAACCCCGAGCTATCAATGTAGTTCACGTCTCCAAGGTTCAAAAGGATGCTCTTCGTCCCCTTGTTAACCAAGTTCCGCACGGCATCCCGCACCTGCACGCTACCCTCGCCCAGGGTGATCTTGCCCTTAAGTTCCAGAACGGCAACGCCGCCCACTTCCCGGGAAACGACTGTCAATGCCATGGATTCCCTCCCTGTTTTCGTAGCACAGTTATAGCACCGTTGGGACGACTGTAATCGATTTCCCGCGGTGCCCCTCGTACAGTCCCACCTACACCCGGCCTGGGAGGTATAGTGAACGAACTGCCCAACATCCGCTCGAAACAAGATGCGCGATGTCTCACCTTACGGGCAGGCCGATCTTTCGCTTTCACCACCCCCATTTTTGCCGGTCTGATCGGAGCAAGGTACTGGAAGTTATGCCAGTTCCCCCGGTACGCCCAGCTGCCTAAACTTAATGCGGGTGAGTGTCTTTCGTTCCAGAGAGACGCCGCTTCCTGAGTACGGGGAACCGGTGAAATGGGTCTACTGAGCAATTTCAAAATTCGCACCAAGATGCTTCTTGCGCTATTACCGCTGGCTGTGATGGTCGTTGCGGCAGCGCTGTTCTCATCGGTTGAGATGAAGAGCATCGACACGCGCTACGGAGCCCTGATCGAGAGAGACGTAAAGGCACTCCAGAGCCTCACGACGGCGCAGTCGCATAATAACCGGTTTGCCCGGCTTTTATACAAGGAGATCGCCGAGCCTGATCTGGACCAGATGCGCGTGACCGATGCTGAACTTGATCAAACGGTTATTGAATTTCATTCGGCGCTGCAGGATGCGAAGCGCAGAAGTCCGGATAGCTCAGCGCAGATCGATGCAGCTAATGCGCTGTTTGACCAGCAAGAGTCCGACTCGCGACCGGTAAGGGCTGCAACACGGGGCCAAGAGAACGAAAAGGCCATGCGACGGATGCGCGAAGTCGTCGATCCGGAGTGGTTGGCTGAACGGAAGGCCCTGATCGACCTGGAAGGATCAGTTCAGAAGCGGGTCGACCAGATGTCCGAAGAGCTAACCGCGAGAACGCACAAGTTGATTATTCGCACCTGGCTCCTGATCGGACTAGGACTTCTCGTCTCGTTTAGTGTAGCGGCACTTATTGTCCAGGTCGAAGTGGTCCGGGTGGTGTTGTCGTTTCGCAACCTGATTCTTGGGGTTGCAAAAGGAGAATTAAACCAGCCGATCACAAATCTTACCCGTCCCAACGAGATTGGCGAAATGAGCCGGGCACTCGATGCGCTGCAAAGTGCGGCTCGCGAGCGAGAGGCGCAGACCTGGGTCAAGTCTGAAACGTCGGCGACAGTCGAGAGGTTGCAGGGCGCGAACGATTTCGGAGTGTTTGCATCGGTTCTGCTCACGCGCATCTCCGAATGCATGGGGTTGTTGCACGGGGCACTGTACGTTGCCGATGAGGGACGCCATCGCCTTACGCGTGCGGGCTGCTTCGCGGCCGACGTGGCCGATGAGCCGCGCGAATTCGCGCTGGGCGAAGGACTCGTAGGTCAGGCGGCACGTGAAGGCCGTGTGCTCACATTTTTGCCGAGCGACGGAGAGACGCTGAAAATCGCTGCTGGATTGGGTGGCGTGACGGCGGGACAGCTGATTTTCTTGCCCGTTGTCCACCACGAGATTCTGGTAGGCGTTCTGGAACTTGCGATGCTTTCGCCGATCTCTGAGCGCCAGAGGGCACTGCTTGAGGCGATGATTCCCTCAGTTGCCATGACCGCTGAGATCCTTTCGGCCAATCTCAAGACCAAGGAACTTCTGGAGCAGACGAGAATTCAGGCAGAGGCAGTGGCTGCAGCAGAAGAGCGATCAAGGCTGATTCTTGGCTCTGTGGCTGAGGGGATATGGGGTCTCAATCCGGAGGGTATGACGACATTTGTGAACCCGGCGGCGGCGCGGATGCTGGGGTTCACACCTGAGGAACTCATTGGTCAGTCGATGCACGCGCGGGTTCACTACGCAAAGGCAGACGGCGTGCGGTTCCCGCGTGAAGATTGCAATATGTACAGGACCGCCCGAGACGGCCAGAGTCGGATGATTTCAGACGAAGTACTGTGGCGGAAAGATGGGTCTTGCTTCCCGGTCGAATACTCCACAACACCGATTCGCAAAGGTGAAACCATTACGGGGACTGTCGTTGCCTTCCGCGACATTACTGATCGTCTTCAGGCAGAGGCAGAACTGCGAGTAGCGAAAGAAACTGCAGAAGCCGCCACGCGCGCGAAATCCGATTTCCTCGCCAACATGAGCCACGAAATTCGCACGCCAATGAATGCCATTCTCGGCATGACGCACCTGGCGCTAAAGACCGACCTGACACCCAAACAGACGGATTATCTGACAAAGGTAAGATCGGCCGCGCAGTCCCTGCTCGGCATCATCAACGACATTCTCGACTTTTCGAAGATTGAAGCTGGCAAGCTTGACATTGAGCAAACTGAATTCGAACTGGAAAGCGTACTTGAGAATCTGTCGAATATCGTTGGGCAGAAGGCGCAGGACAAGAATCTCGAGTTTCTAATTGCCGCACAGCACGACATCCAGCAGCACCTGGTGGGCGATCCGCTGCGCCTCGGCCAGATCCTCATCAACCTGGTCAACAATGCACTCAAGTTCACCGACCGTGGCGAAGTGCTGGTGACAGTTACAACGGAGGAGCAGAGTGCAGATCGCGCGAAGTTGAAGTTTGCAGTGCGCGATTCGGGAATAGGCATGACACCCGAACAGAGCTCACGACTGTTTCAGGCCTTCTCTCAGGCCGATACTTCAACTACTCGCAAATACGGAGGCACCGGGCTGGGCCTATCCATCTGCAAACGCCTCGTTGAGATGATGAACGGGGAGATCTGGGTAGAGAGTCACCCTGGAGTCGGCAGCACATTCTACTTTACAGCGTGGTTCGGGATCGGAACCGGAGAAAAGCAGAAGCGATTCATTCCGGACCTTGCCGGTATACGCGCGCTCGTCGTGGACGACAACGCACAGGCGCGCGAGATTCTGACCGAAGCGCTTCGCGCGTTTGCTCTGCGGGCCGAGTCGGTTGCTTCAGGGGAAGACGCAATTCGCGAAATTGTCAGTGCCGATGCGCAGGACCCGTACAGGGTTGTCCTGATGGATTGGCACATGCCGCGCATGGATGGACTGGAGGCGAGCCGCATTATCAAGCGCCACGAACGCTTACACAACATTCCAAAGATCGTGATGGTGACGGCGTTTGGCCGCGAGGATATTCGGACGCATGCGGAGGAGATTGGAATCGAGGGCTTCCTGCTGAAGCCAGTGAATTCATCCCTCTTGTACGACACGCTGGTGGACCTGTTTGGCATTGCAGCGCTTGCCGATCGCTCGCCACGCGACGGCAGGGAAAAGAAGCAGGAGCAGAATGCTACTGGAATTCGCGTGCTGCTTGTGGAAGACAACGAGATGAACCAGCAGGTTGCGACGGAGCTGCTTGAGAGCGCGGGCGCGATTGTGGCGGTAGCAAATCACGGCGGCGAGGCGGTGAAACTACTCACCACGGACAATCGTGGCGCCGACTTCGACGTAGTCCTGATGGACATCCAGATGCCGGAGATGGATGGGATGACGGCGACCCGGCTCTTGCGCAAGGACCCGCGTCTGCAGAAGCTGCCGATCATCGCGATGACCGCACACGCGCTGGTGGAGGAGCGTCAACGCTGCATTGACGCGGGCATGAACGACCACGTGTCCAAGCCCATCGATCCGGACGATTTGTTTGCGACGCTGTTGCGGTGGGCCA
>DCFV01000019.1 GCA_002314435.1 Acidobacteriaceae bacterium UBA1795 | reverse complement strand
TCGGCATGGGACTGCGCTCTCCCGGGCAGGCAGAACACGGCAGCGCACACCACCAGCGCAGCCAGCGCACTTCTTGTTTGAAGCATGGAGTCTCCTTGGCAGCCAGCGCACCAGAACTGCCGAGACATGTGCGCCGGCCGAATTTTTCCGGGATCAGGTTAGCACGCAAGGTTCAGTGCGAATGCATTAGCCGGATGTAGAGCGCTTTCCACTCCGACACCTTCGCATCGAAGCCAAAGTCCTCTGCGATACTCTGACGCGCAAGCTGGGCATTGGCATTGCGGATCTTCGGTTCCTCTCGCATCACTGCCAGCATCGCTTCTGCCAACTCAGCCGGTTTGCCCTGCTACCAGACGGCCTGTGTCCCCCATCAACGCGGCCACACCGCCCACGCACGTGGCCACCACCGGCTTCTCCATCGCCATCACCTCACCCACGTCGAGCGGCATGCCTTCCCACGCAGACGAGAGCACAAATCCCTCGTACGCATCCGTCAGCACGGGCATATCGCGCCACAAATCCAGCCACCGCATACACCGCCTGTCCTCCGCATGCGACGGCCACTCCGTGACATCAGCGTCAGCAATTGAACGGTGTGCCCTCGCGACACAAGGCGCTCGGCCGGAGCTACAACCTGCCGCGCGGCTCCGCCAATGCCAAGCGATGTGAGCATGTGGACAACGCGCGTTAACTGAAATACCGCCAGCAATCCAAGGGGAAACCAGCAAGGCGCACCGTCTGAAACGGCCGTTCCGGTGCAGACATCCGGTAATCGTTTTTAGTCATGTCTATGCAGGCAAATCCAGATAAATCGAAGTTGCAGTTGGGTAGCCCGCCCAAGCATATGTTTTTCTTTCTAAAGATATTCCTGTTCGCAAATACGCCTTTGCACGGTACAATCACACCACGAGGAAACCCCATGGCCGGAGATATTCAATTAACTTGCAGCGACTGCGGGCAAGACTTTACGTTCACCGCTGCGGATCAGGCGTTCTTTCAGGAACGCGGCTACTCAACACCAAAGCGCTGCAAGCCATGCCGCATGGCAAAGAAAAATGATCAGGGGGGTTCCGGCTATCGTTCGGCTCCTTCGCAGGGAACGCCTGTGATCTGTTCTGGCTGCGGCCAACCTACCACGGTGCCATTTGAACCGCGCGGTGACAGACCGGTTTTCTGTCGGGACTGCTACCAGGCGCGCAAGGGAAGCAGCGGCGGCGGCGGCGGCAGATCCCGCGGCGGCGGCGGCGGCGGACGCTACTAGCACCACAAAAATCGAGGCCCGGTCCGGATCCGGGCCCTGATTTCTGGATATTCAAACGTTTCACTTCTTCTCCGCATGGATCAGGTCGCGGCCTCTCGCTGACTCTTTTCTCGCAGATCAGGTACTCCTTTTTGTGTACGGTTGGCGCAATCGTTTGCGGCTCATCTCGATCGAGAGAGCACATTGCGTTCTTATCAAGGCGGCTGCAGTCACTTTCCTCAGGCTTTCTCCAGCACAACTCCTGCCAGCTCCGCAGCCGCTCCGCCTACTGCTTCTCGCCAGCGCGGAATGTCGTCCACGGCCCCGCCTTCATGTCCTTGAGAATCGGCTTCAAGTAGCTGAACTCCGGGTGCGCCGCAAAGTACGGTGCTACCAAAAAATCCTCGCCGCACGGATGCCCCGCCCGTGCAATCAGCGACAAATGCGCCGCCAGCTCCGAGTCCGTCACCTTGCCCGTCACGGCGCCGTCCGCGTAGTACGGCGGATCATCCCACTCCGGCACACCGCGCGCATCCCTGTCGATGTGCCCGCACAGTGAACGCGAATCCGCATTCACCTTGCCCGTGTAGCTGTCCTCGTGGCTGGCCAGAAACTGCTCGGCCAACTCCACGTCAATACGCCCCTTTGACGAGGACATCTTGTCCTCCCATGTCACGCGCCGCGCGTTGGGCGAACTGGCCAGGTTCGTCGGATCAAAGCCGTCGGTTTCGTTCTTGATCAATCCTGGATCGCGCGCGAAGTTCGAGCTGATAAAGTAGCCGTCCTTTGAACGCCACACCGGCGTGTTCTTCAGTCCCAGTTCCAGGTAGGCAATCTCTCCCGTCTTGCGATCGCCAATCAGCCAGTCGTTAGCGTAGCCGCCGTTGTTCCCTTCCTTCATCAGCGCTATGTATTCGCCGATGGTTCCCGCGTACTGCATCGCTTTGCGCGAGCGCACAAACTCTGGTATGCCGTCCTCGTTCCAGCCCGAGAACTGCGTGATCGTCGTCTCAGTGATCATCAGCCCCGCGTCGTTCAATCCAAAGTCGTCTTCGCTCGTGATGACGCCCGGTTCGCCGTCCATCACGATGCGATGCCCGTGCGCTGGCTGCATGTCGAAGATGATCGTCCACCGCTCGCCGTCTGCATAGCTCGACCAGTTGTTGTGCGCGATCACAATCCGGCCATCCTTGGTGTAGCTGCCCGTGGCAATGAAAGCCGAGCAGCGTCCGCGCGGCTTAATCTGCGGCGCATTGGTTGCGTGCTCGTGCTTGTTCACCCACGGCACGTAGTACTCTCCCAGCTCGATGGCCCCATTCAGCGCCACAATGTCCCACAGGTCGAGCTTCACGCCCTTCGAGGCCACGCCCCGGGCGATGCCCTGCAGTTCCTGCTGATACTCAGCCTCAATGTGCGGCCAGAGCATCTTGCGCCCGGCCTCGCGATAGAAGCTCCAGTCGCGCTGCGTTGAGTGCTTCAACTCCAGCTTGTTCACCCGCACCAAGTCCGCGATCTCAGCTGCCAGCAGTCGCCCATGCTGATAGCCCATTTCTGCGGCAGTGCCTTCCAAATGGACATACGTCCATCCGCCCCGCTCGAAGCGATAGCCGGGCTCAACAGAAGGAACCGTCTTGGACTGCTTTGCCTTAGCGGCGTTCGCGGGCAGAACCACGGTCAGGGAAAGGAGCAGACAGAAAAGCAGAGTGCGCAGACGCAGCGGCGTCATCAGGTTTTCCTCCGGAATTCCCTGAACATATCACGCCGGGGCGGCTCGTCTGCAGAGCCGACCACCGCGTCCAACAAGCTAGCGCCGCTTCGCTGCCTTGCCTGCGTGCTTCTTGGCTGCGGGCTTGGCAGTTTTCGCAACCTTCACCGGTTTGGGAGCTGGCTTCTTCTTTGCTGGCGCCTGTTTCACAACCTTCACCGGCTTTGCCTTGGCCGCTGCCTTTGCCTTGACAACCGGCTTTGCCACCACCTTCTTGGCCGCTGGCTTCGGAGCAGGCTTCGCAACCGTTTTGGCAGGCTTCGCCGGGGCAGCCTTCTTCGTGGCTGGAACAGGGTGAGCCTTCACTGCCGGAGTCTTCGCCACAGGTTTGGCGACCGGCTTAGCCTCCGCCTTCGGCTTGGGAGCAGGATGCGCCTTCACTTCCTTGCCCGGCTTAACCGCCGCTGATTTGCCCGCTTCCTTCGCGGGCTTTACTTCAGGCACGGGCGGAACGGCCTTCGGAGTCTTCGGCGCAGCCGATTTCTTCGCGGGCTTTAACGGGGCCGCCTCTTCCTCCTCTTCTTCGTCGAGGTCTTCTTCGTCGGCGCCCTCGTCTATCTCCCCCTTCGGCAGCACTAGTTCGAGTTCATCCTCGTCGCCGCCAATATCGTCCAGATCTTCCT
>DCFV01000002.1:1363-35808 GCA_002314435.1 Acidobacteriaceae bacterium UBA1795 | reverse complement strand
CCCTAAGTATCGCAAGCATACTGAGTGGTTGCTTGTCTGTGCGCTCTTCATTGAGCCTGCCGGGATGCTCTGCCAGTTTACGGCGAATTGCCTGTCACGTCTGGAGCCGATGAAGTACGACCTCTATGTTTACCAGATCGACAGAGCCTTGGGGTTTGGGCGATTCTACCTCGCAGAATGGGTTAACTCTTCCATTCCCCTCAGAATTCTTGCCTCTGTTTCCTACGGGCTTTTACCAGCCATGATGTTTATGGCCTTCGCCGCTAATCTACTCTGGGACTCCGAGGATAGAGCTTTACAGGCGGCGAAGACGATTGCGGCGAACCTGTTTCTAGCGCTTCCCTTATATCTCTTATTCCCTGTTTGCGGGCCGCAGTTCGCTTTCCCACACTTTCCACAAACTCCTGTGGGAATCGAGGCTGTGAAGATTGCCATTCAGGCCGCACCGAACGGCGTTCCTTCCGTTCACACGTCAACAGCTTTACTGATTCTCTGGTTCATGGGGCGGTCATGGGCTGGGCGCTGTGCCGGGATTATCTTCCTAGCGCTCACCGTATTCGCAACTTTAGGGAGTGGGCAGCATTACGTTTTTGACCTGATGTGTGCCATCCCCTACGCCACATGGATTTTATATATCTGTGGCGAACTAGACACAGTTTCCGCTTTCAGGGAGCAAGCCGCATGAAGTCGCCTTATTGGATTAAAACCCGCTACGGCGGAAAGTGTGACCATTGCAAACTGGGAATCAAAGAACTGCGGCCGCTGGCGGGCAAGCCGACCAGGACGATCCGGCTGGCCAGCCGTCCGGGGTTCCCGCGTCCGCAGGCGCTGCGGGCGCTGGAGAGGGTGATTCGGACAGCGGTGGCTCCGCTGGGTCCGCGACGCGGCAGACGAGCTTAAACCGGGCTAACCGGGGCTGTGGAAAAGCGGGCAGAAACTCGATCAAATCCCGCGATTTGACCGAAAATCCCGATGATCCCCGAAGAAATCGAATTCCGGCACCCCTTATCCACAAAGGAACCTCTCGGCGCCGTTGACCCTGCCAATCGCGCTCCTTAGAGTCTGTAATCGAAGGACTAGAATCCGGCCGCGCGGCCTTGAGGGGCGCGAGCTCCCCCAGCCGCAGAGAAGCAGCGACCTTTCCGAACCTCAAGTCCCGGAGTGAAGATGCTGAAACTAAAAAAGATACATATCCTCGGCTTCAAGAGCTTCTGTGACCGCACGGAGTTGACCGTGCCGGGCACGGGCATCGCCGTTGTAGTTGGGCCGAACGGATGCGGCAAGTCGAACATTCTGGATGGAGTTACGTGGGTGCTGGGCGAACAGAGCGCCAAGACCCTGCGCGGCTCGCACATGCAGGACGTGATCTTTGCCGGGACCCGGGACCGCAAGCCGCTCGGCATGGCCGAGGTGACCATCACGATGGTCGACCCGGAAGCCTACGAGGGACCAGTCCCGGTTGAGACGGAGGTGGCCGTGGAGCACGACGGCCCGGCGGACTGGGACGAAGCGGAGTTGCGCCGCCGGAGTGCTGCGGATTCAGAAGACGCCGTGGCGAATGAGCAGCCGGGGCAGGTGTTGGACGACGACGAGACGACCGAGAATGCCACTCCGCAGCAGGCGTCGCTGGAAGGGCCGCAGCCGGTGGTGCTGAAGATTCGCCGGCGCAAGTTCCACCGCACGCCGCAGAAGGGCGAGATCGTCATCACGCGGCGGCTGTTTCGCACGGGCGAGAGCGAGTACCTGCTGAACGGCAAGCTGTGCCGCCTGCGCGACATTCAGGACATCTTCATGGGCACCGGTCTTGGGCCGGAGAGCTACGCGATCATCGGGCAGGAACGCATTGGGCAGTTGCTGAGCTCGAAGCCGCATGACCGTCGCGCGATTATCGAAGAAGCGGCGGGCATCACGCGCTTCAAGACGAAGAAGCGTCTGGCTGAGCTGCGCCTTGAGAGCGCGAAGCAGAACCTGGCGCGCGTGGACGACATTTTTGAAGAAGTAACGCGGCAGATGAACAGCCTGAAGCGGCAGGCCTCGAAGGCAGAGCGCTTTGGCGCGGTGCGCGACGAACTGCGCGGTAAGCTGCGCGTAGTGCTGGCGAGCCGCATGGCCCTGATGGATGCAGACCAGGCGCGGCTGGAGCAGGAGATCGCAGCGCTGACCGGGCAGATTCAGGGCTCGGCTGCCGAGATTGAAACCATGGAGGCCAGCCAGCACTCGCTGACCGAGCGCGGCTACGAACTGGACCGCGAGGGGCAGGAGGCGCAGAACCGCGCCAACAGCGCCGCTCTTGAGTTGGAGCGTGCAGCGGCGCGAGAGCGCGCGAACGCCGAGCGCGTGACGGAGCTGGAAGGGCGCATTGCCGCGGCAGCGGGCGAGTTGGAACAGACGCGCGCGCAGTTGGAGAGCATTGCCGAGGAGCGGGCCCAGCAGAAGAGCTTTATGGAAACGGCGGCGGGCGAAGCGCGGGCCTTCCACGAAAAAGTGAATGCGCAGCAGCATGAGGCGCGCACCGCGGCCGAGGAAGTCTTCAGCGCAGAACGTGCTCTGGAAGCCAACCGCCGCCATGCGATGCATCTGCTGACGCTGGCGGGCAATGCGCGCAACAGCACGGCGCAGGCGGAGGAGAGCCTGGCGGCGCTGGATCGCGAGGCCGATCGGCTGGAAGCCGAGATGGGCCAGTCACGCAATGAGCTAGAGAGCCTGGGCGTGCAGAGCGGCCAGGTGAAGATGCGGTTCGAGTCGGCGGGCGAGGCGCTTGCACGACTGCAGAGCGAGATTGCGCAACTGCGCGAGGGCCTGCAGTCCAAGCGCGCCGAAGAACAGACACTGCGCGCCAAGACCAACGAGCTGAGCCGGGCGCAAGCCACGGCAACGGGCCGGCGCAACTCGCTGGAAGCGCTGATCCGCGACCACAGCTACGCCACAGACACGGTGCGGCGGCTGCTGAAGCCGGGCACGCTGGCCGGGGGCATGGCGCCGGTAGGCACGCTGGCCGACTTCATTGAAGTGGCCGGCGAGCACGAAGGCGTGGTGGACGAGTTCCTGCGCGACGAACTCAATTACGTTGTAGTGAAGAGCTGGGGCGCGGCCGAAGAAGGCGTGCGACTGCTCAAGTCCGGTGTCGACGGGCGCGCGACGTTTCTGATTCACGACGACGAGCAGCGCAGCCTGTTTGTCGAGGCAAGCGACGCCATCGGCGGCCCAGGCATCACCCCGCTGAAGGATACAATCCGCGTGCTGAATGGTTTTGGCCGGTCGCTGGAAGCGATTCTGCCCAAGCTGCGCTACGGCTACGTGGTGGAGAACCCAGACGAGGCGCGGCGGCTGGCCGGCGAACACGGCTACGCGTTCTTCCTTACGCCGGGCGGCGAATGCTTCCACAACGGCACAGTGACTGGCGGCAAGCCGGCCACCCAGGGCCCGCTTGTGCTGAAGCGCGAACTGCGTGAGGTGGATGCGAGACTCGCCGCACTGGATCAGGAACTGGCTCACAGTGAAACGGAAGCAGCCGCGGTAACACGCACCATTCATGAACTAACGGCGCAGCTGGAAGCGCGCAGCGAAGAGCGGCGCATGGCCGAGCGCGAGGCTGCCGACCAGGGCGCGGCGCTGAAGCAGATGGAGGCCGAGACACAGCGCATTGAGCGGCGCCTGCAGGAGTGGGTGCTGCAGGCGGCACGCAACAAGGACGCGCGCGAAGCCAAGCACTCCGTGATTGCGCAGAAGCAGGAAGAGGCTGCGCGCATGGATGCCGAGCACAAGACGGCCGAGGCGGCGCTCGAAGAGCAGCAGAGCCAGCTGTCGGAACTGCGCCAGCGGCGCGAAGGTTTGCAGCAGGAAGCCGCGCGGGCAACGGCGGAGTTGGCCGGGCTGGAAGAGCGGCGGCGCGGCGCAGAGGCCGCGTTCCAGCGCATCGAGCGGCTGCATGCCGATCTCGAACGGCGCGTGCTGGCCATCGAGCAGCAGCGCTCTGCCGCAGTGGCAGAACGCGAGCAGCGCACGCAGGAGAGCCTGCACTTGGCGGCCCGCGAAGAGGAGCTGAAACTGGAACGCGAGCAGGCGCTGGCCCAGGCGCAGATGCTGGCCGCTGAAGCGCAGTCGCTGCGGCAGCAGCTTGCGACGCTGGAGACGCAGCTGAAAGCGGGACGGGCGGCGCTCGATCAGGTACGCGAGAACCGCAGCAACTTGTCGAGCGAAGTGGCCAAGCTGCGCTCGGACCTGGAGCACCTGGAAGCGAGCTGCCTGGCCGAGGTGAACGTGGAGGCCGCTTTGCTGCGCGCCGACGCGGAGATTGTGCACATTGCCGGCGACGAGCTTGCCGCCGAGGACGAGGCCTGCCGCACACTGCGCCAGAAGCTGGAGCAGATGGGCCCGGTGAACATGATGGCGCTGGACGAGTACAAGGAAACCGCCGAGCGGCACGGCTTCCTTGAAACGCAGCGCAAGGACCTGATTGAGTCGATCGAGAACACACAGGAGACGATCAAGGAGATTGATCAGATCTCACGGACTAAGTTCGACGAGGCCTTCGCGAAGATCAACGAGAACTTCGGGCAGGTGTTTACACGGCTGTTCCACGGCGGGCAGGCTTTCCTGCGGCTCACCGATACGGAGAACCAGGCGGAAAGCGGGCTGGATATTGTGGCGTCGCCTCCGGGCAAGAAGTTGCAGAACGTGCTGCTGCTCTCGGGCGGCGAAAAGGCACTGACCGCGCTGGCCCTGCTGGTGGGCATTTTCCAGTTCCAGCCCAGCCCGTTCTGTGTGCTGGACGAAGTGGACGCGGCTCTGGACGAAACCAATGTGGGGCGCTTGGCGGATCTGCTGAACGGAATGAGCGACGAGACGCAGTTCCTGATCGTCACCCACTCCAAGCGCATGATGCACGCCGCCGACCTTATTTACGGCGTGACCATGCAGGAGCCAGGCGTATCAAAAGTGGTGAGCGTGAAGCTGGGCGGCCAGCAGGAGCAGCGGGCCACCGCGTAAGAGAGCAGCAAAACGCAGAAAGAGGGCGCGGCTATAGCCGCGCCCTCTTTGTTGAGCCTGACGGCTTACTTCTCGCGGGGCGACAGGCCGATCTGGAAGGTCACCATCACGCTGCGGCCGGGCAGAAGCTGGAGCGTATCCGCCGAGTTGGGCGCAAAGGCAGAGGTCGACGTGGCCGCGACGGCGGGCGAGACCGACACCACATCGTGGTTGTCGAACAGGTTGTTGAGGCTGAGCTTGAATTTCGACTGGTCGAAGAACGAACGGTTGTGCAGGGTGTAGTTGAAGAAGAAGTTGGACACGGAGAAGGGATCGTAAGGCACGGCCTGATGCGTGCTGCCGTTGTCGCCCCAGCGGGAGCCAACCCGCTTGTTGAAGATGCCTATGTTGAACCCGTGGTCCTGGTAGATGAGGCCCACGCTCTCAGTGTCGTGCGGCGTGTTGGCAACCCATGCCGAGGGAGAAGCCGCGACTGCAGGAGTGGTTGAGGTGGCAGCCTCAGCCGAGACGGACTCGTACTTGGCCTGGCCGAAGGTGCCGTTGAGGAAGACGCTGAGGCCGTGGCTCAGGTAGAGGTTGCCTTCCGCTTCAAACCCGGTGGTATTCGATGCAGGGTTGGCGTAGTAGTACGTGAAGCCGGCGTCTGGTCCTGAACTCGGCGTAAAGCTGGAGTACGAGTTCTGGAAGTGGATGTAGTAGGCGTCGGCATCGAAGCTGGCCCGGTTGAGCTTGACGACTGTGCCGCCCTGATAGGTGTCGGCCACGATGGGCTTGGGGGTGACGGCGACCTGCGCGCCGGTGACGTCAAAGACGCTGGACGGAGGAATCACACTGCCGCGTCCGTACTGCCCATAGGCTGACCAGTTGCTAAGGATGCGATAGTTGGCCTCAAACGAGGGCAGCCAATTGTTGTAGCCCGCGTCGTGGTAGACGAACGGTGCACCACCCAGGTTACCCACGGTCTTGCCGTCGGCATACTGCTTGAGGTTCATGTTGTAGTAGGCATCCTTCACGCCGGCAGTGATGGTCAACCGGGGAATGCCGACAAACTGATATTCGGCGAAAGGCTGCACTGAGTTGGTGACGAAGTGCTCGTGGAACTTGATGTTCGCGAGTCCGGCGGCATCGACCCAGGTGCGCGGATCGCTCTTGATCTGGTAGCGCTCGGTGGTGGTGTACTCATACCACCATCCGGCGCGGAAGACGCCGTAGCGCGAAGCCGCGCTGGCGGAAGTGATGTTGCCGCCGCGGTTGTACTGGTTGAGCTTGTTGATGCCGCTGGTGGCGTTCACCGTGGCCGTCGAGCTGCTTTGGTTGTTCTGGTAGTGCTGGTGGTTGGAATAGGAGTAGGTGTACGGCTTAGTATCGAGCTTCCAACCGTGGCCCAGATCCGTATTGAAGGAGATGACTTCGAAGTTGGTCGGCACGTGGTAGGTGTAGTAGCGGTACCACAAGGCGTTCAACGAGCCGCTGGCGTTGTACTGGTTCTTTTCGAGCAGGAAGTTATCGCCGCTGGCCGCGAGCTGCGCCCGGGTGGCGTCGTTGTTTGGCGTGTTGCTGTCGACCAGCACCAGCGTACCGACGAGCGTGAGGTCGGTCTTGTCGGAGAACTTGTAGTCGAACTTGGCCGTGGCCGCCGTGCGCACCTGGAAGTTGGCGGTCTGGTAGCCGTCGGAGGTCATGTGATGGCCTTCAAACCAGAGGTGCATCTTCGGATTACTGCCGCCGAAGAGACCGGAGTTGAACTCGCCAAGGTACTCGTTGGTATTGAAAGAACCGTATGATTCGGAGCCCTTCACGAGCATGCTGTCACTCATCTTGGGAGAGAACATGTGGATGGAGCCACCGAAGTTGGCCGGGCCAATGTCCGATGCCGTGCCTGGGCTGCGGTCGAAGTCGACGTAGCTGATGGCAGGGGCAGGCACGTACGCCCATGAGTGGTGCGTCGGATCGTTCGAGTCCTGGAAGGGTACGCCGTCCCAAGTCATGGTGTAATTGCCGTCGGCAAAGCCGCGATAGTAGGTCTTGGCCTGACCGTCGCCAATACCGTTGACGCTCCAGCTCACGGTACCGGGCGCGATCTGGGTGATGTCGCTGAAGTCGGTGACCGGCGAAGTGAACTCGCGAATGAACTGACTGGTGATCTCAGTGCGCGCGGAGCCGGCATCGAGCACGGACTTGACGGGCGACAACTGCGAGGCGATCGAGGTGTCGACGTCGGCCTCCACGGTGATCTCCTCAGACACCGAGGTCACAGAGAGAGAAACGGAAAGGTTAGCGGCCTGATCGGCAGAGACCGCAACACCGCGGCGAACCAAAGTAGCAAAACCCGCAGCTGATATTTCGACGGAGTAGACGCCCGGCGCGAGGCCAGCGACGGAGTACCGGCCTTCTGCATTGGTGACGGCGGCACGCTTCACATCTCCGTTGGCCACCAGGACGGACGCGCCCTGTACGGGTTGGTTGCGCACGTCGAGCACGCTGCCCTGCAGCGATCCAGCTGCTGAGGACTGGGCACAGAGGGGAAGTTGAAACCACGCGATAGCCACCACAGAACACAACATGAAAACGGTAGAGAACCGTTTGCGCAAAGAATTGATCATCGTTTCTGGCCTCCTGAAAGCGGACATTGGGGACGGAAGCATCCGCTGTTAAAGAGGCTATAAACTTCGTATTAATAGAGGTTTGCGGTGGAGTAAAATCCCGGTGAACAGGCAACCGGCCAACGCGGAGTGCGACTAAAGCCGATGCGTTGCGGGAGAATGGTCTAGATGAAATGAGGACGAAAAAATCGCCTCCGAAGGATCTCGTCTCTTCGGAGGCGCTTGGTCTTACTCAAGAAAGTAGTTGGGGGCCAGTAGTCGACGCTGGAGGTCGGTAGCATGCGACTACTGGCGATCCCTAGAAACGAAGCTAGCCGCGGCTTCCCCTTTCCACTGCTGCCTCGTGTCGCCCGGCTCAAAGAGGATCTGAACTACTGTCCTCCGAACCATGTTGACAATTGGAGTGTCGCCCATGTGCGGATATGGGTCCGTGACGGCCATCACACGGGTGCGTGTCAGTTCGTAATGTGGTCTTTAGGACCTGTGCGGCCCAAAAATGGTTCTACAACGGAGCCGGAAATGGCCTTCTCACTTGTTTGACAAACCGAGCCGAGGGCACGAGAATCGGAACTTCAGTTCACCGAAAGACAGACCCCTCCATGACTGCTCTTCTGACGACAAACCTGGGTGCCACGCCGTTGATCGGACGCGGCAAAGTGCGCGATTTATACGCTGTGGGCGACGCGCTGCTGCTGGTAGCCACCGACCGCATTTCAGCCTTCGATCACGTGTTGGCGACGGGGATTCCGGGCAAGGGCAAGATCCTGACGCAGATCTCGCTGTTCTGGTTCGATCTCCTCAAGGATGTGGTGCCGAACCACCTGATCACGGCGAAGGTGGAGGAGTTCCCCGCTGCGCTGCAGCCCTATGCAGAGCAGCTGCGCGATCGCTCGATGCTGGTGCGGCGGGCAAAGATGTTTCCGGTGGAGTGCGTGGCGCGCGGCTATCTGGCGGGCTCGGGCTGGAAGGAATACGTGACCAGCCGCACGGTATGTGGCATTCCGCTGCCGGAGGGCCTCGAAGACGGCTCGCGGCTGCCGGAGCCGGTGTTTACTCCGGCGACCAAGAGCCAGGACGGCGCGCACGACGAGAATATTTCGTTCGAGGCCACGGAGAAGCTGCTGGGCGCAGGCGTTGCCGCCGAGCTGCGGCGGCTGACGCTGGCAATCTACCGCAAGGCGGCGGCACACGCAGAAGCGCAGGGACTGATCCTCGCCGACACCAAGTTTGAATTCGGCACACTGCCGGACGGCATCGTGCTGGCCGATGAGGTGCTCACGCCGGACTCTTCGCGCTTCTGGGAGGCCGCGCAGTGGAAGCCGGGCGGAGCGCAGCCCTCGTTCGACAAGCAGTTTGTGCGTGACTATCTGGAGAGCATCCGCTGGAACAAGCAGGCGCCCGCGCCGACACTGCCGGCAGAAGTGGCAGAGCGCACGCTCGCCAAGTATCTGGAAGCCTTCCGTCGGCTCACTGGCCGCGAGTTGACTCTGTAGCGCGAGCGCGGAGCGGGTATGACCGTCGTCGACTGGATCATTGTGGTGGTGCTGGCCGCGTCGGTAATTGCCGGCTTGGTACAGGGTTTCCTGCGCTCTGTCTTTTCGCTGGGCGGGCTCATTCTGGGACTGGTCCTGGCGGCGTGGAACTACGGGCGCCTCGCATCTATGCTGCATCCGCTGGTACGCAGCTGGGAAGTGGCCAACACGGTTGGCTTTCTGCTGATTGCCTTTGTCGTCGCGGCGCTGGCCACGGCCGTAGGGAGCCTGCTTTCGAAGATTCTGCACCAGATGGGCCTGGGTTGCCTGGACAGAATGGTCGGTGGGTTGTTCGGGCTGTTCCAGGGGGCGCTGATGGTCACGCTGTGCATTCTCGCGACCGTGGCCTTCTATCCCGAAGCCGCCTGGCTGAACGAGTCGAGACTGCCGCGGCACTTTTTCGCGGCATGCCACCTGAGTACCCACGTGAGTCCAGCAGAGCTGAAGAAGCAGGTACACGAAGGTCTGACCCGGTTGGAACGAGAGTCACCTGAGTGGATGCACCCAGGGAACGAGAAGAAGTGAATTTTTGCTGGGCCGTAACATGGCCGGATGTGGCAAGCTATTAGAGCAAGGGGAAACCGTGAGACGAGAACTGGACAGCCTGGTGACACAAATGCATTCCAGCGGCATCCGGTATGAGGATGCAGTGCGCGAGTTCAAAAAGCAGTACCTGCGCGAGGTGCTAGTGGCAAACCGGGGAAACCAGTGTAAGGCCGCCGATGAACTCGGTATCCATCGCAACACGCTGAGCCGCACCATGGCCGAGCTGGGCCTGAGCCTGGCTGAGGTCCGCGCAGGGCTCAAGCGTCCGCCGCGGTCGGAGCGTCTTATGTATGGAGCGGTTCGCCAGGGCTTCCGCCAAGGCTGACGCCTCCCCGAGGCAATGCAGACAACACAACAGAACTCCACGCCACGCATCGCGATCGAGCCGGGTTTTGCCTGGGACGGGCAGAACGCCTACCTGTTCGACATAGACGGCACGCTGCTGCGCAGCCGCGACCGCATACACATGGACTCGATTGCCGCATGCGTGCGGAGCGTGATGGGCTTTGAGATCACGCTGGCAGGAGTGTCGGTCCACGGCAATACTGACACGGGCATTCTGCGCGAGGCATGCCAGCGCGCAGGCATTGCGGCCGAGGAACTGGAGCCGCAGGTAGCGGCAATCCTTGAAGCCATGGCACAGAGCGTGGCCGATCGCCGCGAAGAGCTGAACCTCTACCTCATGCCCGGCGTTAAGGACGCACTCAGCCACCTGGCACGGCGAGGCGCTCAGCTGGGCGTGGCCACAGGCAACCTGGAAACCATCGGCTGGATCAAGCTGGAAGTGGCGGGGTTGCGCGAGTGGTTCCGCTTTGGCGGCTTCAGCGACCACTTTCCGGTGCGTGCAGAGATGATTGACCACGCAGCGGGCAAGGCGCGCGAGCTTGCCGGCGCGAGCGCCACCGTGTGCGTTGTGGGCGATACGCCGCGCGACATTGAGGCAGCACGCGCCAGCCAGTTGCCGGTCATCGCGGTGGCCACGGGCAACTTTACCTTCGATGAACTGCTGGCACACCGGCCGGAGGTCTGCGCAACGTCGCTGGCCGATCTGATGGCGGCCACACAGGTTGAACCATGAGCGGAAGCCTGCGCCGGGCCACTGCCCTGCTGGCGGCCCTTCTGTTGCCGGCTGCGAGCATGGCACAAGAGGCTGCTCCTGCGCAGGCGGCGCCGGACGCCACCGCACCCGCGAACAGCGACTCTACGTCATCGAAACCTGCGTCCTCCAGACCGATCAGCACCCGCGACCGCCGCCGTGCCGCCAAGCTCTACATTGAAGCGAGCAAGCTGTTCGAACGCACCGAGTTCGAGCGCGCGATGAATGCCTACGAGCAGGCTGCGAAGCTGGTGCCGGATAACACCGACTATGCGCTGGCAGCGCAGGTGGCGAAGAGCCACCTGGTCACGTCGCTGATTCAGTCGGCCGCCAAGGAGCGCAACCGCAGCGACGCAGCGGCGGCGCGCGCAGCACTGGAAAAAGCCCGGACGCTCGACCCGAAGAACGAGCAGGTGGCCCAGCACGTGAACGAGTTGGCCGACTACGCGGCAAGAGCATTGCCCAGGGATCTCTACGCTGGGTCCGGCGACTACATGGAGAAGGCTCCACGATTGGCGCCCAACTCCCGCATACAGAGTTTTCATCTGAAGATCGACCGCCGCGAGCTGATCCAAAAGGTCTACAAGGCC
Source organism: Acidobacteriaceae bacterium UBA1795 (assembly GCA_002314435.1). Lineage (GTDB taxonomy): Bacteria > Acidobacteriota > Terriglobia > Terriglobales > Acidobacteriaceae > Telmatobacter. Next base: position 24,452 of record DCFV01000002.1, on the reverse strand, counting down.
TACGGTATTGACGCCACGCTGGACCAGAGCGTGCCGGCGACCACGGCGCGCTTCGATCTGGATGACGCGACGTTTGCGCAGGCCCGGCAGGCTCTGGAAGACACGACCAACACCTTCGGCGTGACGCTGGATCCGCATCGCGTGGTGGTGGCCCGGGACACGAAGACGAATCGCGATCAGTTTCAGCGCCAGGAGACCGAGACCATTTATTTATCCGGCGTGAGCAAGGAAGAGCTCACCGAGATCAGCAACATCGCCAAGAACGTGTTTGGAGTGCCGCAGGTATCCGCCCTTGAAGGCAAGGACACGATCACGCTGCGCGCTCTGCCGCAAACGCTCGACGCCTTCAACGCCACCATGAAGGGGCTGCTGGACGGGCAAAACCAGGTGATGCTCGACGTGCAAATTCTGCAGCTGGCCAAGACCAACGATCGCAATACCGGTTTGGTATTGCCGCAACAGATAACGGCCTTCAACGTGTATTCCGAAGAACAGGCGATCCTGAGCGCCAACCAGGCTCTAGTGGACCAGATCATCTCTTCTGGACTGGCGTCAGCCAACGACCCGCTGGCCATTTTAGGAATTCTGATTGCTTCCGGGGCGGTATCCAGCTCGCTGTTCGGAGGCGGCATTGCCACCTTTGGCGGAGGGCTCACGCTCACCGGCATTGCACCAAGGGAGACCACGCTGCAGCTCGCTCTGAATTCAAGCGAGACGCGCGTGCTGGACAATGTGCGATTGCGGCTTGCCGACGGTCAGGAAGAGACGCTGCGCAACGGTTCGCGCTACCCGATCATGGTGGCTTCGTACTCGGGCCTGGCCTCGAGCACCTCCGGCTTGACTGCGGCAGGCACCTCGAGCGCGCTCGCTTCCCTGCTCGCGGCCAGCACAACTTCGACCACCACCATTCCCGCAGTTCAGTACCAGGACCTGGGCCTGACGCTGAAAGCACGGCCCCAGGTGATGCGCAACGGCGACGTGGCACTGAACATGGACCTGAAGCTGACGGCGCTCTCCGGCAACACCATCGACAGCATGCCGATTCTCAACAACCGCAGCTACTCCGGCGTTGTAACACTGAAAGCTGGAGAGGGCGCCCTGCTGGTAAGCGAGATCAGTGAGGAAGAGAGCCGCAGTCTGACAGGCATCCCGGGACTGAGCGAGATTCCAGGGATGAGCAACTTGACCGGCAAGGACATGGCGAGGAATTATGCTTCGCTGCTGGTGGTGTTGACACCGCACGTACTGAAGGGGCCAGTGGCCTCGGGCCGGACACGCATGACGCGCATCGATCGCGGCAGCTTTACCCGCTGAAGCCTGCTGCAATACTTCACAATGAAAATGCCGAAGCCGACAACCCAATGCTGGGCAGCCGGCTTCGGCGGAACAACTGCGGCCGACGTACGCTTACTGCGCGGCGACGCCGTCGATCTTGGCCTGATACTCGACGATCTTCTTGATGGTCTCGTAGGGAACGCCGCCGAGCGGAACCTGTCGGCCGTTCACCATCAGGGTGGGTGTCTGGTTGATATTGAGATCCTGCGCCAGTTTCACGGAGGCTTCAACCTGATCGTGCACTGCGGGCGTGGCAGCGCAGGCGGCGACCTTGGCAGGATCAAGACCGGCCTTGGTAACCGCGCTGTTCAGCGTCAGCGTGACACCATCCGCAGAGGACAACCCGTCCTGTGCGTCAAACACGGCAGACGCGTACTGGAAGAAGGCGTTGCTGCCTCCCAGCTTGGTCACACATGCACCGTAGCTGGCTGCTGTAGAAGAGGCGGGGTGAATTCGCTCCAGCGGATAGTTCTGGAACACAATGCGCGCCTTGGGAAAGTCGACGGCGAGCTTGTCCATGTTGGCCTGCGCATCCTTGCAGTGCGGGCACTGGAAGTCAGCGAACTCAACCAATTCGAGATCCTTGGAGGCGGCCCCCTTGTAGGCGCCATCGGCCTGCTGCTGCAGCTTGGCGCGGGCGTCAGCGTAGGGATGATCGCCGAATGGGAGTACGTCGTCGCCGGCGATGATGTGCTTGCCATCAGGCAGCGCGAAGAATTGCAGTGCGGCGGGCTTCTGGTTGCCGGACTTGTCGGCGATGAGCACAACCACCTTGCTGATGCCTTCGACGGGCGTCTTCAGAATGGCCTGGACCTGCCACATCCGGTCCGGATCGTAGCCCCAGCTGGTCTGAAGGAAGCCATTGATCGTGTCCTGGGTGGGAGCGGACGCGGTGAAGTTGGCCGGGTCGGGCTTGGGGAACGTCGGGGCCGCGGGCGCTGCAGCGGTTGGTGCCGCGGGAACCTGCTCCTGAGCGAGCGCACTGTAGACGGGCAGAACGAGAACAGCCAGCGCGGCAGCGCCGGCAATACGAGTCGAACGACGAATCAAGCTGAATCTCCTCTAAAGACGGGTTTTCTCCCGCCTTTAAGCTTATACCTGAACCTTTACGGCAATGGGAAATCTGCGGCCCATGCCGAACGACTTGGAAGTCACCTTCAGGACCGGCGCGGCCTGCTGGCGTTTGTATTCGGACCGTTCTATGAGGCGCACCACCTGTTGGACGAGCGGTAGCGGGAAACCGTGTTCGGCGACGATGCGTTCGGGCGTCTCGTAGCGCTCCACGTAGGCTTCGACGATGGGGTCGAGCACGTCATAGGGCGGCAGCGAATCGGTGTCTTTCTGGTCTGGGCGCAACTCGGCGGAGGGTGGTTTCTCGAGAATGGCAGCGGGAATGACTTCGCGCTCGCGGTTGAGCCAGTGACAGACGGCGTAGACGCGCGTCTTGACCAGGTCGCCGATCACGGCCAGAGCACCGACCATATCGCCGTAAAGCGTGCAGTAACCAACGGCCATCTCTGACTTGTTGCCGGTGGTGAGCACCAGGGCGTTGAACTTGTTGGAGAGGGCCATGAGCAGTCCGCCGCGAATCCGCGACTGGATGTTCTCCTCAGTGGTGTCAGGCTTGAGTCCGGCGAAGAGCGGCTCGAGAGCGTTCGTATACTCGCTGAACAGGCCGCTGATACCGATGAGCTCAAAACACATGCCGAGATTGGCTGCAAGGTGGCGGCTGTCGTCAATGGAACCGGCGGACGAATAAGGGCTGGGCATGCCGATGCCGAGCACATTCTCCGCGCCCAGCGCGTCCACGGCGATGGCGGCCACGAGCGCTGAATCGATGCCGCCGCTGAGGCCCACGACGGCCTTGCGGAAGCCGCATTTGCGGATGTAGTCGCGCGTGCCTAGCACGAGAGCGCGATAGGCGGCCTCGGTGTCGTCGTCGGCTGCCACGGTGATGGGCGGTGCGGCGAACGGGTCCACCACCACAAGGTCCTCAACAAATGAATCGGCCTGCGCGATCACCTCGCCGCGCGCATCGAGTGCGAACGAGGAGCCATCGAAGATGAGGCTGTCGTTGCCGCCGACCTGATTGGTGATCAGTACCGGAATGCCGTCACGACGGGCGATGGCAGCCAGCATTTCGCGGCGCACGGCGCGCTTGCCGTGCCAGAAGGGCGACGACGAGAGATTGATGTGGATCGCCGGATTCTGCTGCATCAGCTCTTCCATGGGGTCCACGGAATAAAGGCGGCGCTGCCAGAAGTTTTTGTCGTTCCAGGTGTCTTCGCAGATGGAGATGGCAAGGCGCACGCTGTCGAGCTCGACCACTTTCTGCGTTTTTGCGGGCTGGAAGTAACGCTGCTCGTCGAAGACGTCGTAGAACGGCAGCAGGCGTTTGTGCTGTTCGAGCAAGAGCCGGCCGTGATCGATCAGAACGGCCGCATTCACTGCAGGCTTGCCGGATTCGGGTGGTGCCGGCAGGGCGACGCCGGCCAACACAGCAGTGGGCAGCTCGCGCGTGGCAGCGGCCAGTTCGTTCACGGCACTGCGGCAGCGGGCGAGGAAGCTGGGCTTCTCAAGGAAGTCTGCCGGAGGGTAACCGCAGAGGGCCAGCTCAGAGAAGACGGTAAGCCGTGCCCCCTGCGCTGCTGCACGGCCTGCCGCCGCGACTATCTTTTCGAGGTTGCCTGTGAAATCCCCTACGGTGGGATTGATCTGGGCTAGAGCGATCTTCACTGTTCCAGTTTAATCGGTCGCGGGGACTCGAGGAGCCGGTGCCGGAGAGAACCATGCCCACGGTGCGAACCATGATCTGGAAGTCGAGGCAGGGGCTCCAGTTTTCGTTGTACGTCAGGTCGAGAGAGACGTGGCTGTCGAAAGACGGATCTTGATGTGCCTGCGCCTGCCAAAGGCCGTGATGCCCGAAGTGACATTGAGACGGCGCAGATGGCCGAGCTTGTATTCGTTCACTTCGCTGGCGATGGCAGACGCGCAATTTCCAGATCAATCCCTGCTAAACGCCGGGGAGCACGTAGGCGTCGAGCGTCAGGAACTCGCGAATATGCGGGTCCTCTGAATCGAGGAAGCCGGCCAACGGCCCAAAGTAAGCAGCGTGGCCTTGATGGAGGAAGAGCACGGTATCGGCCAGGCGCTTGGCAAAGCGCATGTCGTGGGTGACGACGATGCTGGTGAAGCCGAGTTGACGCTTAAGGCGCTGAATAATGTCACCCAGCCGGCGGGCGATGATGGGATCGACCATGGTGGTCGGCTCGTCGTAGAGCACCACTTCAGGCTGCGAGGCAAGGGCACGCGCCATGGCCACGGCGCGGCGGCGGCCGGTGGAGAGGCTCGCGGGCAGGTCATCGACCACGTCGTCGGCGCCCACCAGCCCGATGAGCCGATCGACGATCTGTTGCACCTGCTCTTCGTCCAGTCCGCCGCGCTCGCGCAGCGGAAAGGCCACGTTCTCGCGGACGCTGAGCGAGTCGAACAGTGCACCGTTCTGGAACACCATGGTGATGTGCTTGCGCACCTCCTGCATCTCGTCTTCGGTGTAGCCAGTTATTTCCTTGCCGTCAACGCGCACAGAGCCGGAGTCCGGCTTGAGAAAGCCCATGAGAATGCGCAGCGAAACCGACTTGCCTACGCCGCTTCGACCCAAAATGCAGAGCGTCTGCCCGCGGTCCACATGAAAGCTAACGTCTTCCAGCACGGCGTTGTCATCGAACGCGATGAAAACGCGGTCGAAAACGATGATGGGTTCGGCATCGGGCGCCGCTGCAGCGACGGCAGATGCGGACGCAAGCGTGCCGTCAACGCCGTCGTCGAGCGCTCTGGTGAAATCCGATTTGATGGGCAAGTGGGACACGTCTGCACTCAGCTTACGCGATCGCGGTCGGCAGGATCACGTCGAGCAAGAAGCGCTTCAGCGCGCGCGATCTGCATGGGGGCATTCAGATTTACAAACCACAATGTGGGCGGCAACGCGGACTGGTGCTCCAGCTGCCCTGCCTGAATAAGCAGTTCCAGCGGCACCGCGCTGAATAGGCGGCCGAGTTGCTGTGCCGCAGTCTGCAAGGCCCGGAAGCAGCCACCTGCACCTGCGGCCAGCGCAGCCTCGAGGGACGAAAGCGCTGCTCTATCTACGACGGCTGGGAATGTTTCGGTAAAACCGCTGACGCGGGGAACGGTTGCCACTGCGCCCGTCACCTGCGCGTGCCACAGCAGTTCACGCAGGAGCGACGGCGGCAGCAGCGGCTGATCGACGGGGAGAAAGACGGCCCACCGGGCCTGCGTGGAAGCGAGCGCGGCACAGATGCCGCCCAGCGGCCCCTGGCCTGCATCCTCAACTACTGGCGCAAAGTGCGCGAGGGGCGAACGTGCTCCGGCAATGTGCGGCTCGAGGTTGGCCTCGTGCAGGATGCACAGCGCATGCGCGATGAGTGGCTCACCCCCCAGCGGAACCAGCGCCTTGTCTGTACCCATGCGAGAGGAGAGCCCTCCCGCGAGCACAAAGCCGACGCAGTCTGGCTGCATCAGACCGCAGCCTCTTCGAGGAAGCGGATCAGCGAGCGGATGCCCAGTTCAAAGTTCTTCAGGTTGAATTTCTCATTCGGCGCGTGGATGTTGTCGTCGGGCAGGCCGAAGCCCATCATGACGCTGGGAATGCCGAGGTGGCGATCGAAGTCACCGACAATGGGAATGGAGCCGCCGGAACGGATGAAGACAGTGTCCTTTTGCCACACCTCGTGCAATGCGCGCGTGGCCGCCTGAATGTATGGGTTGTCGACGCGAACGAGGCACGGATCGCCGGAGTGGATGAGGCGCACGGTGACGTCAACACCAGCGGGCGCGATCTGCTCCACATAGGCCTTGAACTGCGCGTAGGCCTTGGCCGGAGTTTGGCCCGGGACAAGGCGCATGGACACCTTGGCCAGTGCCTTGGCAGGAATCACCGTCTTGGCACCGGCGCCGGTGAACCCGCCAGGGATGCCGTGCACGTCGAGCGTGGGCCGCGCCCAGGTGCGCTCAAGTACGCTGTATCCGGCCTCGCCCACAAGTTGCCGCGAACCGACTTCGGTGACGCGATAGTGCTCTTCGTCGAAGGGCAGGCTCTTCCATGCCGCCATCTCTTCGGGGCTTGGCGGAATCATGTCGTCGTAGAAGCCGGGGATGAGGATGTGACCGTTCTCGTCCTTGAGCTTGGCGATAATCTGCGCCAGCGCGAAGAATGGATTGGGCGCGGCGCCGCCGTACATGCCGGAGTGCAGATCTGTCTTGGCGCCGTTGACTTCGATTTCGGTGTAGATCATGCCGCGCAGGCCAACGCAAAGCGTGGGCAGGCCGGGCGCAAACAGTTCCGTGTCAGAAACGAGCGCGAAGTCAGACTTGAGCTCGGGCGGCTTGGACGCCACGAACGCGGCGATGGACTCTCCGCCAACTTCCTCCTCACCCTCGAAGAGCACGCGGACGTTGATGGGCAGGGCCTTGTTCGCGGCCAGTAGCGATTCGAGCGCCTTGACCTGCGCCCACACCTGGCCCTTGTCGTCGACTGCGCCGCGCGCGTAGATGTTGCCGTTGCGCTCAGTCGGCTCGAAAGGCGGCGTGAGCCACTCGTCGATGGGGTCGGTGGGCTGCACGTCGTAGTGGCCGTAGCAGAGCGCTGTGGGTTTACCAGCGGCGTGCAGCCAGTCAGCGTAGACCAGAGGGTGCCCTTCGGTGGGCAGAATGCGGACATTCTCCATGCCGACGCGGGTGAGCTCGGCGGCCAGGAATTCGGCTGCACGCTGGCAATCAAGCGCGTGCTCGGGCAGCGTAGAGACAGACGGAATGCGCAGCAGGTCTTTCAGCTCGCTGAGAAAGCGGGCGTGATTTTCGGTAGCAAATGCAACAGCGGATGAGGCCATAGAGAGACTCCCTTGCAAAAACTCCAACAGACGCAAGTATAGGACTTCGGGGAGGCTTGGTTGGGCGTATGGCTGCGGTGCGACTTAGTAACGCGGCACGCTGGCGTCCACTTCGCGCGACCATGCATCGATGCCGCCGCGGATGGACTGCGCTTGCTCGAAGCCCTGATTGCGCAGCCAGACAGTGACGTTCAGGGAGCGAACGCCTGCGTGGCATAGCACGACGAGGTGCTCGTCGGGATCGAGTTCCTGATGGGCGCGGGCGGGCACGTCGCCCATGGGCATGGCCATGGCACCAGCGACGCTGGCCGTAGCCAGTTCCCAGGGTTCGCGCACATCGATGAGGCGCACTTTTTTCTCGCGGAGAAGGGCCGCCGCGTCGGCCGGGAAAATTTCGAATTCCAGCATGAAACCAGTGTACGGGGCCCTTGCGCGCGGACCAAGTAAGCTGGAAGAGATGCCGCCGATTCTGAACGCGCAATCCATATCGAAGACTTTTGGCGCAACGGCGCTGTTTAAGGGCATTTCGCTCACCGTGGACGACGGCGCGCGTATCGGGCTGATTGGGCCGAACGGCGCGGGTAAGTCCACACTGCTGGCCGTTCTGGGCGGACAACTCGAGCCCGACACGGGCGAGGTGGCCGTGCGCAAGCGCGCGCGCGCCGCGTATGTGCCGCAGGACTCGCGCTACGAGCCGGGTGTGACCGTGCGCGCGGTGCTGAAGGCTGCGCTGAGCGCAGCGCACGGCAGCGAAACGGAGCGCGAGGGAAGGCTGCGCGAGCTGGCCGGGCGCGCGGGCTTCGGGGATCTGGCAGCGGAGGCCGCTTCCCTTTCCGGTGGCTGGCGCAAGCGGCTGGCGATTCTGGAAGCTCTGGCCAGCGAGCCCGACGTGGTGCTGCTGGACGAGCCGACGAACCACATGGATCTGGCCGGTATTGAGTGGCTGGAGGAGCTGCTGGCTTCGTCCTCGTTTGCTGTAGTGACCGTGAGCCACGATCGCTATTTTCTCGAAGCGACTTCGAGCGAAATTATTGAACTGAATAAGGTTTACGCCGAGGGCCTGCTGCGCGTGAAGGGCGCCTTCAGCCGCTTCCTGGAGGAACGAGAGGCGTATCTCGAGTCACAGGCGCGGCAGCAGGAAAGCCTGCGCAACCGCGTGAGGACGGAGATCGAATGGCTGCGGCGGGGGCCGAAGGCACGCGCCACGAAATCCAAGGCGCGCATCGACACGGCGCAGGCCATGATCGGCCAGCTTGCGGCGATGGATGCGCGCGCCGTGGAGAACACCGCTGGCATCGACTTTGCGGCGAGCGAACGAAAGACCAAGCGGCTGGTGGAGTTCGACGGCGTGGCCTGCGACGTGGGCGGACGGCGGCTGTTCAGCAATCTGACCTTCACGCTGACGGCTCGCATGAAGGTTGGCTTGGTGGGCCCGAACGGCAGCGGTAAAACTACGCTGCTTCGCCTGATGCGCGGCGAACTGGAACCGGCTGACGGCACGATTCGCCGCGCCGACGCACTGCAGCTGGTTTACTTCAGCCAGATGCGCGAACTGGACGAAAACGTGACACTGCGGCGCGCGCTTGCACCGGAGGGCGACGGCGTGATCCACCAGGGGCGTACGGTGCATGTTGCGAGCTGGGCACAACGGTTTCTCTTTACCGGCGAGCAGTTGAACCAGCCAGTGCGCAATCTGAGCGGCGGCGAACGGGCGCGTGTGTTGATCGCCAAGCTGATGCTGGAGCCAGCCGACGTGCTGCTGCTGGACGAGCCGACGAATGATTTAGACCTCGCCACTCTAGAGATACTGGAAGACAATCTGCTCGACTTTCCGGGCGCGCTGGTGCTGGTGACACATGACCGATATCTGCTGAATCGCGTGTCATCCACGGTGCTGGGACTTGACGGCAAGGGACGGGCGGCGCAGTTTGCCGACTACGCACAGTGGGAGAACTGGCTGGAGGAAGAGGAAGCGCCGGTCGGGAGCGAGCTGCCCAGCCGCGCCGAAGCCGAACCAACCCCGGCTGCTCCGCAGAAGAAGAAGCTTTCGTATCTGGAAGCGCGGGAGTTCGCCACGATCGAGCAACGGGTGGAGGAGTCGGATGCAAAGCTGGCCGCAGTGCAGGCGCGCGTGGAAAGCCCTGAGATTGCCACCGATGCTGCCGCTTTACAGCAAGCTCTGGCGGATCTTGAGCTTGCGCTGCACGAAAACGAAGCACTCTACTCCCGCTGGGCGGAGTTGACGGAAAAGGCCGGCTGAGGCAAGGCCGACCTCGTAAATTGAGCGCAAATTCAGCAATTTGCATAGAATGACGGTATGGAGAATGCGGTCAAGGTACTGATCGTAGAAGACGAGCCCCATGCCCTGATGGGGCTGGCCGAGCTGATTTCCGGCTGGGGCTACCGTACCGAGACCGCGCGCGACGGCATTGAGGGCTGGGAAAAGGCAGTGGCCTGGAACCCGGCTATCGTAGTGACCGACCTGAAGATGCCCCGCATGGACGGCATCGGACTGCTGGCCAAGCTGGCCGAAGAGGGCTCGGGCGTCGACGCCAACGTGGCGGTGGTACTGCTGACCGCACAGGGCTCCATTCAGCTGGCGGTCGACGCGATGAAGATGGGCGCGTACGACTTTCTGCAAAAGCCGGTGGATGCGGCACGGCTGCGCACCATCCTGGCAAATGCCACGCGGCAGCGTGACACGACCATCGAGCTGGAAGTGGCCCGGCGAAGGCTGCGCGAAACGGGCGTGCTGGGCTCCATGGTGGGCAGCTCGAAGGAGATGCGGGAGATCTTCGCGCTGATTGAGCAGATTGCACCCTCGAATGTTTCCGTCCTGATCACGGGCGAAAGCGGCACGGGCAAAGAACTGGTGGCGCGTACGCTGCACGAACTGAGCCCACGCAAATCGCGGCCGTTTGTCGCGGTGAACTGCGCGGCCATTCCTGAGTCGCTGATTGAGAGCGAAATCTTTGGCCACGAGAAGGGCTCCTTTACGGGCGCGGTGGAGCGGCGTGCAGGCTGCTTTGAACTGGCCAACGGCGGCACACTGCTGCTGGATGAACTGGCCGAGATGCCGGTCGGCACACAGGCCAAGCTGCTGCGCGTACTGGAAGAGCGCAAGCTGCGGCGATTGGGCGCACGTACCGAGCAGGAAGTGGACGTACGCGTGCTGGCCGCCACCAATCGCGAACCCAACGAGGCCGTGGCACGCGGCGAGCTGCGCAGCGACCTGTTCTACCGGCTCAATGTGTTTCACATCGACCTGCCGCCGCTGCGCAAACACATGGAAGACCTTCCCGCGATGGCCGAGGCCATGGTGCGCGATATGAGTACCAAGCACGGCCGCCGCGTTTCCGGACTCAGCCAATCGATTCTCGACCGGATGATGGCCTACAACTGGCCGGGCAACGGGCGCGAACTGCGCAACACCATGGAGCGTGCGGTAGTTCTGTGTGCGGACGGCGCGCCACTGGACGCCGGGCACCTGCCGCCGAACTTCGGCAAGGCGCAGGGGCAGGCTGCACAGGTCTATGACGCCAGCGTTGTACCGGTGCCGGTGGGCACCACTGTGGACGAGGCCGAACGGCTGCTGATTCTGCGCACGCTCGAATCCACCGGGCAGAACAAGACGCGCGCGGCCGAGATTCTGGGCGTGAGCCTGAAGACGCTGCACAACAAGCTAAAGGAATACAGCCAATCGCGGGAAGATCAGCCCGCCTGATTCAGGACCAGAACCATGCGGCTGAAGACAAAACTCGTACTGGCCATCGCCAGCCTTGTGTTGCTGATCTCCGGCGTTGTGTCGCTGGTTTACGTGACGCAGCTGCTGGATGCCGCCGTGACGCAGACCTACGAGACGAACCGCATGGTGGCCAACCAGGTGCGGTTTGCGCTGCAGCAGGCGCTTGAGACTGGCCTGAAGGACCGCAAGGTCGACCCCAACAATCCCGCTGAGCTGCGCAACCTGGAGGCACAGGCCATCCACGACAGCGCCGCCCTGCACGCGGTCATGGACTCGGTGAACCGCTACTCGCTCACGGTCTACGACATCAACATTGGCGATGGCGTGGGACGCATCATAGAGAGCACTAATCCGAACACCGAGGACAAGCCTCTGCCGTTACGGCGGGACTACAAGCAGCTGCTCAACGCTGACGCACTGGATCTCTATCGCAACGTGTTCGGGCCGCCGCAGGTGTTTGACGTCGTGGTGCCGCTGGACCGCAATGGAGAGCCGTTTGCCACGGTGCACGTGGGCGCGCGCACTACTCTGCTGCGGGCCGCCTATGCCCCGTGGCTGCGCGAGGCAGTGACCCTCACCGGCTTTGCGCTGGGCGCGGCGCTCATCATTGCCCTGCTGCTGAGCAACCTTGCCCTGCGGCCCCTCGAAGAGATCAGTATGCAGCTGGACTACTGGACCTCTGCCAGCGAGGCGGGCGAAGAGGAAGGCGGTCCGGCACCCAACCAGGACACGCCGGAGCGCGTCTCCACCAAGATTGAGCGCATCGGCCAGCGCATGCGCAACGTGGAGGAGGTGTTCTCTGCATTGCGGGAGAACCTCGACCATATCCTGGGTAACCTGCAGGACGGCATCCTGCTCTTCAGCAGCGATGGGCGCGCAGTGCTGGTGTCAGAGGCGGCGCGGCGCTTTCTGCATATCGAGCGCGGCCGCATTCTTGGCCAGCACGCGCAAGAAGTCTTCGACGAGTTCACCGTGTTGGGCCGCACCCTGCGCACGGCTTTTGAAGAAGGCCGGCCGCTGGCGCACGAGGAAGTACAGACAGAAACGGGCCGCCTGGTGCAGGTGTCGCTCGACTTCATTTACGAGACCGACACACGCCAGGGACTCGGCGCACTAGTCACGCTGCACGATCTGGAATCCGTGCAGGAGATCGAGTCCGAGCTGGAGCTTTCGCGGCGCATGGCCGCCATTGGCAGACTCACCTCCGGCGTGGGCCACGAGGTGAAGAACCCGATCAACGCCATCGTGGTGCATCTGGAACTGCTGAAGAACAAACTGGGCGACAACAACGCGCCGGCCGCCCGGCACCTTGAAGTGATCGAGGCGGAGATTCATCGTCTGGACCGCGTGGTGCAAACGCTGGTGGACTTCTCCCGCCCGGTGGAGTTGCAACTGCGAGAGCAGGACCTGCGCCAAGTGGTCGGCGACGTGCTGGCGCTCTCAACCGAAGAGCTTTCCACGCGCAACGTCAAGCTGGAAACATCGCTTCCGCCGAATCCGGTGGTGGCAAACGTGGACGCCGATCTGCTCAAGCAGGCGGTGATCAACATCATCCAGAATGGAGCGCAGGCTATGCCGGACGGCGGGCGGCTCCGCGTGGTGTTGGAGGACGACAAGAAGAACGCTGTGCTGCGCATAGCCGACGAGGGAACCGGGGTTCCTGACGAAATTCGCGACAAGATCTTCGACCTCTACTTCACTACCAAGAGCGAGGGCAGCGGCATCGGACTGGCGATGACATACCGGATTCTTCAGTTGCACCACGGGGCCGTGGAAGTAGAATCTAAGGTGAACCGCGGAACGGAATTTGTGTTGCGAATTCCGCTCGCCTCCGCGGAATGGGGACGCCGGTATCCTCAGCCGGCGATGATGGGAAATTCGGAAGGATCGGTTCAATGAAAGCGCCTTTGAAGAGCGTTGCGTGGTTGCTGCCCCTTGTGCTGGCGGGATGCTCACACAAGAATCAGCAGGCGCTGAACCAGCCGCTGGCTCCGCCCATTGTGGACACCGCTCCACCGCCACCGCAGCCGACTACCGTGGAGCTTCCGCCCCCAGTTATGACGGAACCGCAGCCGCAAACCCAGCCCGAGCCTACTCCGCCGCCCAAGACCGAGTCCAAGCCTACACGCCATGTAGCGCGGCATCCCAAAACCGACGCGGCAAAGACCACTGAGCAGGCCTCGAACGCCAGCGGCGCATCCGCCGTGAGCGCCATCGGGCAACTTTCGCCGGGCGATTCCGGCGATCTGCGCAGCCAGACCGAGCAGTCAATCGCATCCATTGACCAGGAACTGAAGAAGATTACGCGGCCGCTCAACGACCAGGAGCAGAAGACCGCCGGGCAGATTCGCGAGTTTCTGAAGCAGGCGCGGGCAGCACTGCTCTCAGGCGACGTGGACGGCGCATACACGCTCGCAGTGAAAGCCCGCGTGCTGTTGGGCGAACTGACCAAATAGCTGCAGTGCAGCTACCGCTCGCCCCAGCTGAGCTTGCTGCGCAGCGCCTCAAAGAAGCCGCTTTCGCGCATTCGCACCAAGTTGACCGAGTTGGCTGAACGGTGGCAGCGCACTTCGTCGCCCTCGCGCAGATCCACGGCCTGCTGTCCATCGACCGTGAGCAGGCACTCCGACGGAACGCCCTCCACACGGACGATCAACGATGCAGACCCTGGCACCACAATGGGCCGCAGCGTGAGCAGATGCGGGCAGATAGGCGTAACCACCAGCGCATCCACATTGGGTGTAAGAATGGGCCCGTTGGCCGCGAGCGTGTAGGCCGTGGAGCCGGTGGGCGTGGAGACAATCACACCGTCGGCGCGGAAGCGGGCTACGGCCCGGCCGTCGAGTTCGACGGAAAAGTCGCCCATGCGCGCGATGTCGCCCTTGGAGACGACAACCTCGTTCAGCGCCTCGAAGCTGGCCAGCATCGTTCCCCCGCGCCACAGCTCGGCTTGCAGCATAGCGCGCGCATCGAGGGTGTGGCAGGAGGCGCACCAGCCCTCCAGCGTGGGATAGAGGTCGGCGAGGCGAATTTCTGTGAGAAACCCGAGAAAACCCAGGTTGACGCCCAGAATGGGCGTGCCGGTGTTGGCAAAGACACGCGCCACGGCCAGCAGAGTACCGTCACCGCCTAGAACGATGACCAGTGCGGGCTTGTGGTCGGGCAGCTCGGCGCGGTCCACCGCTGGAGCAGTGCGGCAATATACCCCGCCTTCGTGGTCCAGCAGCGGCTCATAGCCGTTCTTCCTGAGCCAGTCGACGAGTTCGGGCAGAATACCTGCGAGTTCTTCCTTGTGCGGCTTGCAGACAATGGCAACGCGAGGCATGCGGTCCTAGTGTAACGGATGCGGCGGTTTGGCAGGGGATGCGGGTGCGGCGGCATTTGCTGCATCGCGCCTCGCGTAGAGCAGGAACTCGCGGTTGCCTTCGGCGCCGGTAATAGGCGAGGGAACGGTTTCCACGACGCGCCAGCCCAGCGACTGGACGCAGTCAGCCACTTTGTCGATGGCGGCCTGGTGTGCCGCCGAGTCGCGGACGATGCCTCCCTTGCCCACGTGGCCGCGGCCGGCTTCGAACTGCGGCTTGACCAGCAGAACAGCTTCGCGCAGCGCCGGTGCGGCGGCAAAGACCGGCTCCAGCAGCAGCGTGGCTGAGATAAAGGACACATCCATCACCAGCAGCGTCAGCTCGGGCTCGCCGGGAGCAGCCAGAGCCGCTGGCTCCAGCAGGCGCGCGTTGGTGCGCTCCAGTAGGCGCACGCGCGGGTCGCTGCGAAGCTTCATGGCAATCTGCCCAAAGCCTGTGTCGACGGCGGTGACGTGGGCCGCGCCGTGCTGCAGCAGGCAGTCAGTGAATCCACCGGTGGAAGCGCCCACATCGAGGCAGGAGCGGCCCTGCACCTCGATCGGCCAGTGAGTCAGCGCCCCGGCCAGCTTCAGTCCGCCACGGCTCACAAAGGGCAGGTCGTCGCCCAGCAGGCGGATGGGGGCGTCGGGGGCAGCCGAGTAGCCGGCCTTGTCCGCCTTTTGCTCGTTGACCAGCACGCGTCCGGCAAGAATGAGCGCGCGGGCGCGCTCCCGGCTGGCAACGAGTCCGCGCTCTACCAGCAACACATCGATGCGGACCTTGGTCTTGGCGGCTTTCTCTTGCATGGGTCGATACTCGAACGAAACTGGCGCTCAAATAAAACCAGCCAGAGGAACTGCCAACTACCATCCCTCTGGCTGATTGTATGCGGAACGAGTTCTGCTGCCCGCTGGCCGGACTACTGTGCCTGGCAGGTATCGATGGAAGCCTCGGCAGCGGCTCCCGGCAGATAGCAGGGTTGCCCCGCGCCGGGGCGGCGACTGGTGTCGATGGCGTTGCCGCTGACAGCGTTCTGCGTGCTCGTCCTCACGTCTATCACATTGCCCTGCACTAGGACAGTCGTATCCACGGTATCCGCTTTGGTCCCGATCACGGTGACATAGGTGCTGTCTGGCGAGGCCATGTAGACCTTGCCGTACAACGAGTTCGAGGTGGAAACCACGGTACGCGGGTGGCCTACGACGGAGAGCGTCTTCTCCAGCGTGTGGCTGGTGAGGTTGACGATCGAAACCGTGCCGTTGCCCGTACCGCCTGCGTCGTCGCCCTGGTTTGCCGTGTAGGCGCGATCGCCGGTGTAGAGGGCGGTCACTGCCGCCGGGTAGGGCGTGGCAGTGTTGCCGACCTTGACCGTGAAGGTAGTGCCGAAGGTTGAGCTGTCGTTGCCGTAAATGTCCAGGCTGACGTCGATGATGCTGACCGTACCACCGTCATAGTCAGCTACCACCAGTTGCTGCGTCGCTGCGTTGTATTCGGCGTAGACCGGCCCGGCCGTCGTGGGCAGGTTGGCCGCGGCGACTCCGTTGGTGGGAGTAATGCCCGTGGCCGTAACCGCTGTGCTGGAAAGCGGCAGCGTGGGATGGCAGGTGACCGTCTGGCCGCTCTGGCTCAGGAACGGGGTGCAGGTGTTGAGCGCGTCGGTCTGGGTGTTGATGACCGTGATGGTGTCGCTGCCACGGTTGAGCACGAACAGGCGCTTGTTGTCGCTGCCGATGACGCTGTAAACCGGGCACTTGCCCAGCGGAATCTGCGCAGAGACCGAATAGCTGCTGACTTCAATGGCGTCGGCTTCGCCGTTCTGCGTCACGGTGGACGGAGCCGTGTTGCACGTCATGTCGTTGTAAGGAATGACGTCAGCGGTCGCCGTGCTGGAATTGTTGAGGCTGATGGAGTAAAACCGCGCGCCAGTACCACTGGTTACCTGTCCGCCAACGGCAATCGGCGTGGGGGCCACGGGAATAGCGATCTTGAAGGTCTCTGGACTGCCCGTCAGCACATCGACCGCATTGCCGGTAAGGTCAGCAACCCACAGACCGCTCGAAGGCGAGAACATGCCCACCGGTTCTGCGGTGGTGGGGAGCGTGGAATAGGTCACGTTCTTCTGCTGCAGTGAGGTGGAAACCGGAAAATTGGTCAGCGTGCCGTCACTGTTGACGGTGTAGGCGGTGGAACCGGTTCCATCGAGAGTGAACGAATGAGGGCCTGGACCTATCGATGCGGTGGCCATCACCGTATCGCCGGAGTAATCGACGATAGTGGCAATGCCAGCCGAACTGGTGGACGGAGACGACACCACTACAGCCAGGGAACTCGGCTGCGCGGCGGGTCCGCTGGGGCTTGTCGATGTCACGGTCGCCCGGTACGTGCTTCCACAACCGGCGATCATGGCGGCAGCCAAACCGGCTGCCCCAACCTGCATTAACCGCACACGCATCTCGCGTGCATTCATGGGAAAAAGACTCATTCAGTTCTTTCCTGCTTACCCAGTGATTGTAAATCAGAGAACCCATTGTCCGGGTAACCCCGCCCTGCCACGAACCCGCTGCAGAAACACCGAGCAGCACACGGGCGACATTGCAGCGTTCCGGGGTTTTGGGTACGGGCAAACGCCACCCGCGCGACGCGTCACTCCGTATCGTTAGACGCGCCCGAACACGGCTGGGAATCCAGCGCCCGGCAGTTGCATGGGGGAGAGGCGGCGCTTGCCTCGCCGCCCGTTCTGTTTTTAAGGCTGAACCACCTCAACCACGGCGGCGTCTCCGCCTGTCCACGCGGCTTCTCCTTCATGGGAGAACTGCTTCTGCGCGTCGTCCCACTTGAGCCGGGTAAGGGATCCCGCGCCCTTCTCATACGCGTAGCTCGTGCCGTCGTCGGAGAAGAGTGTGAAGACAGCGTCGGCTCCCGGGTAGACGCGCACCTTGGCGATGGCCTGCTGGTCGTGTGTGCTCTGGACAGGCGCACCCAGCGGCAGGATCGACCCGGCTCGCACAAACACCGGAATGGTGTCGATGGGCGCGGCAACCTCGACTGTCTGGCCACCGTGCAGCCGCTGGTTGGTCCAGTAGTTGTACCAGTCGGCCCCAGCGGGCAGGTAGACCTGGCGTGAGGTTGCGCCCTGCTCAGTGACCGGAGCCACCAGCAGCGCCGGACCAAACATGTACTCATCGCGCAGATCGGCTACGCGAGGATCGTTCGGGAAGTCGAGCGGCAACGCCCGCATGTAGGGCGCGCCGGTCTTCCACGTCTGGTAGCCGAGCGAGTAGATGTATGGCATGAGCGCGTAGCGCAGGCGCAGATACTTCTCCAGAATCGGCTGGGCCTGCTTGCCGTAGGACCAAACCTCGTTGGCTGAACGGCTGCCGTGCGAACGCATGATGGGCAGAAAAGTGGCGTACTGGAACCAGCGCGTGTAGAGCTCGGGATAGTCGTCGTAACCGCCCACGACGGCGCGCGCGTCCGAGGGGTCAAGCAGCGGAGGATGCGCCGGATGGTGCTCGGCGGGTAGATACTGCCAGCCGCCGGTGTCGTTCGACCAGTACGTGACGCCCGAGGCCGCAAAGTCGAGTCCGGTCGGAATCTGTCGACGCAGCGTGTCCCACGTGGGGAAGATATCCGACGACCAGACGATGACGCCGTTGCGTTGAATACCGGTGAAGGCGTCGCGCGAGAGGATTAGACCGCGCTTCTCGGGCGTGTCCTTGCGGAAGCCCTCGTAGAGCGCAGCAGTATGGAGAAGCGGGTAGACGTTGAAGTACTGAGTGCCGGGGCCGATGTGGTAGTACGCGCCGTTTGGAGGCAGATCGGGCTCGGTTTCGTCGGCCCAGAGCGAATCGAAGCCCTTGCTGATGATATTGTCTCTGATGGTCTTCCAGTACCAGGCTGCGGCTTCGGGGTTAGTGGTATCGATGTCCGAACCGGCGCGGTCGTAGGGCATGCCGTCGATCGGCGTGCCGTCGGCCTTATGGATGAGCCAGCCCTTCGCGCGCAGGTCAGCGTAGAAGCGGCTCTCCGGCACAAAGCGCGGCCACACGCTGATCATGGTCTCAAAGCCCATGTCGTGCAGTTGCTTGTTCATCGCCACGGGATCGGGCCAGAACTTCGGGTCCAGGTCCATCTGGCCCATCTTGGTGTAGTAGAACCAGTCCACCACTATCACGTCGGCGGGCAGGTGGCGATCACGGTAGCCCTTGGCCACCGAAAGTACCTCATCCTGGCTGGAGTAACGTTGCTTGCACTGGATGTAGCCGTAGGCAGCCTTGGGCAAGAGCGGGGTGGGGCCAGTCAGCAACCGGTAGCCCGCGTAAATTTCGTCCGCCGTGGCTCCGGCGATGACGAAGAACGAGACGCGGTCGCCCATTTCGCTGGTCCAGTTGGTCTGCTCGTTGAATCCTGGATTGATCGTGGTCTTCGAGGCGTTGTCCCACAGCAGGCCGTAGCCCTTGTTGGTGACCACGAAGGGCACGCAGGTGCTGGGACCGGCCGGAGCCAGGTAATCGTTCCAGCAGCGCACGGCGTGGCCGCGATGATCGAGGAAGCCCTCGTGGTTGTCGCCCAACCCGTAGTAATGTTCGTCGTCCGGCGAAGCGAAAGAGGCTCCCACGACATACATCTCGGGATCGGTGGGCCGTCGGTCGGCAGCCAACGCGGCGGTCCCGTCCTTCTGGTTGGGTAGCGCCTGCGCCCAGCCGGTCATCTCGAGCAATTGCTTGCCCTCCGCCGTGCGGAAGGTGATGTGAGCGCCCGGCGTAGAGCCGCCGAAGTACTTGCTGATGTCGATGATGCTTTGCGGCAGTTTTCCAGCAAACTCGTGTTCACGGTCTACGGTGACGACCATGCGCCCCGACTGGTAAACATCCGCGTCGGTCGTTTGGCGCGCGCTCCAGCCGCCGGCGTCCGGCGTGGCGACGAAGCCGTACCCGGGAGCTGCCAACGCGGGCTCGCGTTTCAGGCTCAGCGTGACACGCACGATATTCGGTGCGTACGGCTCCAGCACGATCGTTTCTCCCTTGCGATCGAGTTGAAGACGCGGGGCGGTGGTCTGGGCGGCCAGCCCGGCGGAGGCAACAGCACTGATGGCAAGCAGAGCAATACAGCGGAACGGCACTCTCATCAAAGAACTCCCTTGGACGCGAAGCGACGGCCAGCATTTGCCGCGCAGATGAGTGTAAACCGATTCACTAGGGGTTTGCAGTGAGCAAGTGAGAGTTTCAGCCGGACAGACGATACGATGGAGAGGTGGCCGCTCTCAAGCTGAAATGGCAATCGAAGACTGTCCTGCTGGCCGTGTTTCCAGCCGTGGGAGCTGACCTGGTGCTGGCAGTGGAACGGTGGTCCACCTACACGCCGCTGGTGGCGGTGTGCGTGCTGGGCTTGAGCGGGGTGCTGGGACTGGTGGCTTGGCGCGTCCGTTCGGCCACTGCCTCCGGCGCCTGGGCCGGCGCTGCGATTGCCGCCAGCCTGATGTTTTCGACGGCATCGCTTCCCTGCCTGCCCTGGCGCACGGCGCTGGTGCCGGTGCTCGCTGTGCTGGTGCTCACCTCCATTGCCACGCGGCTGGGCCGCAAACGCAAGGAGCAGTTGGGCACGGCCGAGCGCCGCGGCGGCCGCGTGGCCGCGCAGGTGGCCGCGAACCTGGGCGCGGCGGCACTGCTGGCCATGGAGATGTTCCGCCTGCGGCTGGCCGACATGGGCTGGTTTCCGCCTGCGGACTGGGGGCTAGGCCTGCTGTTTACTCCGATGCTGGCCGCGCTGTGCGAGGCTGCCGCGGACACGGTGTCGTCCGAACTGGGGCAGGTGCTGAACTGCCGCCCGCGGATGATCACCACGCTGCGCGTGATGGAGCCGGGCACGGACGGAGCTGTCAGCCTGAGCGGCACGCTGGCGGGCATGGCAGCAGCCGCACTGGTGGCCGCGACAGGAGCAGCGGCGCTGCCCGGCGGCTGGCTGTTGGGGGTTATCGGCTGGGCTGGCGGTGTCTTTGGCCTGTTCTTCGACAGCCTGCTGGGTGCCACACTCGAACGGCGCGGCTGGCTGAACAACGATGCAGTGAATTTTCTATCTACGCTGAGCGCGGCGGCCTTTGCAATGGCTTTGCTGGCGCTGGCGTCACACTTTGGCGTGGCCTGAGCGCTACTCCAGGTGCAGCCGCCAGGCGGTGTAGCTCAGGATTTCGTGTAGCACGGGATCCAGGTCGGATGGATTGCCCTCAACGCTCACCCGCTGGCGCGGCGAGGTGAGCACGTTGAGCCCCTGTGCCGCGCATAGTGCGTGAATGCGAAACATGTGCGTGTCGTCGCTGACGACCACGATGCGGCTCAGACTGTTGGCTCGGGCGATCACGGCGAGCCGCCGAACGGCCTGAGCGGTATTGCGGCTGGTGGTTTCTGCAATGATGGCGGACTCGGGAATGCCTTCGCCCATCAGGTATTGCCGGCCGACGCCACCCTCGGAGTACTGGTCGCCGCCGTCGCCGCCCAGCGTGATGATGAGCGGGGCGATGCTCTTGTTGAACAACGCCTCGGCGTGCTCCAGGCGCGCGCGATAGACCGGCGACGGACGGCCATCATACTCTGCCGCTCCGAAGACGGCGATGGCATCTGAGGGAGCCGCATCATCGCGGCCAGCGAAAGCTTCAATCTGTGTGTAGACCCAGCGGGACCACCCCAGCGTTCCCAAAACCAGGGCCAGCAGAACGGCCGCAACAACCTGCGCAGCCGCTCTCCCCTTCGATCTGGATTTTGCCCTCATTGGAGAAATCTTATCGCTGCAGCGCCATTACGATTTCATGAGTCGGGATTGCGCCCTCGCGCAGAATCTCCCAACGTCCCGCGCCCAGCGAGAGATCGACGATGGTGGTGGGCTGCGCTCTGCCCGTCGGCCCGCCGTCGATGATCAGCGGCACGCGGTCGCCGATCTGGTCGCGCACACAGGCTGCATGCGTACACTCTGCGGCACCCTGCAGGTTGGCCGAGGTGGCTGTGATAGGCAACCCGAAGCTCTCCACCACGGCTCGCGGAATGGCTGCATCCGGCACGCGCAGCGCTACGTTGCCCGTGTTGGCCGTGGAACGCAGTGGCAGTTTGGTGCCCGCACGCACAATGATGGTAAGCGGCCCGGGCCAGAACTTGTCTGCCAGTTTGTCCAGCAACGGATCGCTATCCCGCGCCAGGGTGTACGCCTGCGCCAGTCCTGAGATCAGGAGCGATAGGGGCTTGTGTTTCTGGCGGGTCTTGATCTGGTAGATGCTTTCGACCGCATGCAGATTGACCGGATCGACAGCGAGACCGTAGAAGGTGTCGGTGGGCAGCGCTACGACATACCCTTTGCGCAGACAGGAGACGATGTACTCAATCCGGTCCGGTTGGGGTTCATCGGGATGGACGCGCAAGATTTCTGCGGACAAGAAAGTCTACCTCGGTTCCCGAATTGCAGAATCCACAAAAACGGAAGCTAACACAGCCCGCCGCGGCGAGCAAGTTAGGCCAGGCCGCTGCGCGGTCCTGCGCGGCATCTGAACAGCATAGAATCGGCTAGGAGACTCAGACGATTCAGTGATGCCTGTTCGCATTGTACAGAGTCAGCAGAACGCACGCCTGAAGCAATTGCGCCGTGCCCTCGCTCAACCCGGTCGAGACGAAGCTCTCGCCGGCATCGAAGGTCCCATAATGCTGCGCGAAGCCGTGCGCGCCGGACTGCGGATTGAAGCGGTGTTTGCCGCGCAAGAGGCCGAAAGCCTGCTGGCTGGCCTTGAATTGCCTGCGCAGACTGAGGTGCTGCTGGCGCCGCGTGCACTGCTCAGCCGCGCACTTGCCACAGAAACCCCGCAGCCGGTGGCGGCGCTGGTGGAGCCTCCGCGCTGGAGCTGGGACGATCTGCTTGCCCGTGCGGCCGCGCCGCTCGTTGTTGTTCTCGCGGGTCTGCAGGACCCCGGCAACTTGGGCACGATCCTGCGTTCGGCCGAGGCCTTCGACGCGCAGGGCATCATTTCCTTGCCCGGCACGGTGAGCGTGTGGAATCCCAAGACCGTGCGCGCCTCGGCCGGGAGCGTGTTTCGCGTACCGCTGATGGAAGTCACGGCCGACGAAGCGTTTGTGCGGCTGAAGCAGGCGGGCATGCGTACGCTGGCCACGGCAGTACGCGGAGCGGAATCTGCCACGCAAACTAATCTCGCGCAGGCCGTGGCGCTCTTCATCGGCAACGAAGGCAACGGGCTGGCCGACGATCTGGCAGCACGCACCGATGCAGCCATCACGATTCCCTGCCCCGGCCCGGTGGAGAGCCTGAACGCCGCAGTGGCCACGAGCGTGCTGCTCTACGAAGCTTCGCGCCAGCGCGCCGCATCCAAAGCGCAGGAAGGCACGCGATGAGCCTGTTCGACGGCGAACCAGAAGGGCCAAAAGGCACGCTGGCCACGGCGCCACTGGCGGAGCGTATGCGTCCGCGCATGCTCGAGGAGTACAGCGGCCAGGAGCACCTGCTCGGGCCCGGCAAACCCCTGCGCATTCAGATTGAGCGCGACGATCCGGGTTCGATGATCTTTTGGGGGCCGCCCGGCGTGGGCAAAACCACGCTGGCCAAGATCATCGCTGAAACCACCCGCGCCAGCTTCATCGAGTTCTCTGCCGTGACGAGCGGCATTAAAGAGATCAAGCAGGTGATGGCTTCGGCCGCGCAGGCCGCCGAGCTGCACTCGCGCACCATCCTCTTCGTCGACGAGATTCACCGCTTCAACAAGGCGCAGC
>DCFV01000002.1:0-1115 GCA_002314435.1 Acidobacteriaceae bacterium UBA1795 | reverse complement strand
CTTCAACAAGGCGCAGCAGGATGCGTTTCTGCCGTATGTGGAACGCGGCACCATCCGGCTGATCGGCGCAACGACGGAGAATCCCTCGTTCGAAATCATCTCTGCGTTGCTCTCGCGCTGCCGCGTTTACGTGCTGAAGGCGCTCAGCGAAGAGCGCATTGTCGCGCTGCTGCGCCGCGCCGTGGAGGATCGTGAACGCGGCCTGGGCACGCTGGAACTGACCGCGGACGACGACGCGCTGGCGCTCATTGCGAGCTACTCCAGCGGGGACTGCCGCAGCGCCTACAACACGCTGGAAGTGGCCGCACAACTGGCGCGGGACGCCGGGAAGCGCATTGACAAAACCATCGCCACTGAAGCCGCGCAACAGCGCGTGCTGATGTACGACAAGTCGGGTGAGGAGCACTACAACCTGATTTCGGCGCTCCACAAGAGCGTGCGCAACAGCGATCCCGATGCCGCGCTCTACTGGCTGGCGCGCATGTTCGCCGCGGGCGAAGACCCGATGTACCTGGCGCGGCGCGTGGTGCGTATGGCGGTTGAAGATATTGGCCTGGCTGCGCCTGAAGCGATGAACTTGTGCCTGTCTGCCAAGCAGACGATGGAGTTCCTCGGCTCGCCGGAGGGCGACCTTGCGCTGGCTGAAGCAGTGGTCTATCTCTGCCTTGCGCCCAAGTCGAACGCGGTTTACATGGCTTACGGCGCGGTGCAGCAGGAGATTGAACACACGCGGCAGGAGCCGGTACCGCTGCATCTGCGCAATGCGCCGACCAAGCTAATGAAGGAGTTGGAGTATGGCAAGGGCTACCGCTATGCGCACGACGAGGAAGGCCGTGTGGCCGATATGGATTGCCTGCCTGACTCACTGCGTGGACACACCTACTATCACCCCACGCTGGAAGGCCGCGAAAAGCTGCTCGCCCAGCGCATGGAGGAGATTCGCCGCATCAAGGCCGGCAAGCGGCAATAGCGCGCTGCGTGCTATTTCCGCAAGTCCGCGAGCGCGTCGAGGACGACGCCGGGCGTCAGTACCTCAGGCAAGAGGCGCGGGCTCGGTGAACCGGGGACATAGAGCACATACGTAGGCACACCGCTGCGGCCCAGTTGCGTGAGCG
>DCFV01000001.1 GCA_002314435.1 Acidobacteriaceae bacterium UBA1795 | reverse complement strand
CGCGAATGGACGGTGATGGTGTCGCCACGGCGATCGCCACGGGAGCCGAGCTTTTGCAGCGTCATGCGAATGATGGTGCCGGGCATCCAGAGGTCGTCGGTGTCCATGTAGCAGCCGGTGACGGAAATATTCTCGATGCGATGGGGATGTGGCGCGCCCCCGGTGAAGTAATAGGCCACCAGGTCGGGATCGTAGAGCCGGTAGGCGCGGCGCCGGTCGAGCTTGCGATTGGGCGGCGGGGCCGGTGGCTGCAATTCAGGGTACATCCAGCGCTGCACGCGTTCGCGCAAGGTGGGTTTGGGCTCGCGGTAGTACTCAACTGCGGGCTTGGGGACAATTGTGGGACGGGCGGCGGGGGCTGACGGGGCCGGGGCGGCTTCCGGCTCTGCCAGAGGGGCGCTCGCGACCGCCTGCAGATGGTTGGGCAAGGGTGGTGCAACTGCCGGTGCGGGCGGAGGTGGTTCCAGAATCGCCGGGGCAGCCGCAGCGGCGGCGGGCGCTGCCGGGTGGGCGCTAGAGGACTGATGCGCCTGACCACTGAGATAGCGCGACAGAATTGCGTCTTCCTCGTCTGCCAATACAGGCTGGGGAGCGGGCACAGGCTGTACGCGGATCGGCACCGGAGCCTGCCTGACTGCGTGTTCGGACTGCGCGGGAGGAGTCACACCGGATGATTCCGGGGCGGCGACGATGACCAGCTGATCGCCGGGCTCAGTGTGAGAAGAAGCGATGACGGAGGCGGGAAGCACGAGCGCGCTGGCGGGTTCACCCTGGAAGGGCTCAAAGACGCTGTCGACGCTGAGAGCCACGGCGTGCACGACGCAGCCGTCCTTGTCCAAATAGACCAGGTCGAATGGGGAGACGGCGCGGGCCACCGGAACGGCTCTGAAGTGGGTGAGCCAAAGACCTGTGCTGGTTTCAGAGCTTAGGCCTTCCATCAGGACGCGCAGAACCTTCAGGGGATCGAGCGCGGCATCGAGCTCGGAAACATCCAGGCTCAGGATGATTCCCCTGGTCTTATTGAATGCGCAGAATCGAGTGGTCGCCATAGGCCTTCCCCTGGGCGGAATCTTCCGAAAAGGGGCTCAATGTCCAAGCCGCCAACAGATGCGAGGGAGAGCGATCCGTTGCCGAGCATCTGTAGACGTCAAACTGCCGCCGGATCTGATGCGGAAACCCGGCTGCCCCAATCTTGCACGGGTGATTGCAGCAAGGTCAAGGAGATTCCCATATGTAACTCAAGTGACGAAGCGTCGTTCGCCGCAAAAGGGGGCAGGTGTCATTCCGGGAATGGGGCGAAGTCTGCCGCATCCTGCTCCGAATCGGAGAGATTTTCGACTGGAACCAACACAGGGGGCGTAGCGGTCTTTTCCAGGGCTATGCGGCGCAAGTGGTACTGGAAGTAGGAGAAGGAAAATAGAAGCGTGAGCACCAGATTCAGGCGGAGACCGATGGGCTCTCTGTAGTTGTAGTGGTCGAGCAGGTCTTCTCGGACCTCGAAGACAACGACGATCCAGAGCAACCATGAGAACAGAAAACCAGTGGCCAGCGAGGCGATGCACCAGTAGAGCGCGGCGGAGCGGGAATCGACCTTTCGCAGCCAGACGCTGAGATAGATGGGCCAAACCGCGATGACAAGATTGATGAGCGGATCGCGAAACGGTGGACGCGCGAAGTGCAGCACCAGGAATTCTGCACCGGCAACCAGGACAAGGAGAAGGAGCCAGTGCATTCGCGGCGGCGGCGGGTAAACGCGCCGATAGCGCAGCGATACCGAGTTAGGAACGCGGTTCAAGGGGGAGGATCTCCTCGCGATTCCGCTGACTAGAAGATAACACAGAGCTTGGCGAAGCTATCGCACTCCAGTAACCGCTGACCGGCAGGAGGCGCTGTGATTTCAGCGTGTTCCAGCACCCATGTGTCCTTGTGAAAGAGGAACACTGCATGCAATCCGGCGGCTAGCGCTGGATTGATGTCGCTCTTGGGGCTATTTCCGATCATCCAGCTGGAATGTGGTGTCAGTTCATGGCGCGCAATTACCTCGTGATATGTGGCTGGGTCCTTCTCCTTCACGATCTCCACGGCGGAAAAATGCGGAGCAAGACCGGAGCGTGCGAGCTTGTCTGCCTGCTCGGCATGATTGCCTTTGGTCATGAGGATGAGCTTGTGGCGGGTGGCCAGATCTGCAAGCGTCTCGGGCACACCGAGAAGCAGTTCAATGTCCTGATCCGCGATGGTTTGCGCAAAGCTCACGATGCGGGCGCGGTTGGTCTCGGTCACTGCCTCCTCGGTAAGGCGCTCATAGCACGTGACGAGAGAGCGGGTGAAGCTCGAGAGGCCGTAGCCGTGCGCAAGAATGGTTTCGCGCTCGACGTCATTCAAGGCATTGCGCACTTCGGCGGGCGTGAAGGTGTGGTGATTCAGGTGACTGATGAAGGCGGCAATGGCGCGCTCGAAGTAGACGTTGTTTTCCCAGAGGGTGTCGTCGGCGTCGATCAGCAGAGTTTGGCCGGAAGGGAATTGCGGCATAAGCCTATGGTATCGAACCTATTTAGGGCGGACTGTGGAGAAACCGGGGCGGTCGCGCCAGGTCGCTGTTTCAGAGAGTGAGACGGAAAAGTGCGCTTTGTCGATCCAGTAAGTGATTGACCTGTAAGGCATTTAAGTTTTATTGTTGACATAGATTCTAAGTTTATCGTAAATTGGTGTTGGTAACCTCTGACCTTTGGAGACACATTAATGCACAAGATCTTTGCTGCTAGTCTTTTCTTGTCCACCGTGCTGCTCCCTGCACAGACGGTTACGAATGGCCAGGGGGCCGTACTGATCGCCAGCAACAACATCGCAACGGAACCAGCTGCGGCGACTGATGCCACCGTGAGCGCGCCGGCCCGCCGCATCAGCACTGGCGTGATGGCTCCCAAGCTTATCTCCAACCCTGTTGTCCGTGTGGCTCTCTCTGATTTTCCCTCTGAGAACCTGACCACTCAGCACGTTGTGGTTGGTTTCCGCGTGGATGAGAAGGGTGTGCCGCAGAATGTGCACCTCGTTCAGTCCGTCAATCAGGCAGTGGATGCCCGTATTCTGGCTGCCGTGCGCGACTATCGCTTTGAGCCGGCCCAGCTGGACAATCAGAACGTAGCGATGGACGTGCGACTGAGCGTCAACTTCGAAGTTCGCTAAACCTTCATTCATACCCTCCTCCTGTACATAAAAGGCCGACCGGCAATCTGCCGGTCGGCCTTCTCTTTTCACGCATGCATGCTCAGAAACCGTGCTGTGTTGCCAGCCAGCCGCTCAGGTGCGGTTCCTGCGCGGTTCGGAGTTCGACGCAGCCGTCGATGGCTTCAATGGCGTGGCGGAGAGAGACGTCAGCCGCCTCTACCGGATGAACAGCGAAGAACTGCTGCACATTGTTGCGGTCCTGCACGGAGCAGAAGGAGTCGGTTGCGCTCACCAGCCGCTCGCCCATGTCGATTGTGAACTGCGCTCGCACCTGATTCCAGTGCGATTGGATGAAGGACCAGGTCTGCGTACGGTTCTCTGGAATGGACAGGGAGATCCCCAACTGCTGCGTGGCGTCCTGATTGCGCACTTTGCCGGAGACGGCGAATTCAAGCGAACGCTCGAGGAGAGCAGGGTCTTCAAACTGCGCGAGACTGCGTAGTGCGCTGGCTTGAAGCTCGGGGTTTGTCGAAGTCTCGTAGGTCTGCATGAAGCGGTCGAAGAGCGCCGCGTCGCCGTGCCGCGCGGCCACACTGAGTGCTGCTTCGCGCAGAGTGGGATCGACAGAAGCAGGATCGTCGAGCGCGAGCTCAGCGATCTTGCGCGCTTCCGAAATGATTGCTGGGTCATCGCCGTACAGGCCGAGCAGGGAGAAGAACAGGGCGCGCCGCTGGCGCGTGTTGGCGGATTCGGCGGCAGCAGGAGGTCCGAGCTTTGCATACTCGGGCGCAAATGTGGCATGAATCCAGGCGGCGAGCGCGATTCTCTCTTCGTCCGTGGCAGCGACGCGGTTGCGAATCGCTCGGATGCCTTCGAAGGCTGAGTCAAGTACGGTGGCCTGTGGATCACTCTTGATTGCCGCAGCCAGGTCGAGATAGTCGCCGATCGATGCATGGTTGGCACGTATCTGCGCCCACTCGTCGCCTATCAGGCTGATGCGCTCAGTGGCCGTGAGTTTGTCCTCAACGTGAGCAACAATTTTGCTGTACTGCTCCGGGGTGTAGCGGCTGCGGTAGTAGCCAGTTCCGCCTGCATTGGCGAAGAAGAGCGCGCCGGCCGGCACGTGCAACTCGTGAGTTGCTGGCGTGAGCAATGCGCAGCTGTTTCCGCCGCTATGCGTTTTAAAGCATACCGGCAGAGTCCACTTCTGTGGTGCATCCGCGTGTCCATTCGGGCTGAGAAAGAATCTTTTCTGCGTTACAGGGACGACGCCATGCGCGGGCTGACCGAAGGTGAGTAGAGGCTCTCCGGGTTGTACGATCAGGCTGCTCATGATGCGATCGACAGGCTTGCCGCTGGCCTGTGTCTCAGCGTTCCAGAAATCCTCGGCGGTGGCGTTGGCGTAGAGGTGCGCGGTCAGGTAGTTGTGCACGCCTTTGCGAAAGGTTTCGGGCCCGATGTAGTTCTCTACCGTGAGGAGGACGTCGCTGGCCTTGCCGTAGGCGATGCCGTCAAATAACTGGTCAATCTCATCGGGTGTTGTGGCGTGCGCGCGGATGGGCCGGGTGGTGGGGAGGGCATCAATGTTGAGTGTCTCGTCGAGATCGGCGGCAACGTCTTCGCCCATGTTCCACTCCGGATGCATGGCGGCTACGGCCTTGTTCTCCATCCAGGTGGCGAAACCCTCGTTGAGCCAGAGGTTGTCCCACCACTTCATGGTGACCAGATCGCCGAACCACTGATGGGCCATCTCGTGTGCAACATCGACGGCAACGAGCTTTTTCGCGTCAATGGACGCGGTCTTCTCGTCGACGAGGAGCGCGACTTCGCGATAGGTGATGGCGCCAAAGTTTTCCATGGCACCAGCCTCGAAGTCGGGAATGGCGACGAGGTCAAGCTTTTTGAGCGGATAAGGAATTCCGAAGTAGGTGTTGTAGTAGTGCAGTGCGAATTTGGCAAACTCGACGCTGTAGGGGGTGAGGGAGACCTTGTCTGGTGTGGCGCAGGAGCGGATGGCGACACCGTCCTGTTCGCCGCTGGTGCACTGAAAGTCTCCGACGAGGAAGGCGACCAGATAGGTGGACATGCGCGGTGTGGTGAGGAAGGTGAGAGTGTGCTTGCCGGCGCCGGGGCCCGGGATGTCACGCACGATGGGGCCGTTGGAGATGGCGGTGTCGCCGGTGTCGACGAGGAGCGAAACGTCGAAGGTGGCCTTGAGGGCGGGCTCGTCGAAGGACGGGAAGGCGCGGCGCGCATCGGTGGACTCGAACTGCGTAACGGCATAGTTGCGGCGCGCCGTCTTGGAGAGATAGAAGCCACGCAGTTCGTTGTTGAGGATGCCGGTGTAGCGGATGTGCAGCGCGGCCTTGCCGGCGGGTACAGGATCGGCAAAGGTGAAGGTTGCCTGCTGCTTCGGCGCGTCAAGTGCGACTGTGGCGGCTTGCTCGTGGCCTGCGGCGGAGACGGTGACGGACTGGAAGGTGATCTCAGCGGAGTTGAGCGTGATGGTGCGGGACGGTGCATGCAGAAGCACGTCTATCGTTTCGTCGCCGGTGAAAGTAGCAGCTTTCAGGTCAGGCGCGAGTATGAGCGAGTAGTGCTCCGGGACGACGTTGGAGGACAGGCGCTGCGCCTGGAGAGGTGTGGTTGCGGTAAGGGCAAGAGATACAAGTGCGACCAGGGACGCGGGCAGATAAGAGAAAGAAGAACAGCGATGCATTTAATCCTCGTGGACTTCAGTATGCGGCCAAAAGGCTGCAGAACTGTGCCGCACACGGGACCGTGTACGAACACAGCTCCCATTCTAAGACCAGTGACGAGAATGCGGACCGGGGAAAAGCCTGCCCTTACACGTTGGTACTGTTTCAGGAAGAAGCAGGGGCCTGCGAACTGTCGTTTCCTGCGGGCCGCAGAGAGTCGAGCAGCAGAAGGCACGCGCCGACGACGATGGCGCTGTCGGCCACGTTGAAGTCCGGCCAGTGGTAGGTGATGATGTGGACTTCGATGAAGTCGACGACTGAGCCGTAGACGATGCGGTCGTAGACATTACCAAGCGCACCGGCGAAAACCATTGCCAGCGCCACGGTGGTGAGGCTGATGCGGCTGGCGAGGCGCACAAGCGCTACGAGCACTATCAGCGCCACCAGCAAAGCAAAGCCAGCCAGTACCCAGCGAACAGTGTTGGGCGAGGCTGAATCTGCAAAGAGCGAGAAGGCCGCGCCCTCATTGGTCCAGTGCGTGATGCGCAG
>DCFV01000227.1:3515-20404 GCA_002314435.1 Acidobacteriaceae bacterium UBA1795 | reverse complement strand
TCCAGGAGTTCATGATCATGCCCGTTGGCGCGGAGCGCTTCTCTGAGGCGCTGCGCTGGGCTGCGGAGACCTTCCACACGCTGAAGAGCGTGCTGAAAAAGAAGGGCTACAACACTGCAGTGGGCGACGAGGGCGGCTTTGCTCCCTCGCTCAAGTCGAACTCTGAGGCCATCGAGCTGATCCTCGAGGCCATTGAGGCCGCCGGCTACACGCCTGGCGAACAGATCGCGATTGCTCTCGATCCTGCCTCCAGCGAGTTCTACGACAAGGAAAAGAAGAAGTACGTCTTCAAGAAGAGCGACAAGCGCGAACTCACCAGCGAGCAGATGGTCGACTTCTGGGCTGATTGGGCGCGGCAGTACCCGATCGTCTCGCTCGAAGACGGCCTGGCCGAGGACGACTGGGAAGGCTGGAAGCTGATCACCGACAAGATCGGCGGCAAGATCCAGCTCGTAGGCGACGATCTTTTCGTCACCAATACCAAGCGCCTGCAGCGTGGCATTGAAGAAGGCGTCGCCAACTCGATCCTGATCAAGGTGAACCAGATCGGCACCGTGACCGAGACCCTCGACGCAATCGACCTCGGCCGCCGCTACGGCTACACCGCCGTCATGTCGCACCGCTCGGGCGAGTCGGAAGATACCTTCATCGCCGACCTCGCGGTGGCTACCGGCGTGGGCCAGATCAAGACAGGCTCGGTCAGCCGCACCGACCGCATTGCCAAGTACAACCAGCTGCTCCGCATTGAAGAAGAGCTTGGCGCCGGCGCCACCTTCCTCGGCATCGAGAGCATCAACTACAACGACTAACTCCGCAGCTCACGCGGAGGATGTTGCGCGCAAGCCCGCAGCATCCTCCGCCGCTGTGCCCTCGTGCGACTCAGCCCCGCGACCTTCGCTCCGGGTTCCCATTCCCCAAGCTGACTCGCTCACTCGCTGACTTGCCAACTTGCTAGAAGGAACCTGCCCGTGCCCACCAAGCATCCTCTCGTCCTTACCATCCTCGACGGATGGGGCTATCGCGCCGAAACCGCAAACAACGCCATCGCCCTGGCCCGCAAGCCCACCTATGACAAGCTGCTGCGCGAGTATCCCAACACCCTGATCCGCGCCTCAGAGCATTTCGTCGGTCTGCCCGATGGGCAGATGGGCAACAGCGAAGTCGGCCACCTGAACATCGGCGCCGGCCGCATTGTGCAGATGGACATCACCCGTATCGACGCGCAGATCGCCTCGGGCGAGTTCCAGAAGAACCCCGCCATTGTGCAGGCGATGCAGCGCGCCCGCGAAGGCTCGCGCCAGCTTCACTTCTTCGGCCTGCTCTCTGACGGCGGCGTCCACTCGCACCAGGAGCATCTCTATGCGTTGCTGCGCACTGCGCGGGAGTACCACGTTGAGCGCGTCTTTGTGCACGCCTTCATGGACGGACGCGATACCGGCCCAACCTCCGGCGCTGGATATGTCGCCCAACTCGAGCAGAAGATGCGCGAGTACGGCGTGGGCAAGCTCGCCTCTGTGAGTGGCCGCTACTACGCCATGGACCGCGACAAGCGCTGGGAGCGCGAGCGCAAGGCCTTTGACGCCATGGTGCATGGCAAAGCCGAAGGCGGCGCGCACGCTGATGCCGTGGCGCGCATCAAGGAAAACTACAACAACGGCGTCACCGACGAGTTCCTCATTCCCTTTGTCGTGGTGGACGGCGCCGGCAAGCCGGTCGGCGTCATTCGCGACGAGGACGTCTGCATCAACTTCAACTTCCGCGCCGACCGTGCACGCCAGATCACCCGCGTGCTGACCCGTGAGAGCGGCCTGAACAAGAACGGCGGCCGCGACCTAGACGCCTGGGAGGCGCTCGACCAGGAGATTCCGCGCACCGAGATCCCCAAGGGCCTGCACTACCTGTGCATGACGCAGTACGACAAGCTTTACGAGCTGCCGCTCGTCATCCTGCCCGAGTCGATGGACAACATCCTTGCCAACATTCTCTCGGCGCACCACCTGCGCAACCTGCGCGTGGCTGAGACGGAGAAGTTTGCGCACGTCACCTACTTCTTCAACGGCGGCATCGAGACGCCGTTCCCCGGCGAGGACCGAGCGATGATCCCTTCACTGAAGGTAGCCACTTATGATCTGGCGCCTGAGATGAAGGCCGAGGCCATCGGCGACACCATCGTCAAAGCTGTCAACGACACCGCCTTCGACCTGATCGTCGCCAACTTTGCTAACGCCGATATGGTCGGCCACTCTGGCAAGCTTGAGCCCACCATCAAGGCCATTGAGGCGGTGGATGCCCAGCTAGGCCGTATCTACAAGGCCATCAAGGAGCGCAACGGCAGTTGGCTCATCACGGCAGACCACGGCAACGCCGAGCAGATGGTCGATCCTGTTACCGGCGGGCCGCACACCGCGCACACCACCAACCCTGTGCCCATGATCTACGTGGGCGAGGATGCATCGCACTATCGGCTGCGCACGGACGGGTCGCTGCGCGACATTTCCCCGACGCTGCTCAACCTCCTCAACCTGGGCCTGCCGAAGGAGATGACCGGCGGCGATCTGCGTGTGCCGATTGTGAAGTAGTCCTCACACAACCCAAAATACGAACGGCGAAGCCCTTGTGCTTCGCCGTTTTACTTTTCTTGCGACTTTCTACACAGTTGTAGTCTTCCATTCGTCTCCCGGCATAATCCGCCGCATGAATTCGTCGAAAAGTGGCACAGTAAAGGCTGTATCGCCATGCGTTGGACTCCAGATCATTCCCTTGCTGATCAAGTTACTGCGGATAGGGCCAAAGGATTGAACCTTTCTGCCAAGACATTCTGCAATATCTCCGGACCGATGAGATCCCGGGCCCAGATCGGCCATTCCCCGTAGATATCTCTTTTCTGTGGGCGTTAGCCTGTCAAATCGGACGCGAAAGAAGCTCTCATCAAGCGCGGCAATCGCCTGGTTGGATGCGTCCTCTACATCCTTCGCAGTAATGGGACTTGCATCCGCAACATCCCAGGTGTGCTTGCCCCACTCTTGCAAGAAATATGGATACCCCTTCGTCTTCGCAAGAATTGTCTCAACGGCATCGTCTAGAATCTCAACGCCTTCGTTTTTCGCAGGTTTGACAATGGCTTCCTTAGCATCTTCAGGACGCAGAGCTCCGATATCAGGAAAATCGAATAGACGTTCCGCATAGGACTTAGCTTTACCCATTTTTCCAATGAGCTGTGGTAGGCCGGCGCCGACAACAGTTACCGGCAGCTGCATCTGCGCGCAGCGATGGAGCGCTGAAATCAGTGCAGCGAGTTGGTCTTCCTGCACGTACTGCAATTCGTCGATGAAAATAACGAGCACGGTTTCTGCGTGCCGCGCGGCTTCACCTGCCTGTTCAAGCAAAGCAGTCAAATCTGTTTCCAGATCTCCGTTATCTGCCAGACCTGCTTCAGGGTCGTAATCCAAGCCGACTTCTATGTCGTTGTACTTAAGTCTCAGTTTGCCCACAAATCCCGCGAGAGCCCGGAGCCCTCGGACTGCATAGGCTCTTGCTGCCTCAACGCGACTCAGCCGCAGGAGTGCCTGGCGCAGCTGCGGAGCAATGATGGCGGGAAGGGATCGATCCTCCGGCGCTTCTATGCGGATCGCGTGGGCTCCGGCGGCTTCGGAATCGGCACGCATCTTATCCAGAAGCACCGTCTTACCTACGCCTCGTAACCCGACTAGAATCACACTTTTGGAGGGCCTTCCTCGGCGTAATCTCCCGATGCATATTGTTACTTGCTCTCGCACGGCGCTACGCCCAGCGAGTTCTGGCGGAGGGCATCCCGCTCCCGGCGCATACGGATTGGAAACTGGGTCCATGCGCAAAATATATCAGAATTATGACATTTATTGCTTGACGATAATTTCGATAACTATCGTATATTTCGACAAAAGGCTACAAAATAAGTGTCGATCCTGAACGATAAAGGCCTCCCCACGGGGAGGCCTTTATCGTTTCGGCGAGAATCGTTAGCGCGGGCGTAGCGAGCGAATCGCCTCGGGCAGTCGCTCTTCCAGCAGTTTGGCACGCTCTGCCGCAATGCCGCCCAGATAGGTCGGCGCGGGGGTCGCCATGAGCACCAGCGCAAACGCGGTGACGGAGAAAACCACTCCGGCGATGGCCGCAGAAACGAGCATGTGGTACATGTCGGAGATGTCCAGGCCCAACGAGTTGAAGGCCACGTGCTCCAGCGGCTTGATGTGCTTGAGAACCGCCAGCGCAAAAACAGAGAAAAATACCGAAAGGGACGTCAGCACCACCAGCGTCACGTCCAACCCGCGGTGGAACCGCTGGCGCGCACTGCAGTAACTGCACTCGGCCAGATGATGCTCGTAGTCCTTCCGCATCTCCGGCGAAATCCCGGAAATATCGTAGCGCCAGCTAGCCAAAATCGCCCCGACGACTCGGTCATTGCATCGAATTCTTGCCATATTGATTTGACTCACTTTGCAGGAGGAAGATCGCAATTTTTATGACCAGGCTCGCCCCGGAGAATCCGGACACCGCCTAACCATTTGTTGCCGCTGCCACAGAGTTAGTGGCAACGGATGAATCGCGGCACAGCAGTTGTCCAGCCAGCCCCCGTACAAGAGCGAAGTCCTGCAAAATTATTGTAATCGAAGTGACTTAAAAACAAATAGCGTTAAGTGGCTCATGTTGCTCGGCAAGCAACAGCCTGTTAGCCAGCAGGCTGGCATGATTGGCCAGCGCACGTTCTGCTGCCACCCTTGCCAATTCCGGAAGATTATTGCTTTCAGAGAGATGGCCCAGGATTACGTAAGCCGCCTGTCCGTCGTATTCCTCCTCCAGAAAACCTGAAGCCGCATCGTTCGACAAGTGTCCCACGCGGGACAGCACGCGCTGCTTCACGGACCAGGGGTAGGGCCCGTCCCGCAGCATTTCCAAGTCGTGATTTGACTCCAACATCAGCAGATCCAATGCCTTAAGCTGCGCCATCACGTTCGGTGGCATGTATCCCAGGTCGGTGGCCACAGCCATTCGCACGCCTTCAGCTTCCAGGACGAAACCGACCGGGTCTGCGGCATCGTGCGGAATGGTGAACGGACTCACGGCGATGTCGCCAATGCGGAACGGCTCCCCCGCAGCAAAGTACTCGACCGCCGGCAGCCAGGTCGGGTCCTTCATCGGCTCGGCCGGCTCCGCGGGCGCAGCGGCTGGTGCTTCCGGCTCCTCTGCGGCCTCGACGGCAATCTCGGCCTCGTCCGGCTCGCCTTCGGCGGCGTCGGCTTCAGCCTGCCGCGCGGCGGCCTGCTGGCGGCACTGCTCGATCCACTGCGCGTAACTCATCTGCCGCCGCGGCATGAGCCAGCGCATCCAGGCGCGGTGGGTTCCCTCGGTAAAGTACACAGGAATGCCAAGCTTTCGAGCCGTCACGGCCAGTCCATTGATGTGGTCCTGATGCTCGTGGGTCACGATGATCGCGTCCAGCGTTGCCGGGTCTTCGCCGGCCAGCTTCATCCGCCGGAAAAGCTCACGGCAGCTCAGCCCCGCGTCCACGAGAATCCGCGTGCTCCCGCCGGTGACAACCGAGCAGTTACCCTTGGAACCCGACGCCAGCACCGTGAAGCGAACCATCCTTTGAGCATACCGCGCATGGCTGTGCATCTCCGCGCCGCCTGTTGACCGGCGCGGCACCTCACTCGGGCAGTGTGGCGGGAATCTCGATGGCGACCAGCGTGCCGCGACCCGGGCTGCTCTGCACCTCGAAACGCGCCTGGTTGCCGTAGAGCACCTCGAGGCGCTCCTGCACGTTCTTCATGCCGATGCCGGCGCCCGCGCGGCGCAGGGCCGATGCTGGACGGTTGCCCATACCGACGCCATCGTCGGCCACTTCGATGCGCACCCGATCGCCTTCGAGGCGACTGCGCAGCGTCACCGTACCGCCGTGCAGGCGCGGCTCCAGACCATGCTTGATCGAATTCTCGATGAGCGGCTGCAGCAGGATGCTGGGCACCGGGACGCTCAGGGTACGGGGGTCAATGTCCTTCTCTACCCGCAGCTTGTCCGCGCCGAAGCGGACCACCTCAATGTCGAGGTAATCGTCAGTAAAATTCAGCTCTTCGCTCAGCGGCACGTAGGTGTCGTGGTCTTTCAAGAGCGCCCGCAGAATGTTTGCCAGCTTCACTGTCATCTCGCGCGCCAACTCGGGCTTGAGGCGCACAAGAGACGCAATTGAGTTGAGCGTGTTGAACAGGAAATGCGGATTGATCTGGCGCTGCAGTGCGTCCAGGCGCGCCTCCAGCAGCAAACGCTTCTGCTCCTCAAACTTGATCTCAAGCCGCAATGCGTTCCAGACCTTGAGGGCAATGCCCACCACAATGGGCGCGGTGAACCATACCAGCACCTGCAGCCACCACTCAGCGGCGACGAGCGCGAACAGCTTGTGCGGAAGCACGCGTGCCAGCCACGTGTGGCACGCCTCGGCCGCCACAATCAGGAACAGCATCAGGAACTGGCGATCTACGCGCGGCTGGCGCAGAACGCGCCGCACCCAGCGATAGAGGCTCAGATCGATGAACGGCGTGAACGACCAGATCTCCTCGGGCTCCACGAATCGACCCAGCGTACCCGCCAGTACGCCCAGAACGGCGTTGAACGGCAGCGCCAGATACTCACCGTGATGAAGAGCCGGCGCCGCCAGCACGGCGCCGCCCAGCATGGCCCAGCCCGGCCCCACGAGCAGCCCGAGCAGGATGATCGTCTCAAAGGAGATATCGGCGGCCAGAAAATTTGGCACCGTGGTCCGAATCCAGACGCCCAGAGTGAGCGGAACCAGGAAAAACGCCAGCAACGCCAGAGTCTGCCGCCGTCCGCGCCGCTCGGCGAAGATCAACTGCCGGAAGGTGCTGCCGCGCGCCAGCACGCTGGCCACCGAGGCGACTACGCCCAGTTTCACCAGCAAGTTGATCAGGATGAGCTTGTCCGTCACCCTCTCAGGGTAACGCGAAGTCCGTACATAAGCCCATTTTTCAGCAGGTTGCGCCCATGCCGGCCGAATCCCAGCCTGTGTGACGACTGTTGCAAGCGCCAAATCCGCCTGCAGGTAAAATAAGAGCATGGGTTTTGAGAGTGTCACGAAACTGGCCGAGGCCGAGTTCCCCACGCGCTGGGGCGACTTCCGCATTCTCGGCTTTGAAGGCGTAGTGCCTTCGCCGCGTCCATGCTGCGAACACAGCAACGCATCCGGCAAAAAGGTGGAAGGGCTGGTCGCACTTGTCATGGGCGATATTCACGCCGCGCCGCCACTGGTGCGCATTCACTCGCAATGCCTCACGGGCGATGTCTTCGGCTCGCTGCGCTGCGACTGCCGCCTGCAGCTGGAGTTGGCCTTGCGCAAAATCGCCGCGGAAGGTGCGGGCATCCTGCTCTACGAACAGCAGGAAGGCCGTGGCATTGGCCTGATGGCCAAGCTCAAGGCTTACGAGCTGCAGGATCAGGGTTTCGACACCGTCGAAGCCAATGTCGAGCTCGGCTTTGCGGCCGACTGCCGCGCGTACGAACTGCCCGGCGAAGTGCTCAAGCTGCTTGGCGTTTCCCGGGTCCGCCTGATCACCAACAACCCGGAGAAGGTGGCTGCGCTTGAGTCCGCCGGCATCACCGTGACCGAGCGCGTGTCCGCTGAAGTTGCTCCTCAGGAGACCTTCGAGCGCTATCTGAAGACCAAGGTCGAGAAGATGGGACACATCCTCGACAACGTCGACGCGGCTGATCCCGTTCGCTGATCGCCGCCACAAACTAAAAAGCCCGCTGCGCGTTTCTCTCGCGTAGCGGGCTTTGTTCGTTCAGCCGCGATCTGACTGCTATGGATAGATGCCGCGGAGCTTTACGGCCTCTGCCACGCGTCCCACACCGAGCATGTTTGCCGCAAGGCGCATCGGCGCCGGCCGCTCTTCGTGGATCTTCAGCACATCGCGGAAGGAGGTCTTCATCACCCGTTCCAGCCGGTTATAGACGTCCTGCGCCTCCCAGAACAGGTGCTGCTCATCCTGCACCCACTCGAAGTAGGACACAGTAACGCCGCCTGCGTTGCAGAGAATATCCGGAATGATGAAGACGCCTTTCGCCTCCAGAATCCGGTCAGCCGCAGGCGTAAGCGGTCCGTTGGCTGCTTCTGCGATGATGCGCGCACGCACCGCGCCTGCATTCTCGGCGTGAATCGTGTTCTCAAGCGCCGCCGGAATCAGGACGTCGCACTCCAGCGCCAGCAGTTCTTCAGGCCGGATGCTTTCCGCCTCCGGGAAGCCCGCCACCTTGCCGGTCAGTGCCTTCAGGTGCATCAGGTTGTGAATGTCCAGCCCATGCGGGTTGTAGACGCAACCGGTCGAGTCGCTCACGGCGATCACCTTTGCGCCCGCTTCGTACAACAACTGCGCGGCAATTGAGCCCGCATTGCCAAAGCCCTGCACCACAACGGTCGCGCCCTTCAGCGACATGAGCAGATGGTCGCATGCGCTCTGGATGGTGTAGAACACACCGCGGCCGGTTGCCTCATTACGCCCCAGTGACCCTCCCAGGGAGATTGGCTTGCCCGTCACGACGCCCGGAATCGGATAGCCCTTGGTCATGCTGTACGTGTCCATGATCCACGCCATGGTCTGCGAGTTCGTGTACACGTCCGGCGCGGGAATGTCCTGCTCCGGTCCGATCAGCGGCAGAATGGCGCTGGTGTAGCGGCGCGTCATCCGCTCCAGTTCGCCCAGCGACATGTGTTTCGGATCGCAGGTGATTCCGCCCTTGGCGCCGCCGAACGGAATATTCACCACTGCGCACTTCCACGTCATCCACGTAGCCAGCGCTTTCACTTCGTCCAGCGTCACCTGCGGGTGATAGCGGATGCCACCCTTGGCTGGCCCGCGTACCGAGCTGTGCTGCACACGATATGCCTCAAAGCGGCGGATATGGCCGTCGTCCATGCGCACAGGAACCGTAACGGTCAGCACGCGCTCCGGGTACTTGATCATCTCCCGAGTATCGTTATCGAGCTGCAATGCATCGGCGGCGGCGTCAAAGTTCTCCAGCGCCACGTCGTACGCATTTCCTGCGGATTTTGTCGTGAGCATTCGTTGCCCTCCTTGCTGCGAGCGCAGCGGGCAGGACCACTTCCGGCTTCATATCATCTAACTGCCTGCTCTACCGGAAGGTCCGTGTTCGGCTCCGCTCCATCGTGTGGCTCATACACAGGCATCAGCCACGTTCGATACTGGTCCAGGCGCCCGTGCGTCGCGTCGACATACAGCATCTGAATCGCGCGCGTTATCGCCCCTATGGCGCCATCTTTCACCGGCCGGTGATCCACGCGCACCACCGGTGCAATTCCGACGGCTGTTCCGGTAAAGAACAGCTCGTCGCACACATACAGTTCGCTGCGATCGATCGGCCGCTCGGCGGTGCACACGCCCAGTTCGCGCTCCGCGAGTTGCATCACCATATCGCGCGTAATGCCCTCGAGCACGTTGCCGTACACCGGCGGCGTTACCAACGCGCCCTTGCGCACCATGAACAGATTGCAGGTGGAGCCTTCAGCCACGTGACCGTCTTCGTCCAGAAGAATGGCTTCGTCGAATCCGCAACGCCGCG
Organism: Acidobacteriaceae bacterium UBA1795; assembly: GCA_002314435.1. Lineage (GTDB taxonomy): Bacteria > Acidobacteriota > Terriglobia > Terriglobales > Acidobacteriaceae > Telmatobacter. The sequence continues at coordinate 10,777 of DCFV01000227.1, read as the reverse complement.
CCTCGTCGCTGGCCAGTGCGCTGTTCACATATGCGCCGCAGATCTTGGCCCGCGCCGGAATCGCGTTGTCTTCCACGCGACGCCATGCGCTCACTCCTGCGTGCAGTCCCTTCTCCGCATGCAGGTAGTCGCCGAATGGCAACGCGACGATTGCAAACGCGTTCTGTTCATCGGGGACCACACCCACGCGCTCTGCCGATTTATAGGCGAGCGGCCGCACGTAGACGTTGGTGCGAAATTCGTTTCTTCGCATCAGCTCCAGCGTGATCTCGCAAAGAGCTTCAGTGGACGCCGGGACCTCGATGTGCAGGATGCCGCAGTTGTGCTTCCAACGCTCATAGTGCTCGGCAGGGCGCAACACGTAGAGTTGCTGGTCAGCGTCGTCCCAGTGCCCGCGAATCCCTTCAAACACGCCGGTCCCGTAGTGCAGGGCGTGGGTCAGAATGCCCACCTTCGCCTCGCGCAGCGGCATGAACTCGCTGGCAAAGTACACGATCAGGTTCGGATCCGCCTCGGCTCGCATCTCACACCTCCTGCAGAACCTCCTGCAGCACTTCGCGCGCCAACTCGCGTCCCCGCGTCAGCGCGCATTCGTCCAACTCGACCCACTTCGGATTTTTCACCAGGCGCCGTAACGCCGCGTCAATGCTTGCCTGCGGCAACCCCGGTGTCATCTCCAGCAACGCGCCCAACATCACCATGTTGGCCGCGCGCGCATCGCCGAGAGCATCGGCAATCTGCGTAAACGGCCGCGCCAGCACGTGCACATCCTGCCGCGCACAATCCGGGGGAAACTCCTCGCCGTTGTAGATCACCCATCCGCCGGGTTGCACGTTGGCATCGAACTTGCGCAGCGAGGGCTCGTTCATCGCGATCAGCACGTTTGGCGCCGTCACCAGCGGCGAATCGATGGGCTCATGCGCCAGCCGCACATGGCAGTTTGACGTGCCCGAGCGCATTTCAGGACCATAGGAGGGCAGCCACGATACTTCCAGACCCGCGTCCAGACCAGCCTCGGCCAGCACCTCGCCCAGCAGTAGCACGCCCTGCCCCCCAAAGCCTGCAACGCGCACGCGCAGGTCGATCGCCGCATCCGTTGCACACACTGCGTCTTCCGCCAGGTCCTCATCGCCGTCGATGCCGAGTATGCCCGGCAGCGCCTCAAGCGCGGGAGCAGTTTTCGGCATGGGGCGCGGCGTAGCGTCCTTCGTGCGGTCGCGATACACGCCGAGCGGGAAGGTTTTCTCCATCTCCTCACGTACCCAGCGCTGCGCGTCCACCGGCTTCATCTTCCAAATGGTCGGGCACGGCGAAAGTACCTCGATCAGTGAGAACCCAAGTCCGCGCACCTGATTTTCCATTGCGCGGCGGATGGCGCGGTCGGCATGCGCCACTTGCTTGTTGTCGCCCAGCCCCACTCGTTCGATGTAGACAGGCGCCTCCAGCGTTGCCAGCAGCTCGCTCACCCGGAGCGGATAGCCCTCGTTCAACGGGTTGCGGCCATCGGGCGTAGTCGTCGTCTTCTGACCGATCAACGTTGTCGGTGCAGCCTGTCCGCCGGTCATGCTGTAGACGGCATTGTTCACAAAGATGACGGTGATGTTTTCACCGCGATTGGCCGCATGGAGGATTTCTGCCGAACCGATTGCAGACAGGTCTCCGTCGCCCTGGTAGCTCACAACCACGCTGCCGGGGTGGCTGCGCTTCATCGCCGTAGCCACAGCAGACGCGCGCCCATGCGCCGCCTGCACATTGCCCACGTCGAAGTAGTAGTAGGTGAACACCGAGCAGCCGACCGGCCCCACGAGGATGGTGCGGTCTTTTATGCCCAGATCATCGATCGCTCGCGCGAGCATCTTGTGTACCGTGCCGTGGCCGCAGCCGGGGCAATAGTGCGTTGCATGCTGCAATTCTTCCTTGCGCTCGTAACGCTCGTAGAACGCCTTCGGTTTGGCGTAGGCCACTTCGTATTCTGCAATCGATTCGCTAGACATGCGCCATCTGCTCCTCTGCCGCTGCTGTCTCCAAACCCATGCGCGCCGCCAGTTCGCGTACAAATGCGAACACCTCGTCGTGCGACGGCACGTTGCCGCCCATGCGATTCAGGAACTCCACGGGGCGCGCGCCGTTCAGCGCCAGCTTTACGTCTTCCAGCAGCTGCCCGTTGCTCATCTCGACCACCACAAACACCCGCGCGCGGCGCGCCAATCGCTCAAACTGCGCCGTCGGGAACGGGTACAGAGTGATGGGCCGCAGCACGCCCACGCGCAAGCCTTCCGCGCGCGCTTCAGCTGTCACTGCCTTCAAAATGCGCCCGACGATGCCGTAGCCCACAAGCACGATCTCCGCATCTTCCGTGCACCACGCTTCGCTGCGCGTCTCGTTTCGCTCGGCTTCGCGATACTTGGTCTCGAGCTTGCGCACGTGCGCCTCCAGCGCGTTGGCTTCCATATGCAATGAGGTGATCAGATTGCCGCGCGACTCCTGTGTGCCCGCCACTGCCCACCCCGGCAGTCGCGGCGCCACAGCCGACCTGGGAAACGCGACCGGCTCCATCATCTGACCTACAAAGCCATCGGCCAGCACCACCACCGGGTTGCGATAACGGTCGGCCAGGTCAAAGGCCCACGCTGTCAGGTCTGCCATCTCCTGGGCGGAGTTCGGCGCTAAGACCAGTGTGCGATAGTTGCCATTGCCGCCGCCCTTCACCACTTGGTGATAGTCGCCCTGCTCTGAGGCGATGTTGCCCAGCCCCGGCCCGCCGCGCGTTATGTCGGCGATCACGCAGGGTAGCTCCGCGCCAGCCATGTAGCTGATGCCTTCCTGCATCAGGCTGATGCCCGGGCCGCTTGAAGCCGTCATGCAGCGCACGCCTGCCGACGAGGCGCCGTAAAGCATGTTGATCGCCGCGACCTCGCTCTCCGCCTGCAGAAACACGCCGCCGACCTGCGGCAGATAGAGCGCCGCAGCTTCGGTGATCTCGCTCGCCGGCGTAATCGGATAGCCATAGAAGGCGCGGCATCCGGCGAGAATTGCGCTGCGCACGATCGCTTCGTTGCCCTTCATCAGTTGCTTGCGCATGCAGCCACCCCCGTCTCCGTTTGCAACGCCGCGACCATGCGCTTTACGGTGCGCAGCACAGTGATCGCGCCCGGCTCAGGACACACCAGAAAGCAGATGCCACAAGCCGTGCAGCCAGAGCCCTTGTACATCGCAGTGCGATAGCCGTAGTGGTTCATCCGCTCGCCCATGGCAATCGCCTTGGGTGGGCAAGCCTCAACGCAGAGCCCGCATCCCTTGCACTCTTCTTCGTTCACCCGCAGCAGACCCCGATCCTGCCTTTCAGCGTTCATGCGTTACTGCTCCTCTCTGCGTCCGTCCTCAAGCAAAATCCGATACAACCGCCTTGCGCTCCAGGTAGTGCGCGCGCCGTGCAAACTCATCGAGCTCGGCCTGGAAGAGCGGATCGGCAATCGCGATCAGCGCCTCGGCACGCTCGCGCAGCGTTTTGCCATGCAGATATGCGATGCCGTGCTCGGTGACAACATAGTGCACATCTGCACGCGAAGTGACGACGCCTGCTCCAGGCTCCAGCACCGGCACAATGCGCGATACCGCGCCATGCTGCGCCGTCGAAGGCAATGCAATGATCGGCACGCCGCCGCGCGAACGCGCCGCACCGCGAATGAAGTCGAGCTGTCCGCCGAATCCGCTGTAGGGCTTGGTGCCCAGCGAGTCTGCGCACACCTGCCCGGTCAGGTCCACCTGCAGCGCGGAGTTGATCGCCACCATGCGATCGTTCTGCGCGACCACATAGGGATCGTTGGTGTACGCAATCGGGCGAAACTCGCAACTCGCATTGTGGTTGATGAAGTCGAACAGCCTCTTGGTGCCCAGCACGAACGCCGCCACCAGCTTGCCGCGATGCAGCGTCTTACGCTCACCATTGATGATGCCCTTCTCGATCAGCTCAATCACGCCGTCGGAGAACATCTCGGTGTGAATGCCTAGATCGCGCTTGTCGTCCAGGCAGCTCAGCACGGCCTCGGGAATGCCGCCGATACCGGTCTGCAGCGTAGCTCCATCGGGAACGAGCGAGGCAACATTGCGCGCCACGCGCAGGTGTGTCTCAGTGAATTGCTCACTGCGCAGTTCCAGCAACGGATGCGACGTTTCGACGATGGCCGAAATGTGACTCACGTGGATGAACGTGTCGCCATGCGTGCGCGGCATCTGGTCGTTCACTTCGGCAATCACAATCGGCGCGCAGCGCGCGGCTGTCAGCGTACAGTCCACCGTTGTGCCCAGGCTGACAAACCCGTGAGCGTCGGGCGGCGACACCTGCATCAGCACCACGTCCAGTGGCAATGCGCGGCTCTCGAACAGCGCTTCAATTTCGCTGAGGAAGATCGGCGTGTAATCCGCGCGTCCCGCAGCCACCGCAGCCCGCACATTCGCACCCAGAAACAACCCGCGATGGCGGAACCGCCCCTCGAATTCCGGCTTCGTATAGTCAGCACTGCCCAGCGTCATCATGTGCACTACTTCCACGTCGCGCACTGACGGCGCACGTGCCACCAGCGCGTCCACCAGCGCTGCGGGCGTGCCGCAGCCAGACTGGATCCACACGCGCATTCCGGAGCGCACTGACTCCAGAGCCTGTGCGGCTGATGTGCACTTGTTGTGATAGTCATCAAGCGGCAACTCGGTCGGATGCCACTGACTGCGCTGTGCGACCATATCAGGTCCGTCTTCGCCTATCGGCTTCCCAAACCCGTTTGCAACCATGCAAAGCGCCTCGCGGCTTTCCGGGAGATACTCCTCCCTAAAAGCCCGATGTATGGTGCGCTTCGGTCTGAAAGCGAAGCAGTGACAGGCATCACGACACTCGCCGGGGATTGCACCGGCGGTAACGGTCTGAATCTGAGCAGAATAACGTGAAATAAGTTACACAGAATCAGCAGCTTGCGTCAGGAGCTCTCCGGCCGGAGCGCGCGCAGGACTTTGGCTGTGGTGACCGCCTGGCCTACGTGGCGCTGGGTGTGGTCGGCCACGTGGATGAGCGCGCCGCCGATCGAAGTCGGAAGCTGCTTGCGGCCCACCCCACGCGGGACGTTGAAGTCGGCCCCGGCCAAGGTGCGCACCCGCTCGGCGGCGTTGGCAAACGAGGCTTCCACCTCGCCCAGCAGCTCGGCCAGTGACTCGTCGCCCCCCTGCTCGGCCTTGAGCACAGTAAGTTGTTCGTTGGTCAGTTGCCCGCCCTCGGCGTAGGTAAGGATGCGGTCGATCGAGCGGGCAATGTGCTTCAAGTGAAAGGACAGCGGCGTTAGCCCGAGCGGCGCTCGGTGCACTTCGGCATCCGTCAGCCCGGCTGTCCATCTGGTGATGTCGTCCTGGGCGAGATCGAGCGCATGCAGCACGGCGCGGCCCACCGCGGGCACGTCAGAATACGTGCCGCGGAGCCACGGCTCAATGTAAGGAGTGGGAGCAGGTGAAGTGCTCATGGGGAGTCTCCTTGCGCGCAACTGAATTGTGCTTGACCTAGCTAGCGCTCTTCACGCGAACGACGGTGATCTTAGCGAAGCCCTCTTCAAACACCGGCGGCTTCAGCTTTTCCGCCATGCGGCGCATCACTTCTTCGCTCACGGAGCGGTCGCGCTGGCGGTTGCGGTCCAGGCATACTTCGAGCGGCACGTCGAAAAAGACCGCCTGCACCTCATAGCCGAAGCTCTTGGCCATCTTGATCCACTGGCGGCGCTCATGAACCGACAGATTGGTGGCGTCCACGTAGTTCCACGGCATCTTGGCGATCAGGCGCGCGCGCAGCAGCGAGCGCAACGTGGAGAACACGAGCCCCTGGTAGCGCTGCTCCTCCACATCGTCAAAGAGGATGTTGCGCAGCAGATCGCTCGAGAGCGGAGTCACGCCGCGGCGGCGGAACCACGTCGTCTTGCCCGAGCCGGGCAGGCCGATGGCGAGCACCACGTAGCCTTTTGGCTCCTGTGGCGAGCGCCCAACGGGCTCAACCTCGGCTGGAGGCACCGACGGCGACTCAGGCTGCGTTTCCATCTCGAGTCGGCCGGCGGCCGATGGGTCAGCCCAGCTTTCCCGCGCTGCCTCAGCGGGAGCCACCTTGTGCCGTGACGGTTCCTGGGCACGAGGCACCTGTTCCTGCGCGCGCGGCGCAGGGGCTGTGGGCGTATCCAGGTACGAGGGCACCAAGGGGCGCGGTTGATTGGAAGGAACTTCCTGGCCGATCTTGCCGGTGGATTCCGAAAGATTAGGGGCGCGTCTGGAACGTCGTCTCATGCGACCTGAACACCTGCATTTCTTCTACCGGGATACCACACAACCTCCAGCCGCTGCAAATGCTGGATTTGCACCCCGCGCTGCGGAGAACCTGCTTCGGCATGGCCTGTTCCGGCCTCGGCGCTGACGCGCACATTTTTTCACCCTTCTCTCTGGTGTGCATTCCGTCACATCCGGTCGTTGGTGGCGCACGGCACAATATGGATGGCGGAAATTCCGCCTGATTCGCAGTCAGTTTTCATTTCAGCGCGGATACCCAAAGTGGTACGATCAAGGGTTTGGTGGAAATGCCTGCTGTTGCGCGCATAAGTGCCGCCGAACCGAGCGAAATCCAACTTCAGCCTCACCCAAAATACGAAGGAGAACACACAATGGCAGTTAAGGTTGGCATCAACGGCTTCGGCCGAATTGGCCGCAACGTTTTGCGCGCCGCCCTCGGCAATCCCGAGATCGATTTTGTCGCTGTGAACGACTTGACCAGCCCGGCGACGCTGGCTCATCTGCTCAAGTACGACTCCATCCTCGGAAACCTGCCCAACGACATCAAGGCCGGCGAAGACTTCATCTCCGTGGACGGCAAGAAGATCAAGGTCTACGCCGAAAAGGATCCCGCCAAGCTGCCCTGGGCTGAGGTCGGCGCGCAGATTGTGGTCGAGTCCACTGGCCGCTTTACCGATGCCAACGTGGCCAAGGCCCACCTCGGACCGACCGTCAAGAAGGTCATCATCTCGGCTCCAGCCACCAACGAAGACATCACCCTCGTGCTCGGCGTCAATCAGGACAAGTACGACCCGGCCAAGCACAACGTGATCTCCAATGCGAGCTGCACCACCAACTGCCTGGCCCCCGTGGTGAAGGTCATCTTGGAAACATGCGGCATTGTCAGCGGTATCATGACGACCATTCACTCCTACACCAACGACCAGGTCATCCTGGACTTCCCGCACAAGGAC
>DCFV01000227.1:0-3258 GCA_002314435.1 Acidobacteriaceae bacterium UBA1795 | reverse complement strand
ACAAGGACCTGCGCCGCGCCCGCGCTGCTGCTCTGAACATGATCCCCAGCTCCACGGGCGCCGCCAAGGCCCTCAAGCTGGTCATCCCTGAGACCGCCGGCAAGCTGGACGGCTTCGCCATCCGCGTCCCAACCCCCAACGTTTCGATCGTCGACCTCACCTTCATCAGCGAGAAGACGACCGACGCCAAGGCCGTGAACGCGGCTCTGAAGGCTGCGGCCGAGGGCGAGCTGAAGGGCATCCTGGGCTACGACGAGAACCTGCTGGTCAGCTCCGACTTCAAGGGCGACAAGCGCAGCTCGATCGTTGACGGCCCGCTGACCAAAGTCGTCGGCAACAGTGTGAAGGTGCTCAGCTGGTACGACAACGAGTGGGGCTACTCCAACCGTGTCGTCGACCTGATCGGCTTCCTGGCCAAGAAGGGTCTCTAATCCAGATTTCAGGTGTCAGTGAACAGGGCTAAGCTACGCCCCGATCACTGACACCTGATCCCTTACCTCATGTTCCTTGTTTTCTCCCATGCGACAGAACATCAGTGGCGGTTCACCTTACGAGCCAATCATCGGCTTCTCGCGTGCCGTGCGGGTGGGCAGTTCCGTTCATCTTTCCGGAACGGGCCCCGTCGGCGCCGACAACGAAGACGCCGCAGGCCAGACGCGCCGCATCTTCGCCATCGCGGCTGAGGCGCTCAAGCAGGCCGGCGCATCCCTGAACGACGTAGTACGCACCCGCATGTTCCTGACCCACGTTGAAGACTGGGAAGCCGTGGGCCGTGTGCACGGCGAGTTCTTCTCCAACATTCGTCCCGCCGCCACCATGGTGGTTGTTGCGCAGTTGCTCAACCCCGCGTGGCGCATTGAGATCGAGATGGATGCCGTGATCTCCGGCTCCACAACTGACAAGTAACCTATTTCAAGGAAGGCACAGCACCATGTCCAAGCTCACCATTCGCGACATCGATCTGGCCAACAAGCGGGTCTTCATCCGCGTCGACTTCAACGTGCCGCTCACTGAAGACGGCTCGACCATCACCGACGACACCCGCATTGTGGCCACGCTGCCCACCATCGCTTATGCCCTGCGCAACAAGGCCAAAGTCATCCTCGCCTCCCATCTGGGCCGCCCCAAGGGCAAGCCGAATCCGAAGTACTCGCTGCGCCCGGTGGTCGACCGTCTGCGCACTTTGCTGGCCAAGGAGCTGGGCGAGAGCGTGAATGTGGCCTTCGCCCCCGACTGCATTGGCGAAGTGGCCAGCACGCTGGCTCGCCAGCTGGAGTCCGGCCAGGTGCTGCTGCTCGAGAACCTGCGCTACCACGCGGAAGAGGAAGCTAACGACCCGGCCTTTTCCAAGGCACTGGCAGGGCTGGCCGAGGTCTACGTGAACGACGCGTTCGGCTCCGCGCACCGCGCCCACGCTTCCACCGAGGGCATCACCCACTTCCTGAAGCCCGCCGTTGCCGGCCTGCTGATGGAAAAGGAGATCACCTATCTAGGCAAAGCGCTTGAGGCTCCCGAAAAGCCCTTCGTGGCCATCATCGGCGGCTCCAAGATCTCCGGCAAGATCGACGTGATCGACAACCTGCTCGACAAGGTGGATACCCTCGTCATCGTTGGCGGCATGGCTTACACCTTCCAGCGCGCCCTCGGCGTCGCCACCGGCAAGTCGCTCGTCGAAGAAGACAAGATCGACATGGCGAAGGCCGCGCTCGCCAAGGCGAAGACCAAGGGCGTCAACCTGCTGTTGCCGGTCGACAACATCCTCGCCGACAACTTCGCTGCCGACGCCAAGACCCAGGAGTGGGATACGGCGAAGGACTTCCCGGCCGACTGGCAGGGTCTGGACATCGGCCCCAAGTCCATCGCGGCCATCGAGGACGTAATCGAGGGCGCCCGCACCATCGTGTGGAACGGCCCGGCCGGCGTCTTCGAGTTCCCGCGCTTTGCCGTGGGCACCAATGCAATCGCCAAGGCTGTAGCGGCCAACAAGGCGGCTACCTCCATCATCGGCGGCGGTGACTCGGTTTCGGCCATCAACAAGACGGGCCTGGCTGACCAGATCACCCACATCTCCACCGGCGGCGGCGCCTCGCTCGAGTTCCTCGAAGGCAAGAAGCTGCCCGGCGTAGAAGCCCTGACCAATAAGTAAGCATTGCATGCAGCGGGCGCTCGCTGATCGCTCGCACAGGCATCGTGCCGAACATGCAACCTCCGTGTTGAATCAGCGCTGATGCGCGAAAATCAAAGGCCGTATCCAGCCCCGCAACCGGCGAAAGAGTGAAGCCGGTTGCGGGGCTTTCTCGTTCAAGTGAAGAAACAACGGTAAGATACTCGAGTGCCGGGGCACACAATCCCCCGGCAGGAGAAACACAGTGAGCTATTACACGCGGGTGATGTCCACCGACGAGGAGTTCCCGCCCTTCGACGAGCTCGCGCTGTGGGTGCGCTCAGAGCATCCCGGTTACAAGCTGACCCTCGAAGACGGCGAAGAGGAGGAATGGGAGTCTCTGCTGCTGCTGAGCGACGACGACGTGGAAGTTGCGCTGCTCGAGCGAATCCCGGTGTTTCAGCCGGACGAGATGGAGGAGTTCCTCGAAGAAATCGAAGGCTGCAAGCCTGAGACGGGCGTTGCATGGCTCAAGGAATACTTCGCCAAGGTCCAGACGATCTACGCTTTCCACCACTTGATCGGCGCGGAGACCGAGGAGGGAGGCAATGTGCTTCACGCCTTGCGCGCGCACCTCTGGGAGCGCGGCGATTCGATCATCCAGGCCGACAACGAGGGCTACACCAACGAAGAGGGCTTCCATATCATCTGGCAGTTTTCCGACTCGGTCTCTGGTCCGTGGAACATGGGCGTTCTGCAGGACGGAACCTGGTATCACTTCAAAATGGACCTCGGCGACCCGGACCATCGCGCTGCGTTTCTTCGCGGGGAAGTGCCGGACGATCTGTCCGCGGTTCGGGTCGCCGGCTAGCAGGCAGGCCGGGAAGCGATTTACGCGCCTGTACCACTGCCGATTTCTCCGCCGTGTGCCCGCCGTCACCCCAAGTCGTGCTTTCCATCCGATAAAATTGCCGTGAGGAACTCTGCACAATGTCACGCACGAAACTGATTGCCGCCAACTGGAAGATGTATAAGACGCCGACTGAAGCCAAGGCGTTTGTCGAAGCCTTTTTGCCCCTCGTCGCCGGCCACACGCGCGACGAGATCGCCCTGTTCCCTTCGCCCGTGCTGCTGCCCACGGTGATTGAAGCCGC
>DCFV01000164.1:4823-5027 GCA_002314435.1 Acidobacteriaceae bacterium UBA1795 | reverse complement strand
CAACCTGCTGAGCTGGTACCTCTACGTGGCTGCCGGAATTCTCGCCCTCTACGCGATGGCGTCCGGGGGTGTAGACACGGGCTGGACCTTCACCACGCCTCTCTCCACGCACTACGTGAACACCCAAGTGGTCACAACGGGTCTGACCATCTTTATTGCAGGCTTCAGCTCAATCTTTACCGGCCTGAACTTCATCGTCACCAT
>DCFV01000164.1:0-4560 GCA_002314435.1 Acidobacteriaceae bacterium UBA1795 | reverse complement strand
CATCGTCACCATCCACAAGATGCGCGCCCCGGGTATGACCTGGTTTCGCATGCCGCTCTTTGTCTGGGCGCATTACGCTGCCAGCATCCTCATGGTGCTCGGCACGCCCGTGCTGGCCATCGCCATTGTGCTGGTTGCTCTCGAACGCACTATTGGAATCGGCGTCTTCGACCCAACCAAGGGCGGCGACCCGCTCCTCTTCCAACACCTCTTCTGGTTCTATTCGCATCCGGCCGTCTACATCATGATTCTGCCCGGCATGGGCGTTATCTCCGAGGTGATTTCAACCTTCAGCCGCAAACGTGTTTTCGGCTACACGGCGGTCGCGTTCTCCTCAGTGGCAATCGCGGTGTTTGGCTTCTTTGTCTGGGCCCACCACATGTTCATCATGGGCATCTCGAACTACGCCGTGCTGGTGTTCTCGCTGCTCACGATGCTGGTCGCCGTGCCCTCGGCCATCAAGATTTTCAACTGGGCCTTCACGCTCTACAAGGGATCGATCACGTTCGAGACGCCCATGCTCTACGCCTTCGGCTTCATGGGCCTGTTCACCATCGGCGGCATGACGGGTGTTTTCCTCGGGACCGCGGGCACCGACATTCACCTCACCGAGACGTACTTCATCGTTGCGCATTTCCACTTTGTGATGGTGGGTGGCATGCTGATGGCGTTTCTCTCCGGGTTGCATTTCTGGTGGCCCAAGATGACGGGCCGCATGTATCCGGAAAAGATATCTCAGCTTGCTGCCGTCGTCACCTTCATCGGGTTCAATCTGACCTTCTTTCCGCAGTTCATCCTCGGCACGCTCGGTATGCCGCGCCGCTATGCCGCCTACCCGGCGGAATTTCAGATCCTGAACGTGTTCTCTACGGCCGGGGCGTCCATCCTTGGCGTGGGCTACCTGCTGCCCGTGCTGTACCTCGTCTGGTCGCTCAAGTATGGCGAGATAGCCGGCGACAATCCCTGGCAGGCAACCGGGCTGGAATGGCAGACGCAGTCGCCTCCGCTCACCGAAAACTTCACTGAGCTTCCCATCATGGATCACGAGGCATACGACTACGAGTGGCTCGAGCGCCAGAAAGAAAAAGAGGTTTCCAGTGTCGGATAGCACAGCCATTGCGCAGGGCGTAGCGGCGGACACGCATCACGCGCATCCGCCCTATCAGCGCCACCACTTCGAGACGATCGCCCAGCAGAACGACGCCACCAACTTTGCCATGTGGCTGTTCCTGCTGACGGAAATTATGTTCTTTGGCGGGCTGTTCACTGCCTACCTCATCTATCGCAACTGGTATTATCCGGCGTTCGTTGCGGCCTCGCACCAATTGGATGTTCGCTGGGGAACACTAAACACCCTTGTGCTGATCTTCTCCAGCTTCACGGTGGCAATGGGCGTGTGGTGCGCGGAAACGCGGCGCAAAAACGGCCTCGTCCTGTGCCTCGTTCTCACATTCATCTTCGGCATGACGTTTCTGGGAATCAAGACGGTTGAGTACCACGAAAAATGGGAGAAGCATCACATCCCTGGCATTCATTACAGTCTGCAGTCGTTTATGGATCCTGCGAAAGACGAAGCCGCACGCGCATACGGCGACAAGCCGCTACCGCTGGACATGGCCCGGCATACGGAGATCTACTTCTTCCTCTACTTCGCCATGACAGGCATGCACGCCCTGCACATGATCATTGGCATAGGGATTCTGGTCTTCATGATCTTCCGGGCGCAGGCCGGAGCGTACACAACCGGGCACGTCACATACGTTGAGAATTTTGGCCTGTACTGGCACTTTGTCGACATCGTCTGGATCTATCTTTTCGCGCTGCTGTATCTGATCAGCAGACATCAGTAAAAGGATGAATCACATGAACTCACACAGCGATCCCATCGAACACGGCGAACACGAGCATCAGATTGTGAGCCCGAAAGTGTATGTGGTCATTCTTCTGGCCCTGATTGTCAGTACGGCCGCCACGGTCTGGGCGTCATTCTGGGAGCTTGGATTCTGGAACCCGATCATCGCTCTGGCAATTGCAACCGGCAAGATGTTGCTTGTCGTGGGATACTTTATGCACGTTAGGTCCAGCACCAAACTGACCAAGCTTACCGTCGGCGCGGGTGTGTTCACGTTCCTGATCCTGGTGGGGATGACCTTGACCGACTACTTCACGCGCGCCTGGGGCCGCTGGTAACAGGCATTGCAGTATCAACAGGGCAGCCCTTCGAGGCTGCCCTTGCTATTTGCGGCGCACTTCGGAATCTCGCGGCGGATTAGGTTTCACCCGATCGAACGGTCACCCGGGATTGTTCAAGTAGAACGCACGCGGGTCGTACGATGGGGCGCAGAAGAAGGCTCCGCATTGCACGATCAAAGTAGCGCCGGGAGGGTGCAATGCGCGTGGGCCCAGGGCTTCCCGAAGAACTCGCACGCCTGGCCAATCAGCCTCGCGTAAAGGTGCGCCGCGGCGGCGCGCCGCTTACCGAAGGCAAGTGCGTGGTCTATTGGATGCAGCGCGCCATGCGCGTTGTTGATAATCCTGCGCTGGACGTGGCCATCGAAGCGGGCAATCTGCTGGGTCTTCCGGTGGTGGTCTTCTTCTCCCTGATTCCGAACTACCCAAACGCCAACCTCCGCCACTATCACTTTCTCGTCCGGGGCCTGGAAGACGTCGCCGAGGACGCTGCCGCGCGCGGCGTGGGCTTCGTTGTTCGCCGGCACCCGGACAATGCCCTCGCGCCATTTCTTGCCGAGGTGCAGGCGGCCCTGCTGGTGGGCGATGAGAATCCCTGTCGCGAGCCAGAGCGCTGGCGTCGGGCTCTGGCAGCGCGGCTCCAACTGCCCTTTTGGACCGTGGACGCCGACGTTGTCGTGCCGTCGAGCGTTTTCGGGCGCAGCTTTTTCCTGTTTCATCACTTTCGTCCGCATCTCAAAAAGCAGCTGTCCCAATTCCTGGTTCCGCCGCGCAGTGTTGAGCCGCTTTACCGCTGGCGGCCTGATCGCCCGATCGATGGCGTCGTCCCGGGCCCCGCATTGCTCAACGGCTTGCATGGGCTTGACCGCACCGTGCAGCCAAGCGACGCCTTCACTGGCGGCACGCATGCGGCTCTTGCGCAACTGAGGAGGTTTGTAACCGCGCCCCTTGGCCGCTACGACGTCGCCCGCAATCATCCGGAGGTGCAGGGGACGAGCCGCCTCTCCCCCTACCTGCATTTCGGCCACATCGGACCTCTCACCGTGGCTTGCGCTGTTCAGCAGGAACGGGAGGTGGGCCGGATCTCCGCAGCGACAGAGGAGCGTTTCCTGGAGCAATTGATCGGCTGGCGCGAGCTTTCGGTTCTGTTTGTCCGGCACAACGAGAATTACGATACCTGGGAGTGCGCGGAGCCCTGGGCGCGCAAGACCCTGACGGAGCACTGTGCCGATCCTCGGCCTCATCTCTATAGCTTTGAGCAGTTGGAGTGCGCCGAAACCGATGATGATCTGTGGAACGCCGCACAACGCGAGATGGTCCAGACCGGATGGATGCACAACTACATGCGCATGTACTGGGCCAAGAAGATTCTCGAATGGACGCCGGACCCGGCCCGTGCTTACGAGTGGGCCGTCACTCTGAATGATCGCTACCAGCTTGACGGCCGCGACCCGAACGGCTATGCCGGCATTGCGTGGGCCATTGTAGGCAAGCACGACCGACCCTGGTTCGATCGTCCGGTCTGCGGGTTGGTCCGTCCCATGAGCGGTGCATCCACGGCCAAGAAATTCGATGCCCAGTCCTATATCCGTCAAAACCTCGGGTAGCGCAATCGGAGCCGTCCGACATGCACCTGTCTTTCTGAGACCCAAAAGTGGACATTATTTTCTTTCTGAGATTGCAATGTCCTAAAATGAATCCGATTCTCAATCCCGGAAGCTGCTTGTTTCGCGTTGCGTAATTCTTTGGCGTCCGTTTATTCCCCCTCGGACTATGTGGAGAGGGGAGGCGGACCGATTTCGGACGCGTGTGAAAACTAAAGGATTTGAACATTTAATTGCAGCGGTGCTCGGCGCCGTGCGCGTGCGCGGTGGTGTGCGTCAGTTCGGGCGGTGGGCACTCCCGGCCGGAATATTGACGTTTGCAGTCGCCCTTCCGCCGGTTGGAGTGGCGCAGGCTAGTGCAGATGCCTCGGCGCAGCGGGTTCCACCGACGGCCGCCCTGGCGCAGCGCTTTCTCAGGCAGCGCGGAATGGATCGCACCCTTCGCAGCGGCACTGTACGAGCGGTCCAGAGCGCCTCAGTTCATGTAGCGCCGCAGGTCGCTTCCAGCATAGCCACGTGGCAGTCGCTCGGCCCTGTCGCCGTGGTTTCGCCGAGTTTCGGGCTGGTCACCGGCCGAGTCTCCACCATTGCGTTCGATCCCTCGGATGTAAGCGGCAACACTGCCTACATTGGCACCACTGGTGGCGGGGTATGGCTCTCGGAGAACGCTGCAGCCACCAACTTCGCGGACGTGACCTTCCGTCCCCTGACCGATTCGGTCGGTGCCTTGCAGACCGCGCAGGCTCCTTCCATCAGCATTGGCGCT
>DCFV01000202.1:16284-20037 GCA_002314435.1 Acidobacteriaceae bacterium UBA1795 | reverse complement strand
CTCGAGACACAAGGAGAGGGGCGGCGGTGAGCCAGAGGCGGCGAGGCAGGGCAAGTCGGGAAAAGACGATGACGACAAGAACTCCGGAAGAAAAGGGGCGGCATGTTCCACCGCCGGCAACCGGCACAAGCATACACGGCGGGCTGGGGCGGGTGGCGGAGGCGCGAGGCAGGTACCAGGGGTGAGGGGCGGGAAGCGGCAAGAAAAGCGAATTAGCTGATTCTGCGGGCCTAAGGGCGCGGTATGGGGAGCAGGAGGCTGCAAAGACCAGTTGACAATGAAATAGCGAGAGTGATAACACTCTACCGTTGCGCAATCGATTGCGCTTTCAGTGCTCAATCGATTGTTCTAGCTGGAGCTCATTAACTGTTGTCCCCAATCAACGACTGATAACAAACCCAACTGGCCGCGAGCCCCGCAAGACTCTCAGGAGAAAGTGATGCGTACAACAAATTCAACCAACCCGGTACGGACAGGTCGAGATCGCGACAGGTCCGTGTTCAGAATGAGCGGATGGTGGCAGGTGGCACTTGTGCTGCTTGCGCTGTACGTCCTTCCTGCTCATGCCCAGTACCGCGCCAGCCTGCAGGGAACCGTGGCGGATGCGCAAGGCGCCATGATTCCGGGTGCGCAACTGACGCTGACGGACAAGGAAACCAACCGCGCCATCTCAGTTAGCAGCGACGAAGTCGGCAATTTCGTGTTCAACCAGCTTCCGCCGAGCTCGTACACCCTGACGATTACACGCGACGGGTTCAAGAAGAAGGTTCTGGACAACGTGAAACTCATCGCCGAGCAGGCGAACGCACTCAACGTGGTGCTGGAGATTGGTGGAACGGCAGAGACCGTGACGGTGAATGCCGCCGAGTTGCCGATGATGGACACCGGGACGGGCAGCATCAGCGGCACGATCACGCAGAATGATCTGGCGAAGATGCCGGACTTCGGGCGCGATCCGATGCAACTGGCTCGTCTGGCGCCGGGCATGTTTGGCGATGGCGCGCAGAGCGGCGGTGGAGGCGCGTATGCGATGCCTGGCAACCAGGGTCCCGGAAGCGTGGGAGCGAGCTCTGGTCCGTACAATACGGAGAACCGCCCGCAGGTTTCTGGCAATGGAAGCCGTAACGACACAAATGGCGTCACGCTGGACGGTGTGTCGATTTCGAGCGTCACGTGGGGCTCTGCAGCCATTATTACGCCGAACCCGGACACGATTAAGGAAATGAAGGTCGTCGCCAATCCGTATGACGCGGAGGTGGGCCGGTTCAGCGGTGCGCAGATTCAGATGATCTCGCAGAACGGCACCAACCAGTTTCATGGCACGGCGTTGTTCAAACTCGACCGTCCGGGGCTGAACGCCTACCAGCGCTGGGATCCGAACAACAACCCGCAGCGGAATAACGCCAAGTACAACGAATACGGCGGGACCGTGGGCGGCCCGATTTGGCGCAACAAGATTTTCTTCTTCTTTGGCTACGACACCATCCGCAATTCATCAACCTCGACGGGCGGTGACTGGTACGAAACCCCCAGCCTGGATGGCCAGTCGAGCTCCGGAACGATCGCCAACAAGTTCCTGACGGTGAAGGGCGTGGGCGTCGTCTACAAGGACATTCTTGAAGGCCCGAGCGACCACCACCAGTGCTCGGACATCGGCCTGATCCAAGGCGTGAACTGCAACTGGATCCAGGGCCAGGGCCTTGACCTTGGCAAGCCGCTAACGATCGGCGTTGGAAGCCACGATCCGTCCTACTCGAACCCGGTGACCACGAGCGCCGGCACCACGTATACGCCCGGCCTGGGCGGCGACGGCACCGGGAGCTTTGCCAACAACATGGACGGTAGCGCCGACCTGTTCTATGTCTCCACTGTTAGCCCCAACGACAACACCAACACGCAGTACAACGGACGCCTCGACTACCAGGTGACCGACAAGGACCTGCTTGCCTTCAACATCTACTACGTGCCGGTGAACAACACCAGCTACAGCGGGCCTCAGCGCGCGCAGAACATCTTCCATCACAACGCGAAGAACTACTCGACCGGTCTGTTGTGGAACCGCACGTTCTCGAGCAGCCTGTTGAATGAAGCACGCGCGGACATGGCTGGCTGGAAGTGGGACGAGATGAAGGACAATCCGCAGGCGCCTCTTGGCCTACCCAGCGACAACATTGCGCTGAACAACGGAGTGTCGTTCGCCAGCAAAACGCCGCAGAACTTCGGCCCCCAGATCGGCAGCATCTTTGACCAGTGGACACTGAACTTCAAGGATGTGGTGACCAAGGTCTACAAGAGCCACAACCTGAAGTTTGGCGGCCAGTACACGCGCCTGGCGTATCTGGACTCAGCGACCTGGGCGGCGAGCCAGAACTTCTACTTCAACAACTACTGGGACTTCCTGAACGATGCGCCCCAGACCGAGACCGTGTCTGGCGCCGACCCGCTCACGGGCGTGCCCACGATGTCGAGGAAGGATGACCGGCAGTACATTCCGGGAGTCTTTGCCCAGGACGACTGGAAGGTGAAGCCGAACCTGACCGTTAATCTTGGTCTGCGCTGGGAGTACTTCTCGGGCATGACCGAGAAGAAGGGCAATAACCCGCGCCTCAATCTCGGTTCGGGTGCGAATGCATTCACCGACCTGGCAATTGTGCTCCATAAGCCACAGGCGGATGCACAGAAGTGGAACTTCGGACCGCAGTTCGGCTTTGCGTGGAGCCCGGTACGCAACGAGGGCAGGATGGTCGTACGCGGTGGTTTCGGTCTGGGCTTTACCGGGCTGGAACAAGCGATCACGACGAACACGCGCTTTGATCCGCCGTTCCTGACCAACAGCGACACACTGACGGGATCACAGATTGTGTACGGTACCGCACCGGACATTTATGAATACGGCGCGCTGCCGGCCAACCCTGCGCTGATTTCCACGTTCAACACTGCCAACCTGCCGACGAACGGAACGGCCATCAACATCACGGGCATCGACAACCAGCTGAAGACGGCGTATGTGATGCGCTACTCGGTGGAAGGCCAGTATGACCTGGGCTACCAGTGGGTATTCACGCTGGGCTACTCCGGCAGCTCAGGGCACAACCTGCCGTTGCAGTACAACCTCTACAACAAGTACGCAACCCAGATCCTTGGCGGTCAGATGGCGTTCAACCCAATTGTGAACGGGATCGACTGGTATGAGGGATCGGGCAAGTCGAACTTCAACGCAATGCTCACGGGAGTTCGCCATCAGTTCTCGCACTCGTTCTCAGCAGATGTGCAGTACCGTTGGTCACACGCGCTGGACGATGGCTCGGGCCCGTACACCACTTCCGACTATGAATTCCTTCCTGGCCATAACTGGGGTGCGTCGGACTTTGACACGCGCAACTCGATCAAGATGTTCGCGGTCTGGTCGCCGATCATCTTCCACGGCAACACGTGGGCAGAGAAGCTGGCAGGCGGTTGGACCATCAGCCCGATCTTTACGTATCACTCGGGCTTCCCATATAACCCGAAGTATGGCGGAATCGCCTGCAACGCGTTCTATCCGAATTCCGCAGGATCAGGCGGAAGTTGCGACCTGCGTCCGGCCAGCTACGCGGGCGGAGCAAGCACGAGCCAGTCGACGGATACGTTCAAGACGGCTGCAGGACACTACCCGAACGGTGGCACGGCTTACTTCACGGCTCCGGAAGTTGTGAGCAACACCGGATCGTGGGGTACGGCAGTGGCGCCAACGCCTACGGCGCTTCCGGGTCT
>DCFV01000202.1:8593-15963 GCA_002314435.1 Acidobacteriaceae bacterium UBA1795 | reverse complement strand
CTGTCGATGACGAAGGCGTTCGGGCTCCCAACCATGAAGGTACTGGGTGAAGGCGCTCGCATCGAGATTCGGGCCAACGCGTTCAACCTGTTCAACAACCTCAACCTAGGGAACATCGATGCGAACATCACCGATGCGAACTTTGGCCGCGCCCAGGACGCGCTCGGTGGACGTACGATTGAAGGCGAGTTCCACTTCAAGTTCTAAGCCTTCACACAATTCTTCCTGCGCGCAGGATGGATGACAGCGCGCAGGAAGATTCGATGATTCAACTTTTCCGCCGGCGATGGTCAGCATGACGAGGCCATTGCCGGCGGATTTTTCTTTTATGATGGGAACGCGTTTTTGATTTGCAGACGAAGCATGATCGACTGCCGCATGACAGGATTCAGGAAATTTCGCGCCGGCTTGCCGGGCGCCGTTCTGACGGCGATGGTGGCGATGCATTGCTGTGGTTCGATCTTCGTTTCGGCGCAAGAGGCGAAAGCCAATTCAGGTTTGGCACAGGGAGAGCGGCGATCTTCTCCATCCTTCGAGTCACTGAAGGAACGCGCGATGGCTGCGCTGAACGCAGAAAAGCTGGACGAGGCCATCCCGCTTTTCCGCAAGGCACTGGTCCTCAATCCGAGGTGGACTGAGGGATGGTGGTCGTTGGGGACAACGTACTACGATCAGGATCGTTACGCCGAGGCGGCACTGGCGCTCAAGAAGGTAGTTGCACTTGACCCGAAGCAAGGCACGGCGCGCGCGCTGCTGGGTCTGTGCGAGTTTGAACTGGGCGATGATGCGGCCGCGCTACGCGACATTGAAGCGAGCAAGGACCTGGGCGTCGCCGTCGATCCGCAACTGCGCGATGTGGTGCTCTACCACGAAGGCGTGTTGCTGCAGCGAGCGGGCCGCTTTGTAGCCGCGGAGAAGCCGTTTGCTTCAATGTGTGTGAGCGGCGCGCGCAGCGAGGACGTGATTCGCGGATTCGGAATGGCGGCATTGCGCATGCGCGATCGCACGATTGCGCCACCCAGCACAGAAGCAGGAAGGGTAGTGGAACTGGTGGGCCGCGGCTCCTGCCTGGCCGCGCGCAAGGACTTTGAACAGGCGCGGACGGTGTTCTCATCGGCAGAAGAGTCTTATCCGCACTTTCCTTACATCCACTACGCATTTGGCAGAGTGTTGAATGACGCGCAAGACACTGCCGGGGCGGTGGCGGAGTTCAAGCACGAACTGGATGAAGGGCACGATCGTCTGCTTCCGCTGTTGCAGATTGCCGCTGCCGAATACAAGGTGGACTCTGCCGCAGGGTTGCCCTACGCCGAGCAGGCCGTCAAGCTCACCCCCGAGATGCCCTTTGCACACTTTTTGCTGGGCCTGCTGCTGCAGAGCACGGGCGCCTATGAGCGGGCGGTTACGGAACTGGAGATCGCCAGCAAAGGGTTGTCGCAGGACAAAAGAGTCTTCTGGGCGTTGGGAGTGGCGTATAACCAGGTGGGTCGTCCGGAGGATGCGGCGCGGGCGCGCGCGGAATTTGCACGGCTGAACAAGGCTTCGCAGCAGGACGCTGCCGCAGCGGCAGCGGCGGAAGGCGCAGGACAGATCGAGATTACAGACGCTATGGACGCAAAGCCAAAGCCGTAAAAGCAGAGATCAGGAGCATGGTCCGTGCTTTCTCCTGTCCCAACTTCAGGGACCTTTGGCACTCATGTTCTTGCCGGGGCAGGCGTCAGGATTTTGGTTCTTCGATGGCGAGGATCTGATCGGCGGGGACATTCGTGAGGCGCTGCACGGTGCGGCCGGGCCAAGTGACTTCGATTTCCTTGATGAGTGTGTTTGCGCCGAGACCGAAGTGCACGCGGGGGTCGCTGGAGCAGGCGTAGCCCACGGCGGTCGTCGCTTCGTTCCACTGCTGTCGGCCATCGGCTGTGGTGATGCGGATGCGGGCACCGAGGCCCATGCGGTTGCTGCGTGTGCCCACGAGGCGCAGCAGCAGCCAGTGCTGGCCGGATGCGCCAACGTTGCGAAAAAGCTTGATCGGCTCGTTGAGGCTGGTGACGACGGCGTCGATGCGGCCGGTGTTGAACAGGTCTCCGAAGGCCACGCCGCGATGCGCGCCGGGAATCTGGAAGCTGGGACCGGCTTGCGCGCTTGCATCTTCGAACTTGCCGTTGCCCAGATTGCGGAAGACGGAGTTGGGTTCAGGGTAGGCCTGCGCAGGGATGGCCTGTTGCACGTTGTCCATCACGTTGGCGCGGGCGACGAAGAGGTCTTTCCAGCCGTCGTTGTCGAAGTCGTAGACGCCGTTGCTCCAGCCGGTCATGCGGTTGGTGAGCTGGCCGAGGCCGCTGGGCATGGTGGTGTCTGCGAAGAGGCCGCTGCCCTGGTTGAGGTAGAGCGGGAAGTCCTCGTGCTCGACGGCGGTGTGCCAGATGTCGGGCAGGCCGTCGTTATTGATGTCGCGGAAGTCCGCGCCCATGCCGGAGAGTACGTTGCCGTCGGACGAGTAGGCCACGCCCGCGTTGACGGCGACTTCTTCAAACTTCTTGCCGCCGAGGTTGCGGAAGAGAAAGTTGGGCATGGTGTCGTTGGTGACGAAAGCATCGAGGAAACCGTCGCCATCGTAGTCGGCAAAAGTGACGGCCATGCCTTTGCCGTAGAAGGCGTCGATGCCGGTTTCGTGCGACACGTCAGTGAATGTGCCGTCGCCGTTGTTGCGGTAGAGCGTGTTGTGCAGCGGCAGGTACTGGTTGGGGTGGCAATAGGCGCGCAAGCCCTCTTTGAGTGCGCAGTAGGGGTCTTTGTTGACTTCCCAATGGCAGTAGTTCACGACGAACAGGTCGAGCAGGCCGTCGTTGTTGTAGTCGAACCAGCCGGCGCCGACGGACCACATCTTTTTACCGTGGGCTGTGGCTCCGCCTACACCTGCTTTCGCGGTCACGTCGGTGAACGTGCCGTCGCCGTTGTTGTGGAAGAGCTGGTTGCCGGTGACGTTGGCGACGAAGAGGTCGGCGTTGCCGTCGTTGTCGTAATCGCCCACGGAGACGCCCATGCCGTAGCCTGCGCCCGCGACGCCGGCCTTCTCGGTGACGTCGGTGAATGTGCCGTCGTGGTTGTTGCGGTAGAGGCGGTTCCAGTAGGCGGGTGAGGTCTTCTGCAGCGAGGGAATATCTGCGCCGTTGACGCAGTAGATGTCGAGGAAGCCGTCGTTGTCGTAGTCGAAGAGCGCAACGCCGGCGACCATGGTTTCAGGCTGGTTCTTGTTAGGAGTGGCGCAGTTGTGGGTGACGAAGTTGAGCCCCGCCTGCTGCGCGATCTCTTCGAAGCGGATGCCGGGGAGCGTGGCGGGGGCTTGTGACGAGAGACGGCGTGGGGCGAGTGCGGATGCAGCGAGGCCGCCGAGGGATTGGAGGAAGCGGCGGCGTTGCAGGTTCCAGATGAGAGTGCTTGGCATGCGTGTTGCAATTGTCGTGCTTTGCCACCCTTCACGCAAAGCATGAACGGTGGGTTGACGTTCGTGCTTGGGATGCTTCCCTGAACAGCAGATTCTTCGCTCCGCCTACCCCATGTTCGCTGGGCGATTGTGGGGCCCTAAAGCGCTCCGCTAAGAATGACACCTGCTATAGGGAGGCCTGTGCTTTCCCAGGTCTGAGAATCCAGACCTGGGGCACCCAGAGTTGTGTTGTGCTACGGGCGGATGATGAAGCTTGCGTGCTGGTCGGCTTGGGAACTGCCGCCGATCCAGACGGTGTAGTCGGTGGGCTCGATCACGGCCTGCCCTGCATTGTTATAGAACGAAAGCTCGCGGAAGCCCAGATCGAAGGTGACTTGCTTCGACTCGCCGGGCTCGAGCGTGACGCGCTGGAAGCCCTGCAGGCTGCGGACGGGCTGCGAAAGGCTGGCGCCGAGGTTGCGTACATAGCACTGCACGGTTTCAGTGGCGGCGCGGGTGCCGGTGTTCTTCACTGTGGCGGTGGCGGTGATGAGCGGCTTGTTGTTGCTGGCGTTTGCTTCAGCAAGTGGCACGGTGGTGCGCGAGACCGCGACGTTGGCGTAGCCGAACGTTGTGTAGCTGAGGCCGTAGCCGAAGGGGAACAGCGCGTCGTTGGGCACGTCGAGGTAGCGGGAGATGAAGCGCTCGTCGCCGGGCTTGGGATGTGCGAGGTCGACATTCACGGGCGGGCGGCCGGTGGGCATCTGGTTGTAATAGAGCGGTTCCTGGCCCAGCACGCGGGGAAAACTCATGGGCAGCTTGCCGCTGGGGACTACGTCGCCGTAGAGCACGTTGGCCAGCACGTTGCCTGCCTCAACGCCGGGGAACCACGCCTCGATGATGGCGTGGACATGCTGCGCGGCCCAACCAAGCACCAGAGGGCGGCCGGAGAAGACGACCAGCACAACGGGGCGGCCGGTGGCGGCGACAGCTTCAAGAAGCTGCTGCTGGATGCCGGGCAAGTCGAGGTTGGAGCGCGAACCGGCTTCGCCGCTCATCTCGGCAGATTCGCCGAGGGCGAGGACGACCACATCGGACTTCCTGGCGGCGGCGACGGCGGCCGCAAAACCGCTGTCTGATGTGCCGGAGATCTCGGTTCCCTTCTCGTAGACGAGCGAGCCGCCGGTGGCCTTGGCGCGGGCTTCGAGCGCGTCCTTGAGGGTGACCACTCCGGGGGTGCGGCCCACGCCCCAGTTGCCGATCATCTCAGAGGAGTTGTCGGAGAGCGGGCCGATGAGGGCGATCCTGGCGGGCTTCTTCGCGAGAGGCAGCAGCGGCGCCCCAGCCACGGGCTTGTTGGCGAGCAGGACGAGCGACTCCTCGGCTGCCTGGCGGACCAGCGGACGATTGGCGTCGACCGGCAGCGTGACTTCAGTGCCCTCGGCGTAAGGGTGCTCGAAGATGCCGAGCGCAAACTTGACGCGCAGCACGCGGCGCACGGCTTCATCCACGGCGCTCATGGGCACCTGGCCGGATTCGATCAGGCGGGGCAGTTCGGTGTCGTAGTAGTGCGACATCATGTCCACGTCGACGCCCGCGAGCAGGGCCTTACGGGTGGCGGTTGCCGCGTCGAGCGCGATGCCGTGATTGCGCAGCTCCATGACAGCGGTGTAGTCGGAGACCACGAAGCCGTTGAATCCCCAGGAGTCGCGGAGCACGTCCTGCAACAGGAAGCGGTTGGCCGTGGCGGGCACGCCGTTGAGGGAGTTGAAGGCGCTCATGATGGTGGCCGCACCGGCCTCGACGGCGGCACGGTAGGGCGGCAGGTAGTCCTGCTGGAGGCGGCTGAGCGACATGTCGGTGGTGTTGTACTCGCGGCCGGCCTCGGCGGCGCCATAGGCGGCAAAGTGCTTGACGCTGACAGCCACGGAGTCGGGGCGGGAGAGGTCGTTGCCCTGATAGCCGCGAACGTAGGCGCGGGCCATGGCTGATCCCAGGTAAGCGTCTTCGCCGGCACCCTCTTGCGTGCGGCCCCAGCGCGGATCGCGCGAGATGTCGACCATGGGCGTGTAGAACCAGCGCACGCCAGCGGTGACAGCCTCAGAGGCGGAGATGTGGGAGACTTGCTCGGCGAGCGTGGGATCGAAGGTGGCGGCGAGGCCCAACGGAATGGGATAGATGGTGCGGTAGCCGTGGATGATGTCGGCGCCGAAGAGGAGCGGGATGTGGAGGCGGCTCTTCTCGACCGCTGCCTGCTGGAATGCGCGGGTGTGTGCGGAGCCCACCACGTTGAGCATGGTGCCCAAGCGGCCGGTTGAGGCCAGCTGCATGGGATCGATCTTGATGTGCGTCTCGGGATTCTTGCCGGGAGCCTGCGCGTCGCTGGCCAGCGCGGCACTGGCGGAGTCGGTCGAGTCGCCATACTGCACGAGTTGGCCGAGCTTCTCGTCGAGTGTCATCTGCTTGAGCAGATCGTCGACGCGCTTCTCAATCTCAGGCGAAGCGAGCTGCGCGTTGGCGGGCGCCGCGGCACGGGGGGTGGCGGGGGACGCGTAGGGAGAGGCCTCCTGCGCGCGGCACTGCACTGAAACGAGACCAAGAACAGGAACAAGAACAAGAACGGAAACAAGTACGGCTCTGGGGCCAAGTGACCAGGCCGTTCCAAAGACACGGCGCGAAGTAACAACAGGATGCGACATTGGTTCTCCTCTATCGGGCGTCCGGCGGGCGCGTCAGCTCTCTGCCGGCACGTGGGCCGTGGACTTGCGCACTACGAGGCGCGGATGCACGGTGATGACGTCGGGATGGGGCTGCGGCAGGTCGCCGCGGATGAGTCCGAGCAGCGTGCTGGCCGCGGCCTGTCCCATGGCGCGCAGGGGTTGATGAATCGTGGTGAGCGGCGGGTTGTTGGTGGAAGCGGCCAGGACGTCGTCGAAGCCGAGCACCGACACATCCCTGGGCACGCGCTTGCCGGCTTCGCGCAGGGCGAGGATCGCGCCCATGGCGGTTACGTCGTTGAAGGCGAAGATTGCGGTGAAGGGCACGTTCCGCTGCAGCAGTTGGCGGGTGACCTCTTCGCCGGGGCCGGGGCCGGGCTCGGGCCGTTCCAATTGCACAACGAGGTTTGGGTCGATGGGGAGCTCAAGTGACTGGGCCACCTTGACGATTGACTGCCAGCGCACCTCGGTATCGGAACTGAAGGCCTGGCCCTTAATGAATGCGATGTGGCGGTGGCCGAGCGATTTGAGATGCGAAAGCGCCAACTGCGCGGCGTGGTCGTGGTCCAGCTCGATGCTGATGACGCCTTCGCGCCGGTGATGACCCGAGACGACCACCTGCGGCACGTGCAGCGGGATTTCAAGATATGTGTCGATGGCAATGATGCCTTCGACGGAGCGGGCCAGCAGCAGGCGTGGGTAGCCTGCGAGCAGATCGGGGCGGTGGCGGTGCGAAACGACAAAGTAGAAGAAGTCGTCTTTGAGCAGCTCGTCCTCAATGCCGCCCAGCACGGAGGTCGAGTAACCTTCGCTGATCTCGGGCACGATGACGCCTACGGTATAGGTGCGCTTTTCACGCAGGCTGCGCGCCACGGAGTTGGCCTTGTAGCCGTGTTGTTCGGCGGCCTCCAGTACACGCTTGCTGGTTTCGGTGGCGATGCGGTATCTCTCCGCCTGTCCGTTGACGATGCGCGAGACGGTGGCCGGGGAGAGCTCCAGCAGGTGCGCGAGCTCTTTGAGCGTGATCGGCTTGCGGGGGGGTCTGGTCATCAACGTTGTTCCTCCTGCGCCGGCTGAGATGCAATCTTGTCGAGCATCGGGGCCATCTCCGGATTGGCCATGAAGAGCTTCCAGATCAGCCCGCTGCGATGATTTTCAATCATTACGGTGATGGGTGCCTGGTCGAGTCCAAGATAACTGGACGAGAACCAGTTGGCTCCCAGACTAAAGGC
>DCFV01000202.1:0-8226 GCA_002314435.1 Acidobacteriaceae bacterium UBA1795 | reverse complement strand
GCGGTGGGAGCGATGGTGCCGTCGTCCGCCTGCGCGTTGGGCGCGTGCGCGGCGTAACCGTTGGGATCAAGGCTGGCCGTGAGGCCCCACACGCCGGGGCCGTAGCCCTCGTAGTGGCCGGGGTTGCGCACGCAGTAGCGGTAGTCGATCAGCGCCAGGTTGCGATTGTTGTCGAAGTAGTTGGTGTAGCGGTCGCGAATCCTGTGCGGGTCGGGGCCCATGAACGAGTACTGAGTGAAGAACAGCGGGCCGCCACTGCCTACGCCCACGGCGAGCGGGATGCCGTCATAGGTGGTTCCGTTGCTGTAGTGGTTGCCTTCTTTTGTGCCGCCCCAGCCTTCGCGATACTCGGCGGCAAACTGCGACTGGCTGGCCCAGCCCTCGTAGTAGGCGGCGGCAGGGATGGCGTGCGTGGGCGAGGCGATGCCCAGCAGATACGTGATCATGGTCTCGTTGAAGCCGGTGAGCTTGTGGTGAATCTGCCAGGACCACTGCGGCGACCAGTGCCACAAGAGCGCGTTGCCGCTGAACTCGCGCGCGTACCAGTCCCACTCCACTGTCTCCCACAGGTGCGTAATGCGCTGGGCGAGAGCGTGCTCGACGGGGGTTTGCGGGTTGGCGTACTGACGCGCAGCCAGCAGCCCCTGCACGAGGAATGCGGTCTCAACGAGGTCTCCGCCGTCGTCGAACCGGCCGAAGATAGGCATGGCCTTGCCGGTTCCACCGTCCATGAAATGCGCCCACGCGCCGTGGAAACGATCTGCCTTCTCAAGGAAGGTGACGATGCGGGTGAGCCGCTCCATGCCCTGCGCGCGGGTGATGAAGCCGCGATCCATGCCGACGAGGATAGCCATGATGCCGAAGCCGCTGGCTCCAGTGGCCACCACGCGCGGGTCGCCGGGCACACTCTCAAGAGCCATTCCGGCTTGCGGGTGCGAGCCCTGCTCCCAGTAGTAGCGGAAGCACTCCTCCTGCACCATGGTGAGCAGCTCGTCGTCGGTTAGGTCACGGGTCTGCGCGGCGGCGGTTGAGGAGAAGGCTGACTGGCGGTAAGCGGAGTCGACAGCCGCCACCTTGTAGGAGAGCTTGAGGCCGGGCGCGCCCACCCAGTCCATGAAGCGGTAAAGGCCGGGCTGCTGCACGCCGACCGGCTCGAATGGGCCGCCGTCCCTGGAGCGGTAGACGATGGTGTAAGCCAGACGGTCCTCGTCGTTCGGCTCCCAGCTCAGGTCTGCGTGGCGCTCGTAGGCTTTTACCGCAAGACCGTGCGGGGCGGACAGCGGGCTGGGCTGGCCTGGCGCGGCGGCCGCCACGTCGGCGCCGATGCGGATTTCATCCACCAACAGCGTGTGCGGCTGGCCGTCGGCTTCGCCTTGCATGAAGCTGATGCCATGCAGCAGGCGTGCGTCAAACGGGCGGATGGAGGCCGAAACAAAGCTGCGGAGGGGAATACGCACCTGTGTCCAGCGTCTGGCGGGCAGGCTGGAGGCGAACGGGCCGAGCGGGAGCGGCGCGGTGAAGTTGTTGGCGTTGTCGGATAACTGGAGCTGGGGCAAATCGGCGGCGGCTATGGCCTGCGGCGCGTAGAGCCAGAATGAGAGCGTGTTGCCGAGGAAGTAAGAGGGGCGCATGTCCACGTTTGCGGGGCGTACTTCAGCGTCCCAGGCGCCGCCCACAGCCGAGCGCCATTCGAGGCGCAGTGCATTGGGAGGCGAAAGAAAGGTGCGCGTGTCCACGGGCAGGCGGTCTTTCGGGGTCGCAAGCGTGCTGGGCGCCACGGCGTGACCGCCGGAGTCGAAGTCGCTGTCCGCCGTCGGGCTGTTGGTGAACACCACGTGGTTTACAGAATCGCCCTGCGCCAGCGCAAGTGCGCCAGCACTCATCAGAGTCGCAGCGGTGAGAGATCGAACGACACCCAGCATGGACAGAATCCTTACTCGCGAGAGTAAATCGAACAGGTTTCTCTACGAACGCATTCAGAGCCTTGTTCCGGTCCGGCAATCGACGAGACTTGGAGCGGGGCCGCGGAGAGTGCCGGACGGCTGAGGCGCCCGCGTGTGCAAAGGATATGTCCTGTGATGAGCCGGGCTGCGGGCCACGCTGAATCACCTACGCGGCGAGGGCAGAAATCAACAGGAAAGTCCTTGCACAATCGTTTGCGCCACGCCTAAGATTGCACGCCTCCCTTTGCCTCTGTCAAGTGTTCTGAGCGGCTTCTGCTGTGTCGTTCCGTAAAACGGGATTTTGCGGCGCCACACCCGGCGGCAGAGTGTGGCGCCGCAATGCAAATCGGCCGACGCTGGAGGAGGCGCCGGCCGGAGTGTGTGAAGGAGAATGGGAGGAGTTACATGGCTGCCACAAAGCTGGGCAGTGCCACTTCCGCATTGTTCTGCAGGAACTCGGTCATATGGGCGGCCATTCCGGTGTACATGGAGGCTACCTGAAAGGAACGCATGCGCACATTCTCGCTAGCCTGGCTGAAGACGCATCCCACCATAGCCTGCAAGGCGCAGAGTCGAATCTGAGTGGCGTCAGTGCGCAGAGTATCGAGCAGGGCCGGATCTGCGCCGATGTGGCGGGCGGCAAAGTCGGCCAGTTCCAGCATGATTCCGGCGTTGCGGTACATAGCCCACAGGCCGTGCATGCCGCGAATGCGCTCCCAGGTTTCATCGGGCGAGGAGTTCAGGCCTTCTTTCCACGGGAAGTGCTCGCTGAGCTCACCGGCATTCCAGCCATGGCGCAGGCGCACGAGCATCGCTTCCCATGATTGATGGCTGCGGCGATGAGCGCGCAACCGCCAGATCACGAAGTAGAGCGCGATCAGCGCAACTGCTGCGATTTGGAAGATAGCCAGGATCATCTTTCGTCCGTTGGCCGGAGGCTGCACTCTCCGGTTGCTGCTCTGCTGAAACTAGACCTAACGTACGGGAGCCCAAATCCTGTTGCAATTGCACTTACGGGTCACTCGAGCCCCATTCGGGGGATGAGCTGTGCGCCTTGCAACACCTTTAATCAAACCCAAAGTACGCGCACACAGACTCTGCTGCAATTGCACTTAAGCGGTACTATAGCCCAATTCGGGTGATGTACCGGGGTACTCACAGCACTTAAGTAATAGGTGCCGGCTCCGGGAGAGCCGCTCCGGCCCTGGCCGCCCCTGCGGGTCCTGTGTCTCCAAGCCCACAGCGTGGCAGCTCTGCCACGCTCCCGATTCTTATCCTCCAGATAAACCATTTGGTTTCAACGATTCATGTTTGGCCCGGGGCTTGCACTTTGTCCGGGCGCAGGCCGTTGAGCAGGCGAAGCCGAAGGGGGACGCGATGAAGAGCGGGATGCGGAGCACGGTGGCGGTGGCGGCAGTGGCGGTGGGAATGTTGCAGGCTGAGGCGCAGCAGGCACCCCGGCGGGTGATCGTGGTGAGCCTGGAGGACCGCAAGCTGGCTCTGGTGGAAGACGGCCAGGTGAAGAAGGTTTACGCGGTGGCCGTGGGCAAGCCCTCCACCCCCAGCCCGGTGGGCACCTTCAGCATCGAGCGCCGCGTGATGAACCCGGTCTACCACCACAACGGCCGCACGGTTGAGCCCGGACCTCAGAACCCGGTGGGTACGCGCTGGATGGGACTGAGCGTGCAGGGGTACGGCATCCACGGAACCAGCGAACCGAAGTCAATCGGCAAGGCTGCATCGCACGGGTGCATCCGCATGGCACAGGCGGACCTCGAGGAACTCTACGGGCTGGTGGCGGTGGGTGATGCGGTGGAGTTGGTGGGCACGCGCAATGAGGAGACAGCTCGGCTATTCGACGAACGCCCGGTGCAGAGTCCGGAGCCGATGCTGACGGCCCAGAACGCGTCGGCCTCTGCCACGGACACGGCCGACACCCTGGCGACGACGCTGCCGGTAGTTGTGGCGGCGATGCAGTAGGAGGCGCGCAATGAACCTGCTGAATGAAGCCGCGAATGGATTGGGCGCAGTGCTGCTGCCGGTGGCAGCGGGACTGCTGCTGGAAGAACTGACGTTGGGAGGACTGGTCCGGCTGCTGCTTGCTCCGTGGCCGGGAACCGGCAAACAGAAAGAGCAAACCAACCGAAAGAGGGGCGGGAGATGCTTGCACTGAAGATGTTGTTGACGGTTGCGGGAGTGCTGTTGATGGCTGCCGCTGTGGGGATTCCGGTATTCGAGCTTTGGAAGCGGAACGTAGCGATTCGCCAAAGAGCGGTGGACGGGACCGCGGAAGACAAACCCGGCGCGGAGACGGTAGAGTTTGCATGGCGCGGGCCGGTGGCGCTGGCGATGGCGGCCTGCCTGCCGCTGCTGGTGGCGGCCAGCATTGTGGTGGTGCCGAGCGGGAAGGGTGGCGTGCGCATCAGCCAGGTGGGCGGTACGCTGGCGGGCACGCTGTATCCGGGCGTGCACTTCATCACGCCGCTGGTGGATTCCGTCGAGCTGTTCGACTTGCGCGATCACTTGTACACCGCTGGCCTTGTTGCGGAGAGCGCGAAGGGCGCGGCACAGCCGGCAGGGTTTCAGGTGCAGTCGCTCGAAGGACTCAACATCGGCCTCGGAGTGACGGTGCGCTACAGGCTCGATCCAAACCGGCTTTCGAGCGTGCAGGCGCGGCTGCCACAGCCGGCAGACAAGCAGCTGGTGCCGCCGGTAGTGGCCAGCGCGTGGCGCGAGCTGGCGCCGAAGTACACGGTGCGCGAAATCTTCTCGACCAAGCGCGAAGAAGTACGCGCGCAGGCTGCGGGCATTATTACGCGCAAGTTGGCGGGCGACGGCATTGTGGTGGAAGAGGTGATGCTGGCGGAGATTCAGCTGCCGGTGGAGTACTCGAAGGGCCTTGAGGGTCTGCTGCTGAAGGAACAGCAGGACGACCAGCTCGGCGTGGACACCGACATCCGGCAGAAGCAGGTGAAGATTGCCGAGCTTGAAGCCGAAGCCGAGGCCGTGCAGAAGGTGAAGCAGGCCGAGGGCGAGGCGCAGTCCAGGGTGGTGGCGGCCAAGGGTGAGGCCGATGCGATGCAGTACACGCTTCCGCTGAAGCAGAAGCAGATTGAGCAGAGCAAGCTGGAAGCCGAGGCGCGCAAGGAGGCGACCATTCAGAATGCGGAGGCCGACGCGCAAGCCAAGGTCATTGACTCGAAGGCTGAGCTGGAGCGGAGAAACCTTTTTGCCGATGCCGAAGCCGGCCGCATCAAGCTGATTGCTGCGGCCAATGCCGAGCGCATGACGAGCGAGGCGGCGCTGTTGAACAAGTCGCCGCTGCTGATCAACAAGATTGTGGCGGAGCGGCTATCGGACAAGATTCAGGTGGTCATGGTGCCGACAGACGGGAAATTCTTCTTCGCGAACGACGTTTTCAAGAACATGGCGAACGCGCCAGTGGTGAAGCAGGAGATGGACAACGAGGCCGAGCCTGATACGAAGGGCGGCGGGCACTGAGGGCGGGTGCCGGGCGGGGAGCCTGCCTCGTCCGGCGCATTTCCTCGCGAGCAGGCGGTGGACACCGCAAACGATATAATCCGCGCAAACGGCAAGCTGCGCAGAAAGATGATGGCGATGAGGCTGAGGCATTGGGTCGCGGTGGCGTTGGTGGTGTGCGGAGCGATGGTGTCGCGCGCCGCTGCTGTGCCGAACCCGTGGGAACAGCCCGCTGCGGCGCTGGCCGAGCAGATTGCTGCGCTGCTGGGGCCGGGGCAGGCGCGGATCACGCTGCGCAATCTCTCCACCGTATCCAATGACGATCTTCCCGCGATTCGCAAGCTGCTGGCGCAGGATCTGAAGGCGCGTGGCGTGGTGGTGGCTGGCACGGAAAGCGCGAGCACTGTTCGCGTGACGCTGAGCGAGACTGGGCGTGAGCGCCTGTGGGTGGCCGAAGTGGTGGAAGGTAGCGAGACGCAGGTGGCCATGGTGCGCGTCGATCGCGGTGCGACGCGACCTGCGCAAACAGCGGGAAGCTTGCTGCTGCGGAGACAGGTGGTGTTTACGTCGGCTGAGCAAGTGCTGGCTGCATTGGAAGAAGGCGCGTGGCTCGTGATCGCCGAGCCGGATGCGCTGGTGTTGTATGCAAAGAGCGGAGATGGGTGGAGCGAATCGCGGCGTCTCGCGTTCGTGGAGAGACGTGGAGAAGCGCGAGACCCGCGCGGCGTGATCGTTACAAATGGCGAAGGCTTTGAGGCGCGCGCGGGCGCGATGCGGTGCGAGGGGCGCTTTGGCGTGGACGATGCCGCAGGCGGCTGGCCCGCGCAGTGCTCGGAGAGCGATGATCCATGGATATGGGGGCCGCTGATCGCGCCTTCAGAAGCGAGCACGAAACTGAAAGCTTTCTTCAACGCGGCGCGCAACTCCTTCACTGGCGTGGTGACACCCAATCTGGGAGTGGACCTTCCGCCGTTCTACGCGGCTGCACTGGTGTCGCGCGCGGCGGGCAACGCGGCGCTGCTGTTGGGCGGGGTGGACGGCAAGGTCCAGTTGGCGGAGAGCGGTGGACTTAAAAACGTAAGCGGCACGCGCGACTGGGGCAGCGACTTTGCGGTGGTGCAGTCGGGCTGCGGTGCGGGCGTACAGGTGATTGCGTCGAGCTCGGGCGCGGCTGCGAGCGACAGCCTGCGCGCGTATGAGTTGCCCGCGCTGGAGGCGGTGCCTGCGAGTGCTCCGCTCGCCGTGGAGGGCTCTGTTACGGCGTTGTGGACCGCACCGGACGGCAAGAGCGTATACGTGGTGGTGCGCGGCGCAGGGGATCGATACGAGGTGGACCGTGTTACGGCGCTTTGCGATTAGCTGTGCGTTGATTGCGCTCGCGCTGCCCGCCGCGGCGCGCACGCGGCCGCACTATGGCGGCACGCTGCGCGTGGAGGCGGAGGGCGATCCGTGGCAGCGGCCAGGCGGACTGGCGCGTCGGCTGGTCTTCGACGGGCTCACCACGTTCGACGCGCGCGGTGCGGTGCAGCCCGGGCTGGCGGTCGAGTGGAGTTCGGACAACAACGATCATCGGTGGCAGTTTCGGCTGCGACCGAAGGTGCACTTTCACGATGGAACGTTGCTGACCTCAGTGAATGCAGTGGCCGCGCTGCAGGCGGCATGCGCGAGCGCGTGTCCGTGGTCGCAACTGCGCGCGGTGGGCTCGTCGGTGGTGTTTGTGAGCGATGCGCCGATGCCGAATCTTCCGGCGCTGCTGGCGGGCGACGAGTTTCTGCTCGCGCTGACGATTGGAGCGGATGGCAAGACGCCGGGCGGCAGTGCCGGCACGGGAGCGTTTCAGGTGGCGGGTTTCGTCAACGGCGTGCTCACGTTGATCGCGAACGAGGGGTGCTGGCGGGGGCGTCCGTTTGCCGATACCGTCGAACTGCGCGTGCATCGCACGTTGCGCGACCAGTGGCTGGACCTGAGCGTGGGCCGCGCGGATGTGGTGGAGGCTCCGGCGGAGCTGCTGCGGCAGGCGCAGCAGCAGCGGCTGAATGTGGCGGCGCAACCGGACGCCGAGTTGCTCGCATTGCAGGTGAACGACGCGGGGCCGCTCGCAAACCCGATGCTGCGTGCAGCCATTGCCGCGGCGGTGGATCGCAGCTCGCTCGAGAATGTGATTTTTCAAAAGCAGGGCGAGATGTCCGCGAGCCTGCTGCCGCAGTCGCTTTCCGGCTACGGATTTCTATTTCCCGCCGAGCAGGATTTGAACAAAGCGCAGGCGCTGCGCGGCGGCCTCTCTACTCCGCCATTGACGATGAATGCGGACGGCGGCGGCACGCTGCAACTGGCGGCGCAGCGCATTGCGCTGGATTTGCGCGCAGTGGGATTCAATGTACAGATGGTTGCCGCGAGCGTGCAGCCCACAAACCTTGCGCTGCGTCGCTTGCCGCTCACCGGCGGTGCGCCTGCGGCCGCACTGGATGCGCTGCTGCGCGCGGCAGGCCAGCCGATGGCGGGGGTCGGCGACAATCCGGCGGCGCTTTACAAGGCGGAGCGCGAGGCACTTGACCGGCATACGCTTATTCCTCTGCTGGCGCTGCCACGCGCGTATGCAGTGGGAGCGCGGGTGCGCGATCTGTGCCTGAGTTCTGATGGCTCGCCGGACCTGGCAGACGCGTCGCTGGAGGACGCGCCATGAGCCTGCGCCAGAAGCTGCTGCTCTTGTTCTCGCTCACCGTGGCTGCTGCTGTGGCGGTGGTTGCGTGGACGGTGCTCATTCGCGTTCGTCACGTCTTTGAGCAGCGCGACCAGGAAGAGA
>DCFV01000048.1 GCA_002314435.1 Acidobacteriaceae bacterium UBA1795 | reverse complement strand
AAACACGAACGGGTACGCCATCACGTGCTGAAGAAGAAAGGTCCAAAGCAGAGCGACGAGAAGGAAAACCAATGCGATAGCAAGAGGCTGAAAAAAGCCCGACACCGCCGAATCGGCCCAATGCTTAATGCGCGCAATCATATGCACGCATCATATATCGGCGCTTTTCCCGGAGGCTCTCGCGTTTGGTAATTCCGTTGGGCATTGCCTTCCCCATCAGGATGCGCTGCAATGTTGATGGCCAAATCAGTCCAGGACGCACTACAGGCAACGCCAGTACCACTTTTTGCTTCCAAGAGCTTGGTTACGCTGACCTCAATCTCCTCCTCTTTTCCAACCTAGTGATAGCTCGATATGACTATGCAAAAATCTTCGGAGCAAGAGGAATAGGCAAAAAATAGGCAGGATTGGACTATCGCCGATCCGCGACATTTCCGTACCCTTATTCATGAGAAAGCCGCGCGGATTTGGCCGCGCAGTAGACGCTCGACACGGCCAGTGGCTAAGTGGAAAACTCACTACCCCAGGGAAGTTGATCCTGGTTAACCCCACAATGCATAGATGCGAGCCGCACGACCGCAATCCCCAAAAGGTCGGTGCGCATCGTATACAGCACCACGCATTTCACTCAACCCGAAATGGAAAAGGCTATCCCCATGTACAAAGCAAAAGCTTATTCGGCTGCCAGCGCAACATCCCCGTTCGTTTCCACCACCATAACGCGGCGCGATCCGTCCGAGCACGACGTGCAGATCGAGATTCTCTTCTGCGGCATTTGCCACTCAGATCTCCATCAGGCCCGCAATGAGTGGAGCGGCCTAATGCCGACCGTCTACCCCTGCGTCCCCGGCCATGAAATTGTCGGGCGCGTCACAAAGGTCGGCTCCGCAGTTACCAGGTTCAGGCCTGGCGATCTCGCAGGTGTCGGTTGCCTGGTCGACTCCGACGGCACTTGCCCCGAGTGCAAGGCAGGCTTGGAGCAGTTCTGCCCAAATATGACCCTCACCTACAACTTTCCCGACAAGCACATCGGGGGCGTCACATACGGTGGCTACTCTGACAGCATCGTCGTCAACCAGCGCTTCGTGCTCAGCATTCCGTCGAATCTCAATCTCGCCGGAACCGCACCCCTGCTCTGCGCCGGAATCACCACCTACTCGCCCATGCGTCATTGGGGCGTGACCAAGGGTAAGAAGGTTGGCGTGGTCGGTCTCGGCGGACTCGGCCACATGGGCGTCAAGTTCGCGCATTTACTCGGAGCCCACACGGTCGTCTTCACAACATCCCCCAGTAAGAAAGATGACGCGTTCCGACTCGGGGCCGATGAAGTCGTCATTTCACGCAACGCCGATGAGATGGCCAAGCACGTCGGCAGCTTCGACTTCATCCTCGACGCCGTTGCCGTCGAACACGACGTCAACGCCTATATCAACCTGCTCCGCCGCGACGGCAACCTCACCATGGTAGGCGCACCGGAAAAGCCGCTCCCAGTCTCCGTCTTCGGGCTTCTCTTCGCACGCCGCAGCTTCTCCGGTTCGCTCATCGGCGGCATCGCAGAGACCCAGGAGATGCTGGACTTCTGCGGCAAGCACAACATCACATCGGACGTCGAGGTCATCCCCATCCAGAAGCTCAACGAAGCCTACGAACGGTTGGCCAAGTCGGATGTGAAGTATCGCTTCTCCATCGATATGGCCTCGCTCAAATCCGAGTAATCGCTGCACAACGCGCACTTGTTCGCCGAGCGGCCACTCGTTCCAGAACCGTGTTAGTCAGTCACAGGAGTAACAATGCAGAAGCGCAAATTAGGCAAGAGCAATCTCGAAGTCTCTGCCCTCGGACTTGGTTGCATGGGCATGAGCTTTTCTTACGGCCCGCCGCCAGACAAGCAGGCGATGATCGGTGTCCTCCGTGCTGCCGTTGAACGCGGAATCACCTTCTTCGACACCGCCGAGGTCTATGGCCCGTTCACGAATGAGGAACTTCTGGGCGAAGCCCTCTCTCCCTTTCATGGCAAAGTGGTGATCGCCACCAAGTTTGGCTTCAATCTCAATCCTGATGGAAGCCCGGGCTGGCAGGGACTCAACAGCCGGCCGGAACGCATCCGCCAAGTCGCGGAAGCCTCGCTCAAGCGCCTGAAGATCGACGCCATCGATCTCTTCTATCAGCACCGGGTGGATCTCGATGTCCCCATCGAGGACGTGGCCGGAACCGTCAAGGAGCTGATTCAGGAAGGCAAGGTGAAGCACTTCGGAATGTCCGAGGCCGCACCTGCGACCATCCGTCGCGCTCACGCCGTCCAGCCGCTAACGGCCCTGCAGAGTGAGTATTCGTTGTGGACGCGCGGCCCCGAAGCCGAAGTGCTGCCCACGCTCGAAGAACTCGGCATCGGTTTCGTTCCGTACAGCCCGTTGGGCAAAGGCTTCCTGACTGGCAAGATCGATCAGAATACCGAGTTCGATAAGACCGACTTCCGCAACATCCTGCCGCGGTTCACGCCCGAGGCTCGGAAAGCGAATCAGGCTCTTGTTGATCTACTCGGACAGATCGCCGCAAGAAAGAAGGCGACACCGGCTCAGATCGCACTGGCTTGGCTGCTGGCTCAAAAGCCGTGGATTGTTCCCATCCCGGGCACCACAAAGCTACATCGTCTGGAAGAGAACATCGGAGCCGCTGCGCTTGAACTATCCGCCGAAGATCTGAGCGCAATTGAAAGCGCTGCCTCTGGGATCACGGTGGAAGGCGCACGGTATCCCGAGCAAATTGAGAAGATGACCGGTCGTTGAGCAGCACAACAGCAGAACGCCGGGGTGCCGCTCAAACAATCAAATGAAGGAGGAGCCATATGCGTATCGGCATTCTCGGTTGGGGTTGATGGGCGGCAGGCTCGGAACAATCTTCGCCCGTTCTGGACACCACGTGGTGTTCAGCTACGCGCGAAGTCAACAAAAGCT
>DCFV01000243.1:39909-42354 GCA_002314435.1 Acidobacteriaceae bacterium UBA1795 | reverse complement strand
CTAAGTCTGTTGCAGCAACTGGGCGCGCTTCCCGGACCGCCGGCGAGCTAATACGAGCACGAACGCAGCGCAGCCAGTTTGGTCTGATCCAAGCTGTGCTGCGCCTGAACCCGCTCCCTGCGTTCGAGGGAGTAGAATTCCTCGAACATTACTTCTTGCGCAAAGTCCTATAAATTTTGCAGAAGGATCGGGTCATGGATATCCGTGCCGCTCGGGCGCACGTACTTATCTTCGTTGCCTTGCTGTCTCCTCTCACGCTTTCCGCACAATTCAAGGATCCAACCCAGGAAGAGCTCCGAATGACCACGGAGCCAAAAGCGCCGGGCGCTGCGGCGGTCTATCTCTACGTTGAAGACATAGCGGACCAACACGACACGTCGCGCAGTTATTATCAGCGCATCAAGGTGCTGACCGAGAAGGGCAAGGAGATGGCGACAGTGAACGTCTCCTACGACCCGGACATCGAAAAAATTCCGGAGATCG
This sequence comes from Acidobacteriaceae bacterium UBA1795, assembly GCA_002314435.1. Lineage (GTDB taxonomy): Bacteria > Acidobacteriota > Terriglobia > Terriglobales > Acidobacteriaceae > Telmatobacter. Next base: position 41,871 of record DCFV01000243.1, on the reverse strand, counting down.
AAGCGCGGACAATTCACGCCGACGGCACGGTAATTCCCATGACGGAAAAGCCGTCGAACCTAGTGACTGTGAAGACCAGGGACCTGGAGCTTCATAAGTTGGTGTTCACGCTGCCGAACGTGGAGGTGGGCAGCATTCTCGAGTACCGGATGAAGGAGAAGTTCAAGAGCTTTGTTGACGCGCCGACGTGGATGGTACAGCAGGACACGTTTGTGCACTGCGCGCACTATGAATTCCGGTCGCTTGCCTCGTGGACCATGAGTTATGTATCCCAGCTCGGCGCGGGGGCGAAGGTCGTCAAGGATAAGCATGACACCTATACCCTCGACGTGAGCGACGTTCCGCCAGTGCCGGATGAGGATTGGATGCCACCGCTCAACACGCTCAAGTGGAGGGTGCTGTTCTTCAACTCGTCATACTCCAGCAAGACCGCGTTCTGGGAGGCGGCGGGCAAGCAGTGGGCCGATACGCTGCGCGAGGTGACCAAGCCAACGGGCGCGCTGAAGAAGGCTGCCGAATCGCTGGTTGCGCCCGGCGACTCGGAGACGGCGAAGGCGCGCAAGATCTACGCCGCCGCGATGCAGATGCAGAATACTGACTTCACGCGCCAGCGCACTGAGGTCGAGCGCAAGAAGGAAAAGATCAAGGAAGCGCAGACGGTCGAGGACCTATGGAAGCTCAAAGAGGGAAGCGGCGATGAGCTGACGCTTTTGTTCGTGACGCTGTGCCGTGCGGTGGGGCTCAATGTAGAGCCGATGCGGGTAACGAATCGAGCGCGCGCTGTGTTTGACGAGAATCTGATGTCAACCGAGCAACTGGACGATTACGTCGCGGTGGCCCAGTTGGACGGCAAGGAAGTCTTCCTAGATCCGGGTCAGAAGATGTGCCCGTTTGGCATGCTGTATTGGGGGCACATGATCACGTCGGGAATGCGCTACGCTGCCAAGAGTGCGGTGATCGGGCGCATGCCGCAACCGGACTACCGGGCGACATTGGTGTCGCGCGTTGTGGACCTCACGCTGGACGAGTCCGGCGGCGTGCAAGGATCGATCCGCGTTGTGTTGTCGGGGCAGGAGGCACTGCACTGGCGGCAGATTGCGCTGCGCAACGACGAGAGCGAGGTGCGCAAGCAGTTCAATGAGTGGGTGCATGGGACGTTGCCCGAGGGAGTGCAGGGCGAGTTCGATCATTTTCTGGCGCTGGACGACTACGAGTCGAACCTTGTGGCGACGGTGAGGATCAGTGGCACGCTGGGCACGGGGACAGCGAAACGGACGTTTCTACCGGGGCAGTTTTTTGAGGCTAACGCGAAGCATCCGTTCGTGAGCGAGGAGAAGCGAGCCATGCCGGTGGACCTGTACTATGCTTATGCGAAATCCGACGAGGTGGTCTACCACCTGCCCACAGGATTCGTGGTGCAGAGCGCGCCGCAGGCGCAGAGCATCCAGTGGCCGGGGCACGCTGCGTTGAAGATTGACTCCGACACAGCTGCAGGTACCGTGACCGTGAAACGCGTGCTAGGGATCGGGCTCGCCATTCTGGCGCCCGGCGATTACGCAGGGCTGCACGACTTCTACCAGAAGGTGGCTGCGGCCGATCAGCAGCAGATCGTGCTGGCGCGTGCAGTCGCCAGCAAGTAGCCTCCGCGGATTAGCTAACGGCGTTCTGCGCGTTGGTGGTGGGGTTGGCGCGGGTGACTGCGCCTTTCAGATACCACGCGGTGACGACCCACGGCACCGTGAGTGCGTAAGCAAGCCGCGCCAGCACCACGCCGGGCTTGAGCGTGCGCGGAAACAGCCAGTCCTGCTCAAACGCGAAGTAGAACTCCAGCGCAGCGACAGCAGCGAACGGAATCCACGTCCAGGGCAGGGCCGCCAGCACGGAAATCTCCGCCACGCAGCGTGCTGCATTGCGCGCCAGGCGGTTCTTGCGCACGCCCAGTATGCCGTCGCCGAGGGCGTA